>DDXG01000071.1 GCA_002347125.1 Phycisphaerales bacterium UBA2266
TACGAGAATATCGGGAAGTTTGAATCTCCTGTTTTCTCTTGACAGGGGGTGGGCGGTCGTGTAATTTGGTTGCTGAACGGTTGAGTCCGGGTTGCGGCTTACGGGCCCTTGCGAGTGGGCCGGACCGGGAATCCGGGCGGGATCGTGCGATAGCGACAGGCAGAAACGGGCAGGATAGTGGAAAAACGCGGCCTCGGGCGTCCGTGTGGGCTTGACGGGGCTGGGCGATTGTGGTATGCTTGCCTGTTGTGGAGGCCGATTGACGTCGGCCGGCCGGTTGACGGCGCGGATGATGGACGTTCGGGCGGGCCGGTTCCGAGGTGATGAAAGGCAGTAGAGAACGGATTCTGTATCAGGAGCGAGCCATGAAGCGCGGCGGCGGTTTGGAAAGGCATGCGGGATATGCGGGTAGCGGTCTCAATCGAATCTGATGCGGCGGCCTTCGTGGGCCTTCGCTGGTTATCATTCATACCCCTCATGGTGCGCGCCGTGCGAGTGCGCGGGCGCAAAGGAGAAGTACAATCATGTTTAGAGTGACGATGGTACTGCTTGGGCTGGTCGTCCTGGCGGGCGGGCAAGCAGGGGCGACAACGGGCCAGGGGCCGCCAACGACGGTCGTGGATTTCTACGCCGACGGCGTTATCCAAGAGGGAGATATCTACGGCGTCGTCAACGTCTGGGATAACGCGAATGTGGTTATGACGGGGGGCGATGTATGGGAGGTGCATACGCATGGCCTCAGCACATTCACTGTGCTTGGCACTGGCAGCACTACGGCATCGCACACAACTTGGCTGGTCGCGTATGGCGCGAGTTCCATTTCCATCACCGGGGGAGCGACTTACTATTACTTGAGTTTCTCTGACGCCGCCGTCGGTGTGGTGACAGGTGGGTTCGTCAATTGCCAAGTCTCCGTATACGACGATGCGTCACTCAACGTATATGGTCACGGCTTCGACGCTATATGGGATGCGCGGCAGCGCCGATACTATGTATCGGGACTCTGGGCTAATGGCGCGCCTCTTCACTTGGAAATGACACACGACGCTTATCTTCGAACCGTCTTCCATGAGGTCCCCGAACCGACGACGCTGGGGTTATTACTGTTGGGATCGGTGCTGATGCGGCGTGGACGCTGCGGATGAGTGCCTCCCGTCTCTCGTGGCTCGGTGTTGCCCCAGTTGCGGCGCACAGTCCACGAGGCGCGGAGTTTGTCAGCATGTAACAGTTCCGAAACGGAGGACTTGGTTATGCGCAGAAGGAATCTTGCTCTGTTGGTTGCGTTGTTCTCTGTGTGGAGCATGGCAAACGTGCGGGTGTCCGCGGCGATGAGGCCGCAGGACAAGTTTGTGTTGCTTGCGAGCCCACATTGGTTCGCGAAATTTGACGGAGGCGGATTCTGCGATTGGTACCACTGGGGCGGAGCAGGACTATCTGAGTGCCACCCTTATGACTACCATGAGATGCTCTCGGGCGAATGGGCGGCGGCGATCTACTATGACGGTATCGCCACGGATCCACACGCCATGTGGTTGACAGACTACTTCAGATTCCCGTTTTGGACCACCAACAGCGATTTCGAGCTTGAATTGGCGACAGGCTGGCATGATCCGACTAACCCTGTGCCCGTCAGCCAGGGAAAGGTATCCGACCTGGGGGACTTCATCGACATGAACGACACGGGGCGGTCCATTATCAGCAATGGAGAGGTTCGGATAACGATCGACTACGAAGTCGTGGATCTGGGTAATGACAACTCGCCGTTGGGATTGAGGACCTTCGCGAACGGTTGGGGATATGCCCGAAGCGATCGCTACGTATTGCTACAGACCTACACGATCACCAACATCACTGCGAGCAGCATCAGTGGCATTGAGTTCTACCAGATGCTACACGGGCATCCAGCGGATGAGGACGCTGCAGCGGTCTTCTCCGTGTACGAAAGTATAGAGTATGTGGACCCTTTGGAGGAGTACACGCCGTACAATGGGGCACATTCAGTTGGGACTTTTCGGTACGCTATCACCCAGTGGAATGATCCCGACCATGATGATGCGACTGCGGACCACGCGGACTGGATTGGATTCGGTTCCACGGTGGAGCCCGACGTTGTCGAGAACGGATACTATGAGGGCGGGCACAACTATGATGAGAATAACCGACCCGACAGCGGGACGCATGACAGCGTCGAGGACCGGTTGCTGAACGGGCATCCTTACAGTTTCGGGGAGGTTGCGGGAGCGATGGGCTGGCATCTGGGGACACTGGCGCCGCAGGCGTCGGTCTCCTTGACGCTGGCACTGATGTTCGGCGCAGACTTCCAGGAGATGAAGGCACCTTGCCAGCCGCCGGTGGCCGTGGCCCACTGGGATTTCGATGAAGGTGCTGGCGCCGTGGCGAAAGACTCCGTGGGGAGCAACGACGGAACGCTGGTGGGCGGCCCGGAGTGGGTGGATGGCTGGACCGGCGTGGCGGGGGATTATGCGCTGGAATTCGACGGGGATGATTACGTGGCCTTGTCCTACCCTGTCAGTGTCCTGGCCGGCGACAGTGTGACCGTGTCGGCGTGGGTGAAGCCGGTGTCGGGCCTTAGCGCCCAGTGGCGTCCGATTGTGTCGCAAGCCAAAGAGGTGTCGGGGAGTTTTGTGAAGGTGGGGTACCGACTTGCGTTGTCCGGCTACGACCCAATGTTCCAACTGAATGACATCTGCTGGGCGATGGGCAGTACGGGCATCGACACGGACTGGAACCACCTGATGGGCACTTATGACGGGTCCGATATCCAGTTGTTCGTCAATGGCTCACTGGCGGCTGCGACGTCAGGGTCCGGCTATGCGGGCATCTGGACGGACGCCTTCATCGGATACGGCGGGCCGGAACTGAACGAAGAGGGCCACTTTGAGGGGTGCATTGACGATGTTTGGGTGTATGGCTGCCCGTTGACACCGGATGATGACTGCTTCCCGACATGCCATCCGGACTACGGCGAGTGGGCGCACGTGGGCGAGCCGGAGTGTTGGTGCTTTGAACGCCAGTGTCACGGTGACGTAGACGATACGATGGAAGGCACTGAGAAGGCGGGGCTATACTACGTGCACTTCAGGGATTTGAACACGCTCCTGGCGGGGTGGAATGTGAAGGAGCCCCCACTGGGGCCTGGGATCGCATCGGTTGAGTACAGCGATGATCTTGGGACCGTGGCAGGGATCTGTGCTGACTTTGCCCATGATGTGGAAGGCACCGAAAAGGCAGGTCTCTTCAGGGTGCATTTCAACGACCTGAACATCCTGATAGCGAATTGGAACACCAAGGAGCAGCCGCTGGGGCCGGGGATAGCCACCGACTGCCTCGATTGTGGCGGCGGGGATTCGATGATGATGGGAGGCGGTGGGTCAGAGCAGGTGGATTTCGAGAGGATGATGGTATTCCTGGAGGGGTTGTGGCTGGATGAGGATGCGCTGAAGGGGCTGGATCAGGATGCGCTGCTGAAGGTGATGGAATCGCTGGCGGAGGCGGTGGAGGGGCTGTAACCGGCACAGTGCTGTATTGTGGCAATATGGACGGGGCCCGCGCTTTGCGGGCCCCGCTTGCTTTGTGGGGGAATCTGGGAAAAGGATTGAGGGGGGTGGGGGGTGGTGTTAGAATTTGCGGGCGGTGCCGGCGGCTTCGGCCAAGTCGTGTCAGCGCGACGGCTGACGGCGAATGAGGGCCTTGTCTTGTTCGAGGCCCAGATGCTTCGCTTCGCTCAGCATGACAAGATGTGAAGGAGCAGGACATGTTGAAGGTTGGGATTGTTGGATTCGGGTTCATGGGGCGGATGCATTATCGGGTGTGGAAGGGGATGGCCGGGGCCGAGGTGGCGGCGGTCTGCGACGCCAATCCGAGTATCGTGGCCGATTCGCAGAAGGCGGTGGGCAATATCGACGGGGCGGCCGAGGCGATCGATTTCGACAGCTTCAAGCTGTACAGCGATTTCGACGCGATGCTGGCCGATGGGGTGGTGG
>DDXG01000286.1 GCA_002347125.1 Phycisphaerales bacterium UBA2266
GCTACAAGGATCAGGTCTGGTGCGTGCGCGGGGTCCTGGGAGTGACAGTGGCGTGAGTTTGCGGGGCGGATTGCCTATATTACCCAGCTTGCCCAAGTTTGGCTTTGTTTTCCATTTCTTGGTTCCTGGCGTCGGTCGTTGTTTGCGGACATGGTGCAAAATGCAATACCGTTGAATGTGGCAGTGATAGGATACCCTAGGCACCGTGGGGATTCACGGAATACGGCCTTCGGCTTGGGGTTTCAGGTTGGTGGAGCGTCTCTCTGTGTTGGGTGCGTATTATATGCGATTCGGGCGGGTTTTTCAAGGGGAATCTCGAAGGCATCGAGGCACTGAGGTACTGAGGCATTCGGGGCAGCGCGGCGGCGGCGGCGGTGGGTTTTTGGCCTTTTGCGGCGGGGTGGTGGGGCGTATAATGGTGGTTCAATGTTTAAGGAGCAGGATATGGTGGCATACGGAACCAGCCGCAGGGTCTTTCTCAAGCAGCTCTCGGCGGCCGCGGGGGTCGCGTTGGGCGTTCCATACGTTATTCCCGGCTCGGCCGTGGGGGCGGGCGGGACTGTCGCGCCGAGCAATCGCATCACGATGGCCTGTATCGGCGTAGGGGGCATGGGCACGAACAACATGCGGGCGTTCCTGGCGAACGACGACGCCCAGGTCGTGGCCGTCTGCGACCCGGTGCGGGCCAACGACCAGTACGGGCACTGGTACAAGAAGGGCTGGAACGGGGCGTGGTTCGGCCGCGAACCCGCCCAGGCCATCGTCGAGGACCACTACGCCCAGCAGAAGCGATCCGGCACGTTCAAGGGATGCGACGCCTGTATCGACTTCCGCGAGATTATCGGCCGCAGCGACATCGACGCCATCAGCATCGCCACGCCGGACCAGTGGCACGCGGTCATGGCGGTCGCGGCGGCCGAATCGGGCAAGGACATGTACTGCGAAAAGCCGCTGACGCTGGCCCTGGCCGAGGGCTGGGCGATGGTCAAGGCGGTCCGCCGGTACGGCCGCGTGTTCCAGACGGGCACGCACCGCCGGTCGGACAGTGAATATCGCTTCCTGTGCGAGGTCATCCGCAACGGCCGCATCGGGAGACTCAACAGGGTCTACTTCGAGATCGGCCCCAACAACAAGCAGGCCCCGCCCAGCGACTGGCAGGCCGAGCCCGTGCCGGACTGGCTCGATTACGATATGTGGCTGGGTCCGGCTCCGTGGGCGCCCTACCACAAGGACCGCTGCCTGTATACGTTCCGCTTCGGGCTAGACTACTCCGGCGGCCAGACGACCAATCTGGGAGCCCACTACATCGACATCATCCAGTGGGCGCACGGTTCGGACGAGAGCGGCCCGGTCGAGTTCGAGGACCTCGGGGCCGAATGGCCCGCCGACGGCCTTTTCACCACCGCCACGAAGGTGCACTTCCGCGCCCGCTACGCCGACGGCCTGGAGATCGAGTGTAAGACCGGCAACGACGGACTGATGCGGTTTGAGGGTTCGCAGGGCTCGGTCCTCGTCGATGGGGCGAAGTTCACGTTCGACCCGCCGTCGCTCAAGGATACGGTCATCGGTCCCAATGAAATCCGCCTTTACGATTCCCCCGAACACCACCGCAACTTCCTCGACTGCGTGAAAAGCCGCCGCGACTGCGCCGCGCCCGTCGAGGTCGGGCACCGCTCGGTGAGCATCTGCCACCTGGCCAATATCGCCATGAGCCTCAAGACGAGGCTCCAATGGGACCCGGCGGCCGAGCGCATCATCGGCAACGAGGCCGCCGGCCGGATGCTCTACCGGGCTATGCGAAGCCCCTGGCGGCTCTGAACACAATAACATGATCCCAATGCCCTGTTTGTCATCCTGAACACAGTGAAGGATCCGGTCATCGGGCGTGAGTGATTTGTTGCCCTGACACCAGATGTGTCAAACAGCGGCGGCCTCTCGTTCGTGACCAACGAATCGCTCGGCCCCGCCGGCACTCCGCGTCCAAGACCGGGGGACAGTGCAGAATCCTGAAAACCCAATGCCATACGGAGTCGGCCCATGACGGTGAATAGACGTTCATTCCTGAAGATGACCCTTGCGACAACGGCGACGGCCCTGACCGGCTGCGGCAGTGCGCTTCCCGCCCGTGCCCGGCCGAGCGCCAGGCCCCATATCGTCTTCATCATCGCCGACGACCTCGGCTGGGGCGACGTCGGCTACCACGACTCCGAGATAAAGACGCCCAACATTGACCGTCTGGCCGCTGAGTCGGTGGTGCTTGACCGGCACTACGTCATGCCGACCTGCACGCCCACGCGCGTCGGCCTGATGACCGGGCATTACCCCAGCCGGTACGGCGTTACGGCCCCGGCCTACGGCGCCATCTTCCGCGACGACACCGTTACCCTGGCCACCGCACTGCGCAGCGCCGGATACGAGACCTCCATCGCGGGCAAGTGGCACATGGGCTCGCCCCCGGAATACACCCCCCTCAAGTACGGCTTCGACCACTCCTACGGCTATTTCCACGGCCAGTGCGACCCCTATACCCATGACTACAAGACCGGCGCAGTCTCGTGGCACCGGGACGATGCGTATCTCGATGAGCAGGGCCATGCCACGGACCTCATCACCGCCGAGGCCGTCCGAACCATCGAACGATCCAGCCGCGAGAGACCCTTGTTTCTCTGCGTTGCCTACAGCGTACCGCACTACCCGCTCAGCGAGCCGGATGAATGGCTTGACATGTATCCGGACATGGGAGAGTCTTCCCGGCGCTGGTACGCCGCGGCGACCACCCACATGGACGCCGGCATCGGGCGGATTATCGAGGCCCTCGACGAGCGCGGCCTGCGCAAGGACACCCTTATCGTGTTTGTCAGCGACAACGGCGGCCAGAAGAGCTGGCACAGCAAGACCGAATATGACGGCCGTTACGCCGACAAGCCCCACACCGTCCTGGGTAATAACCGCCCCTTACGAGGCTGGAAGGGCGATCTCTATGAAGGCGGAATCCGCGTTCCGGCACTGATAAGCCGGCCCGGCGTCCTCGAACCGGCCCGGTGTGCCGCCCCACTGCACATTGTCGACTGGATGCCCACGCTCTGCCGGCTCGTCGGCTACCGGTCGGAGAGAGAGCTTGCGTGGGACGGCCGCGACGTCTGGGACGCCCTCTTCGGCCGGGGGAGCGAGCTGGAGACCCGCACCATGTACTGGAAGACGCCCAACGGATGGGCCGCAAGGAGGGGCCCATGGAAACTCATCGTATCCAAGGGTAACAAAGCTCCCGAACTCTACGACGTCGTCGCCGACCCTTACGAAACCACCGACACGGCCAGTGCCAACCCCGATAAGCTGGCCGAACTCCAGAGCTTGCTTGAGTCTTTGCGCACCGGCGACGGCGAGAAGGTCGACGGATAGACCCGCATCCCACGCCGGCTACGGCGGCCGGCGCGCACACCCGCACTCGCATCGCCGCCGGCGACGCGCGACACCCCCGATCAGCGGCCGCTTACCTACAGTTCGAACGGCTGCTCCGGCCCACAGCCGGTCAGGTAGCATGCCACGAGAACCAGTGCGACAATGACCACGAACAGTACTGTATTCTTCATATTCGGAACGCCTTCCGTATTCAGACGCAGCCGTGGCCCGATACCCGCGGCCCCGCCCGCACAAATTAAAGTTTCTTCTAAAATACCGCCGAATAAGCACTTAGGAATTCCCCGCCGAGGGGCTCCAGACCATTATATCGTTCATCCGACCCCGCTGGGTGCAATAATTCGCCATCTGGGCGTCTGACCGGCCGAAATATGCGGGTTGACACCGCCGTCTGGGTCGACAGTACAATACTCCCCGGCCGTTGGTATCCGCCCGCGGGCGGCAATCGGGCGGCTGAGGTTTCGACGATGCGTATGGCAGACCTCAAAACTCGCTCCCGATGGCGCATGCTATGGGTTATCCCGGTGGTCGTCGCCCTATTCCAAGGCGGCTGTTCCGACTACATTCCCGAGAAGACCTCCGAACTCCAGGCCAAGTCCATTCTCAACAACCTCAGCCGACTTCAACCCACCGCCGACCCGAACATCCCGGTCCCGGAAGTCTACCGCCAAGGCCCTCGCATCGTCCGCCAGGTCATCGGCAACGCCCCCGAGTGGAAGCTCTTCTACTTCTGCCGGTACCACACGGCCAGGCATCTTGAGGGCATCATCAACGCCCAGTTCGCCATGCGCAACTACGACCCCAAGGGCAACGTCAGTTCCGCGCCTATCTACACCCTCAGCGCCAACACCGCCACAAACCAGATCATCGCCAGAGCCCCGACGGAAGCCGACATCACTGCCGTGCTCGATCTTCTCAACGAAGTCGACGTGCCGCCGGTACAGGTCCGAATCGACTGTCTCATCTCGGAGCTCTACGCCAGCATCACGATGGACAAAGAGGTCACCGCCGTCGTCGAGAACCTCTTCGGCGAGGGTATCACGCTCTCCGGTGACGCCACCAGCAGCACGCCCGTATCGTGGCTGAAGGCCCCACTGGTAGGCGGGGTTCCTACTCTGGGGCCCGGGATGACCAGTGCCGGCGGCTACAGCATAGATGCACAGGGTTTCGTTCTCGACCCGTCCGGCAGCAGAATCCCGACGCTGTGGAACAGGACGTTTGATCCGGCCTTCCCAGGCGCGTCGCTGCGCGACCCCGCCCGCCGGAAGTTTGGTCTGAAAGCCGGGTTCGGCGAACGAATCGGTATGCCCGGCGAGGAGTTCAGAGCGCTTGTGGACTTGCTCATATCCAAGGGCTATCTCAAGATTCTCATGAACCCCACGCTCGAGGTGATCAACGGCCAGTCGGCCACCATCGTGAGCCGCGACTACGTCCCCTTGCAGCAGGTTTTCATCGGCGGCGCCATGGAGGGCTACCTCCGCACACAGACGGACTATCGCTGGATCGTCGACTCGCTGACGATCACCCCGCATGTCTATGCGGATGGCTATATCGGCCTCGAAACCAGCGCCCGCATCGGCGCGAAACTCACCCCGGAAGGCATCGTCCAGAACCCGATCATCACCGAACGCACGATCACCAACCGCGAGAACCGCATCCGCCACGGGGAGAGCCTGATCATCGGCGGCATCCGAAAGACCGAGGAGCGCGACGTCATTCGCGGGGTTCCGGTCCTCAAGGACATCCCGCTCGTCGGGGGCCTGTTCTCCGGACGCGACTTCGAGCAGCGGGGCAAGGAAGTCCTGTTTATACTCACGCCGACGATCTCGATCGGCGGGCGTCCCAACGCCGAAGTCGTCGAGGAGATCCGCGAAAAGCACCGGCCGCCGCTGCCCGACGACCAGTTGCACAAGACCCTCATGGATCCCTTCGGCCTCGACACCCGCGAACGCGAGCGTCAACGGCAACTGCTCCACGCCGAGGAGAGCCGCATGGAGGCAGAGGCCGTCAAGGCGGTTGCCCGGCGTGATGTCTATGCCGCCGAGCAGCTTGCGGCCGAGGCCCGGCGGGAGGCCGCCCTCGTCCAGGCTGAGCTCGAACGGGTGCGCGTAGAGACCGAGAAGACCCTTCTCGCCGCCGCCAGACTCAAGGCCGAGGCGGAAAAGCAGGCAGCTGAAGCCCGAGAGGCCAAAGCCGCCGCGGAAGAATCCGACGGCGAGACCTCTGGGCCGCCCCCCGAAGACAGCCCTGCCCCACCCCCGAAGCCATAGTCGCGGCGCGGCATGATGCCGACGCCGGGTTCTTTTCCCCAGAATTGTGCAACCCCTGCAGCTCCAGGGCGTATAGTCTACTGGGCGTGCGGCCCGGTGGTATTACAGGTTGCGCGTGACCGCCAAACGGCGGCCGGGGTTATCGGCGGTCCCGGCCGTGGCGAAATGATGGTTGGGACCATGATTCGTGCAAGGGATAAGAGCGTTCGAGCCCTCACCCTCCTTATCGGTTTGGGCGTCTTGTTTTGCTGCGCCGCTGTCGTCCTGGCTTCGGGCGGGTTGTCCATCAGGAAGCTCGAACACTACGAATGCGAGCCTGTATGTTCCGGCCCCGTGGAAACCTTCACCTGTGGGTTCTACGGCCGAAACCGGACTACCGTTACCCTGCCCGGCATCCTCCTCTACTGGAAGAAAGTCCGCCCTTTCGGCTTTTACGTCCGCTACCAGGGTGAACCCGACCGCTACCATCGAATCACTGTCGAATCCGTCAGACTCACCACGGACGACGGCCGCGAACTGAGGCTGGCCGACGATGTGCTGCCCCTTGTCCGCGATCTCGACACAATCCGCTCGCCCAGAATGCTGCCCTTCGCGTTCTTCTCCCACATCTTCAACACCGTCGTCGACATCCCCTTTGAGAACGTCCAGTCCGTCCACTATACCGTTCAACTCCGCCTGGAAAATGAAGAGGGCGCACAGCCGCGCCTCTACGAAGGCGTCCTCGCCAAAATCAGCATCGACTCGGTGGGCCGGTACCGCTGACCGGCCGGTCGGCACCTACGACTCGATGCCGTAACCCGCCAGGATCCGCTGCGCACGATGAAGCCGCGGCCGAAACACCCGGAACACTAACGAATGAAGGTACTGCTCCGAATGCAGCGATGCCAGTTGCCCCAGTGTGGCGCTGCGCCTCAGCAGATTCTTGTACACCCACAGCCCGTAAGGCAGACCCAACACATTCAGCGGAAAAGGCGTAGAACCCCAGACCGTATTCAACAGTCCCTTCCACTGCACGCGCTCATAGATACTCTGTCGTTCCCCCATGGAACACGCCACCATCAGCCCTTCTCTATACAACCACACCCTGTACCGGCACAGACCGGGAACGCACGCACATCCCCGGCACGGTTCACAGTATACCCGAGAGCATGACACCCTGTCAAGGCCAAACAGCACCGGAAGCAAAAAAAACGCCGGGGCTGGTTTGCTCGGTGAGGATAGAGAAAGGGGGAGACACGATTCATCACCCTGCCTCCCCGTTGCTGGTGTGCCATTATCAAGATTTAGCGTAACCGCCGGTCTGCACACACAACACTACAATTCTAACCCATTCCACAGGCCTGCAACAAGAAAAATGAAGAAAAACCGCACCCTGTGCCGCCTCGCTCGTCAGCCCCTGTAACCGGCCTGCGCCCCTAAGCGTTCGATGAACGCGATCATATTCTCGACCGGCACATCCCCCTCCACCGCATGCGCCGGTGAGAAGACATACCCCCCGGCCGCCCCGGCGGCCAGCAACCGATCCGTGGCCACCCGCACATCCGTCACCGACCCATAAGGAAGCGTCCGCTGTGTCGAGAGCCCTCCATGAAACGCCAGCCTGCCACGATACCGCCGCATCAGTTCGAACACGTCCATCACTTCCGGCTGGAACGGATTGAAGCAGTTCAGCCCGATCCCCGCCAAGGCGTCGAACAGTTCATCGACCTTGCCGCACGAATGGATCATCACCCGCTTGCCCGCCTGCCGCACCACGGCGTACATCCGCTGCAATGGCGGCCGGATGAACCGTTCCCACATGGCCGGGCCCATCTGCAGGCCCCGTTGCCAGCCCCAGTCGTCTCCGAAGTAGACCGCGTCAATATCATACTCCAGGGCCCGCCGAACCTGCGTGATATTGTAGTCGGCGATCGTTCCCAGCAGGACGTCGACGAAGTCGGGATGCTCGATGAAATCCATCAAGAGGTTCTCCATCCCCCGCAGCGTCCAGGCCCGCTCGTACAGCGAGAACCCTATCTTGAAGACCCGCCAGCGATCTCCGTAGCGGTCGAGCATCGCCGGGATGCTCTGGAAAAACCGATGGTCCAGTGGATCGGGGAATTCATATCCGGCCAGTGTCGGCTCGGGCAGCATACAATTCTCCACGACGCCGATGTCCTTGTCCACGCGGCGGTCCCACACGACGCCGAACACATCCCGATACCGCTCATCATCCAGTGCATCAAAGAAACCGATATCACTGCCGAGCTTAACGAAGTGGTTGTCCACCGCCGAGTCGAGGTCGTCGGTCCCAAGACGCTCCCGCAGCTTCGCCGCCGCCTCCACCGTAAACGTGCAATGCCACGGCACATAAGGCGGCCGCTTGTGCTCCATCGCCAGCCGCACCACCTCGCGTTTTTCCATCGTCATAGCCTTCGTCTCACTCCACAGGTTGTATCCGCACGATGCCCACGATCCAATGTTATGCCGAGCGAAGCGAAGCCTCCGGGCATCGAATTGGACTGGATACCCATTGGATGGCCGGCCTCCATATCACGCAACTGTATTCAATTCAAGCGCATGGATCGCGCGCTGCGTTAATCCAGTCACGCGGACATCATCGGCGAACGGCCGCCTGTGCACCTCGTACAACCCCTGCCCGTCCGCCGCCCGCATCAGTTCATCCCCGATGGCGGCCGCCCCCGCGGCCCCCAGCCTCACCGGCGCCACATATACACAGAACTCGTCGGCCAGCCCCCTATCGTAGAACGCCCGCAGCACCGTGGGTCCTCCCTCGACCACCAATTGGCACACCTGCCGCCGCGCCAGTTCATCCAGAACAAACGCCGGATCACACGGACCCTCAGCCTGTGGACACGGCACGACCTCCACGCCTGCGTCGCTCAGCCGCCGCCGCACGTCCGCTTTCTCCGCGACAACCCCTTGGCGCGCGAAGACCAGAACCGGCCCTTGCCCGGCCGTGCGAACAAGCCGACATCCCAGGGGGATGCGCAAGCTGCTGTCGAGCACCACCCGCATGGCGCCGCCCTCGTCCCTCGTCCGCCATCCCTCGCCCCTCGCTTCCCGTGTCGAGGGCGTCTCGTCCTCACGCGGCGACGCAGGCGGCCCATCGCGCGGCGGCCGTGCCGTCAACAGCGGGTCGTCCGCCAGCACCGTCGTAATGCCCACCAGTATTCCCTGCACCCGCCGCCGCAGCCGGTGCGAATCCTCCCGGCTCAACGCATTCGATATCCATCGCGGCGGCGGCTCGCCCCTGTGCGCCAGATACCCATCGATGCTCTGGGCCCATTTCAGTATGACCCAGGTCCGTCCCTGGCGGTGCCATGTGATGAACCATGCGTTCAGCAGTCTCGCCTGTCTTTCGCAACAGCCCGGCTCCACCACAATCCCGGCCGCCCGCAGCCTCGCCATCCCGCCCCCGTCGCAATGGCCCGCCGGGTCCTGCATCGCCACGACCACCCGGGCGACCCTGGCGGCGATGAGCGCCTCGGTGCACGGGCCGGTCTTGCCGTAGTGGCAGCAGGGCTCCAGCGTCACGTAAACGGTGGCGCCCGCCGGATCGATACCGCGCCCGCGGCAATCCGCCAGGGCCTCGATCTCGGCATGGGGCCCGCCGAACGCCTTGTGCCAACCCCGTCCGATGATCCGACCATCCCGCACAATCACGCAACCCACGGCCGGATTCGGCTCCACCGCCCCGATCCCTCGCTCCGCCAGCTCCAGGGCCTCCTTCATGAATCTTTCATCCGCCGCGTCCATGACCTATAGCATCTCCGTGAACTCGGCCTCGTTGATAACCTTCACTCCCAGCTTCCGCGCCTTGTCCAGCTTGCTGCCGGGGTTCTCGCCGGCCAGGACGAAATCCGTGTTCTTGCTGACGCTCGACGAGGCCTTGCCGCCGGCGGCGCGAATCGCCTGCTCGGCCTGCGGCCGCGTGAAGGCCTCCAGCGTCCCGGTCACCACAATCGTTTTGCCCGCCAGCCTGCCCGGTTCACGCTTCTGCGGCGGCGTCGGCACAACCCCCGCCTCCAGCATTCGCCGGATCACCCGACGGTTGTCCTCTTTGCGAAAATAGGCATGGATGCTCTCGGCCATCACCGGCCCAATCTGGTCGATCTGCTCCAATGCCCCACGGTCGGCCTCCATCAATGCCTCCAGCGAGCCGAACCGCTCGGCCAGTATCTGGGCCGACTGCCCCCCGACATGCCGAATCCCCAACCCCGCCACGAACCGCCACAACTCCCGCGTCTTGCTCTGCTCGATGGCCTCGACCACATTGGCCGCGCTCCTGGCCGCCATTCGCTCCAGCGGCTCGAGGTCCGCCTGGGTCAGCCGGTACAAATCCGCGAGATCTTTGACCAGCCCCACATCCACGAGCTGCTCGACCAGCGCGCGTCCGAGTTGCTCGACGTCCATCTGGCCACGCCCGGCAAAGTACAGTATCCGCTCCTTGAGCTGCGCCGGGCACCGCGCATTGATGCAGCGAACGTACACGCCGCCCTCATCCTTCTGCACGGGCGACCCGCACTCCGGGCACTTGTGCGGAACAGCAAATTCCTTCGTCCCGTGCGGCCGCAATTCCCGCCGGACGCCGACGACCTGCGGAATGATCTCTCCGGCCTTCTCCACCAGCACCGTATCGCCCACCCGCGCATCAAGCCGCCGCAACTCATCGAAATTGTGCAGGCTGGCCCGCCTGACCGTCGTGCCGGCCAGCAGCACCGCCCGCAGGTTCGCCACCGGCGTCAGCGTCCCGGTCTTGCCCACCTGCACGTCGATCGACTCGATGACCGTCTCGGCCTGCTCGGCCGCGAATTTGTATGAGATGCACCACTTGGGCGCCCGACCCGTCGTCCCCAGCACCTCCCGCTGGTCAATCCGGTTGACCTTGACCACCATCCCATCAATCTGGTAATCCAGCTTTGACCGCTTCTGCTCCCACCGGTGGCATATCTTGAGAACCTCATCAATCGTCGCGGCCTTCTCGATATGGGGATTGACCGGCAACCCTAAATCCTTCAACCGTTTCAATGTCTCAAAATGCTCCTCAGCCAATACGGCCGACCCCCGCGTCGCGGGCGTCTCGCCCGCGAGTTTTTCCCGTGTCGCGGGCATCCCGTTCGCTTCGCTCAGGACAGGCCTGCCCGCGATTCGAGGGCGAGACGCCCTCGACACGTGCGGGCAGGATGCCCGTGCCACGGGGTTGCCGATTGAGCGGCCGAAGCTGGGGTTGGTTTGCGAGGGGGATTTTCGGGCGCTGCGGGGGGCCGTGGAGGGCGTGGTGTCCGTGCTGAATCGGGATGCGGAGGTTGTGTTCAAGCCGGCACAGTTGCCCTGGGCGGAGCACGGGGCGACGGTGGAGGTTAATGGGGCGGCGATCGGCGTGGCCGGGGTAGTGTCTGAGAAGGTGGCGGGTGTGTTCGATATCAAGGACCTGTCGCCGGTGGCGGCGGAGGTCTGTTTCGATGATCTGGCGAAGCTGGTCGGCGGGCCGATTGGGGTACGGCCAATACCGCGGTTCCCGGCGATTGTGCGCGATCTATCCATTGTGATCGATGAGCCTGTGGCGTGGTCGAAGGTTGCCGATGCGGTGTGGGGGCGGGCGCCGGAGGAACTGGAGCGGCTGGATTTTGTGACGATCTATCGTGGCAAGGGTGTGCCGTCGGGCCGGAAAAGCGTGACGCTGACGCTGCGTTTCCGCGATGCGGACGGCACGCTGACGCATGAGGCCGTTGATGAAATGCAGAATCGCATACTGGACGGTCTCAAGTCCGGTGTGGGGGCCCAGTTGCGGGCGATTTAGCGTATGGGGTCTGACGTGTCCGGGCAGGGGCTTATGCGGATGCGCGGGGGGCCGACGAAGGCGAGAAAGAGGGGCTCCGGGGGGGGAGGACGGCATTGAAGGGCGTGCGGCCGTGTGCATGGCAGGTGATTGGCGTGTTCACAAGACAGGATGGGCCAAGCCCTCGACGGGGCGCACGGCTGTAAGTATCGGACGGATATAGGGTTACAAACCGGGCCGCGGCGGGGGGCTTTTTTGCTGTAGAATGAACGGCCGGCGAACCGAAAAAGAGTATGAGAATAACTGTTGCAGATCGCCGGAAGGCGCGATAATGTGTTGACTTGTCGCGGCCAATTTGGTATAAGATAAGAAATACGCAGGCTAACCCCTGCGGTGTTTGTACGGTAAAGTAATGGTTTGAAGGAACCGATGCCCGTTCTGAGGGAAGTCAGGTCTCCTTGAGCCGGATAAGCCTGCTTTGACAGGACTTTCGGACTGAAGCAACGACTGCCCACCTTGCAGTAATGGGTTCTCTTCAAACACTTTCCTACGGCACTCGCGGAGGCGCCTGAAGTTAAAGGCCTGTACGCAGGCCTTTTTCTATGGGGGTTGGACAAAGGCTGAAGGGGCGGTATCCTGTTGGAGTCGCGGGACAGGGAGCGTTTCGAGGGGCTTTGCGTTCAAGGAGAGGAGGCTGATGGTCGATGAAATGAACGTCCCAGGGTCTATGGGCATAGACCGATAATACAGTGAGAATCTTGAGCAGCTGTGGTTTACATAACGGAGACGCAAGATGTCACCAGTGCATAGCTTCACTGTTCTTCCGGCGCTGCCGGAGGCGCTGAAGGACCTCGAATATGTGGCGAAGAACATGTTCTGGTCGTGGAATCCCGAGAGCGAGGAATTGTTCAAGCGGATCGACGGGGCCCTGTGGGAGGCGTGCGGGCACAATCCGGTGAGGCTTCTGGGGAAGGTGCCGCAGCAGCGGCTGGAAGTATTGTCGAAGAAGCCGGGGTTCCTCTCTGAACTGGGGCGGGCGGTGGAACGGCTGAGGGAGTATATGGCCCGGCCGACATGGTTTGACCGGGTGACGTCCTTCGAGCAGAAGCCGATCATCGCGTATTTCAGCGCGGAGTTCGGGCTTCATGAGTCGCTGCCGGTGTATGCGGGCGGCCTGGGCATCCTGGCGGGCGACCACCTCAAGAGCGCCAGCGATCTGGGCATTCCGCTGGTGGGCGTGGGTCTGTTGTATCAGCGGGGCTACTTCCGTCAGTATCTGAATGTGGACGGGTGGCAGCAGGAAGTGTATACGGACAACGAGTTCCACGGGATGCCGATGGAGTTGGTCCGTGACGACGCGGGCCGCCCGTTGACGGTGAGCGTGGAGTATCCGGGGCGGCCGGTGACGGCGCAGATATGGCGGGTCAGCGTCGGGCGCATCGCGCTTTACCTGCTGGATACGAACACCCCGGACAACAGCCCGGCGGACAAGATGATCACGTCGAGTCTGTACGGAGGGGATCGCGAGCTGCGGATTCGCCAGGAGATCATGCTGGGGATCGGCGGGTTCAGGGCGCTGCTGGCGATGAATGTGGAGCCGACGGTCTGCCACATGAACGAGGGCCATGCGGCGTTCATGGGCCTGGAGCGTATCCGGCACCTGCGGACGAAGTACAACATGACGTTCGACGAGGCGCTTCAGGCGACGCGGACGGCGAACGTGTTCACGGTGCACACGCTGGTGAAGGCGGGACTCGACGAGTTCCGCACGCAGTTGATGGACAAGTATTTCGGGTCGTACTTCCCGGAGCTGGGGATCAGTCGGAGCCAGTTCATGAGTCTGGGGCGGATGCTGCCGGACGATGACAACGAAGCGTACAAGATGCCGATTCTGGCGATCAACCTGAGCAGCCATATGAACGGCGTGAGCCGGCTGCACGGCCAGATCTCGCGTGAACTGTGGGCGAGTCTGTGGCCGCGGGTGCCGATCCGGGAGGTGCCGATCCGTTCGATCACCAACGGCGTGCATACGACGACCTGGCTGGCGCCGGAGGTGGCGTCGCTGTACAAGCGCTATCTGGGACCGAGCTGGATCGAGGAGCCGACGGATCCGTCGGTATGGAAGGACATCGAGCAGATACCGGATGAGCAGATGTGGCAGGTGCATCAGCGGTGCAAGGAAGAGTTGATTGTCTTCACGCGCCATCGACTCAAGGCGCAGATGAAGCGGCGGGGCACCTACCACAGCGAATTGAACTATGCCGAAGAGGTGCTTGATCCGGAGTCGCTGACCATCGGTTTCGCACGTCGGTTCGCCAGCTACAAACGCGGGAACCTGTTGCTGCGGGACCCGGAGCGGCTGATGCGGTTGTTGAGCAACAGTGAGCGGCCGATGCAGATTATCTTCGCGGGCAAGGCCCATCCACGGGATACCGAGGGCAAGGAGATCATCCGACAGATCGTCCACTTCGCCAACCAGCACAATGCGCGGCGGCGGATCGTATTTGTGGAGGATTACGACATGCACGTGGCGAAGCTGCTGGTGCGTGGCGTGGATGTATGGCTCAATACGCCGCGGCGGCCGATGGAGGCCAGCGGCACCAGCGGGATGAAGGCGGCGTTGAACGGCGTGCTGAACATGAGCACGGCCGATGGCTGGTGGCCCGAAGGGTATCAGCCGGACGGCGGCTGGGTCATCGGGGCCGAAGAGACCTACGAGGACCCGGATTACCAGGATAAGGTCGAGGCCCAGTCGATGTATGACATCCTGGAGAATGAAGTTGTGCCGCTGTTCTACACGCGCAGTGCGGACAACATTCCACGGGCCTGGATCTCGCGGATCCGCAGTTCGGTTCGGTTCATTGCGCCGCGGTTCAACACACACCGGATGGTGGGCCAGTACATGCGGCGATTCTATAATCCGGCGGCCACGCGGTGGCAGTCGTTGTCGGCCGATGGGATGAAGGGCGCCCGGGAGTACACGCGGTGGCGTAGGGACATGCAGCAGGCCTGGGGCGATTTTTCGATTCAGGATGTGCTTCTGGACGTGGGTAACGGACACGGGCGGGCGCCGCTGAACCCCAAGCAGCCGCAGTTGACGGTCGGTTCGCAGGTGAACGTCAACGCCCTGGTTCGCCTCGGTCGCGCGACACCGGCCGATGTAACGGTGCAGATGTACCACGGCGAAGTCGATGCCTGGGGCAACATCCGCGAGGGCAAGACCGTACCCATGGAGCCGACGGGCAAGACCGAGGAAGACGGACGGCACTGGTTCACGGGGTCGATGCGGTGCAAGGATACGGGCCAGCATGGCGTGGCGGTGCGGGTGCTGCCCCGACATGCGGACATGGCCAATCCTCACGACATGAATCTGATCCTGTGGGAGGCGGACAAGTAGCCGGCGGCTGGGGTGCGGCGCAAGTGCTCTTCAGGGAAGGCTTTACAGGGGCTATTGGCTGTCTTTGTCGCTGATGAGGTTGTAGACCTCGTCGGCGGAGGAAGCGTCCTCGATGGCCCGCTTGCATTCTCGGTCGAGCATGAGTCGGCTGATCTTGGCCAGGGCCTGGATGTGCATGGCGGTCTGGTCGGGCGGCGATATGAGGAGGATCACGATGGTGACGGGCTTGCGGTCGATGCTGTCGAACTCGATCGGTTCACGGGCGATGCCGATACCCATGACGAGATTGGCCACGGCGTTGCTCTTGCCGTGGGGGATCGCCAGGGATGAGCCGATACCGGTGCTGCGAATTCTCTCGCGGGTCATCACGGCGTCGAGGACGGCATTGCGATCGGCAAACAGGCCCTGGGCGCCAAGTAGATCGACCATCTCGGTGATGACCGCGTTCTTGTCGGTGCCCGAAAGGGGCACCTTTACGCAGGCGGGCTGTAGAATCTGTGTCAGCAGCATGGGTGGCCGATCACTATCCGTGGACGTTGTTGTGAGCTGCGAGAAGCCATGATTCTAGTGCCTGTGGCGGATGGTGCAAGTGGATAATCCGCGTTCGGGCGTTCGATTTGTGATTTTCCGTTCCGGCCTGGTCGCGGGTGCAGGCGGGGCGGGTGGACAGTCACGGCCTGCCGAAAGCACTTTTGGCTTTACAGGCGGCTGCGGCGCGTTAGTATGGCCGCCGTAAGTTTCATTATTACAATGACTTGTGTGAATTGAGCCCTGGACGGGATCGCCGATGGAAAAGATCGCAGTCTATGACACAACGCTTCGTGACGGGATGCAGGCGGAGGGGGTGAGCTTCTCGCTGGAGGATAAACTGTCGATTGCGCGGCGGCTGGATGAGTTGGGCGTGGACTATATTGAGGGCGGGTACGCGGCCTCGAACGCCAAGGAGATGCAGTTCTTCACGGAGGCCAAGGCCCTTGGGCTGGGGCGGTCGAAGCTAGTGGCGTTCGGCAGCACGCGGCGGGCGGATACGAAGGTGGGCGACGATGCGTCGCTGGGGGCGATCGTGGCCTGCGGGACGCCGGCGGCGACGATTGTGGGCAAGACCTGGGACCTGCACGTAGAGAAGGTGCTGGGGTGCTCGCTGGATGAGAACCTGAGAATCTGCCGGGAATCGGTGGCGTACCTCAAGGGCAAGGGGATGGAGGTGTTCTTCGACGCCGAGCACTTCTTCGACGGGTATAAGGCCGCCCCGGAGTATGCGATGAAGGTGCTGGAGGCCGCGGCCGAGGGGGGGGCCGACGGGCTGGTCCTGTGCGATACGAATGGGGGCTGCATGCCGGATATGGTCGGGCAGATCGCGCGGGCGGTCTGTGAGCGGTTCGCCGGGGTTGTCGTGGGGATTCACACACATAACGACGGCGACTGCGCGACGGCCAACACGCTGGCGGCGGTGCGGGCGGGCGCCCGGCATGTGCAGGGCACGATCAACGGCCTGGGGGAGCGGTGCGGCAACGCGAATCTGTGCGCGCTGGTGCCGAACCTGGCGCTGAAGATGGGCTTCGAGGTGCTCAACGGCGAGAAGGTGCGGACCCTGACGGAGGTGTCGCGGTTCGTGTTTGAGGTGGCGAATCTCAATCCCGTGATGAACATGCCGTTCGTGGGCGAGAGTGCGTTTGCCCATAAGGCGGGGCTGCACGTTGATGCGCTGCGCAAGGCCGGGGGCAGTTACGAGCATATCGATCCGGCGCTGGTGGGCAACGAGCGGCGGTACTTGATTTCGGAGCTTTCCGGCAAGAGCAACGTGCTGGCGGAGTTGGAGAAGAACCAGATTGCCCATGACAAGAAGCTGGCGCGGCGGATACTGGAGCGGGTACAGGAGCTGGAGGCGCAGGGGTATCAGTACGAGTCGGCCGATGCGAGCTTCCACCTGTTGGTCCGGCGGGAGATGGGGCTGTTTACGCCGAGTTTTGAGCTGGTGAAGTATCGTGTGGACGTGGAAAAACGCCGCAGTGGTGAGATTGTGACCGAGGCGACGGTGAAGCTACGTGTGGGCGATGAGGTCGAGCACGTGGTCGGCGAGGGGGATGGCCCGGTCAATGCGCTGGACGCCGCCCTGCGCAAGTCGGTGGGGCGGTTCTATCCGCAGATCCATGATGTGCGGCTGATCGACTACAAGGTCCGCGTGGTCAACGCCCGTGCGGGAACGGCCGCGAAGGTCCGAGTCATCATCGAATCACGCGACAAGAACGCCATCTGGGGCACGGTCGGCTGCTCCGAGAATATCATAGAAGCCTCCTGGCAGGCCCTGGCGGACTCGGTGGAGTATAAACTCCAGAAGGGGAAGTAGGGAAGGGGCTTCTACTTCTGCAGCCAGCCAACTAATTCAGTCCATTGCTGGAAATGCTTCGAGCACACATCCTGTAACGGGTAACGGATAAATTCCACGTGTGCCGCCATGTCGGGGACAAAGATGTCTTTCATTGAGGTGGCTACTGTATCCGCATCTGGATCAATGACTGCAATCCTACACCCGGAATGATTGTTAGTGAGTGATGTTCCCAAAAAGAACTTCATAATGGTGTCGCTGGGGGGGAAACTGTAGCCTACAAATATGATCTTGTCGGCTTCAGCAATGGCGTTGCTTGCATTTGCCCATATTTGGCGTACTATGGGGATGTCGTAGTGTTTGACCATTGACGGAGGCACAATTACAGGGAGAAAGCCTTTGGGGATAGTCGCGTCTTGGTGGCAAGCAAAGGGTATGCTAAAAAGTGGGCCGTTTGTTTCTCGCACAAACAACTGATCCCAACAATGCAATTCCTTCCTCTTGCCTGCAGATTTGACGAAGTAATTTACAGATCCATGAAGCTTATGCACTGTGCAAGCTGCGGAATTACCGTATAGCCCGGGAGACAAGGACTTGCAGAAATTGGGCGGGTCACTGGCTGGCGTAGCGGGGAGCACTTCATACGCAATTGGCGAGGAGGTTGGGACACCAATTGCTAACATTAGCATCTCTGGGAGCATATCATAGTTAGTTGTAACAATATCGATCTTGATACTGTTTGACATCGTTTTCAAAAGACATTCTAGAGCACGGCGGAAATGCCTGTACGAATCCTGCCGGCTGGCGTAAGACTCCATCCTGCTGTATACTCGCCATACGAGGGTTTGGATGTGTGATAGAGCCTTCTCGACAGTAATCCGGCCTGTGGACATTTCGAATGTCAGATCGGGATTAGCGATTGCTGCTAAACTAAGGACGCTCATTAGGTACTCGACGTTCTGGATGTCACCATGTATGTAGGCTCGTGTGCGTTGCGCATACTCGACACACTTGAAGAAGCACTCGATTTCGAGTCGCATATCCGAGAGGCTACCACAAAACATGGGGAACTCTCGCATTACCGGAAGACCTGCAGGCCGGGAGAAGCCTGCACCGAGAAAGAATACAATCCGCATTGTTTCACTCCAGTCGCCGTTTCGAGGAGGACAGCATCGCCACAAACCATATTATGGTACGGGTTCCGATGAGAGCAAGTGGTTTCTCGGACTGCCTGCGAAGAAGCCGTAGTTCCGATAATGTGATTTTGGGAAAATTACCGGGATTGCGTAGATTGCCTAGATTCACTCAAGATTTCTTGAGGGTGGTGCCGATATGTTTGGAGTTGGTTGGTAGCTTGCCCAGCTTAACGTGAATCAGGGATTCATAGGGGCTTGCTGTTAAGATGGGCGGATGCGATAGAAGGGGTGGTCATGGGTGATGGAGAGGCAGGTGGATTGCCGCCTGTGTGGGAATGATGTTCAACCTTATGGAGATGTTGGTATGATCCAGGAAGAAGTGTTTGGGCGGTATCTTGAGGCGTTGCTTGTTGGGGATAGGCGGGGCTGCCGGGCGGCGGTGGAGGAGACGCTGCAAAAGGGGATTCCGGCGATTTCCGTGTATTCGCACATGATCTGGCCTGTGATGGTGGAGATTGAGCGGCTGTCGCGGGCGGGGCGGATCGATGCGTGCCAGGAGCACCTTGCGACGCGGATCAACCGGACCATCGTAGACCAGCTTCAGAACAAGCTGCCGCGGCGGCCGAGCCGGGGCAAGAAGATGGTGGTCTGCTGTGCGGCTGAAGAGCTGCAGGAGCTGGGGGCGCAGATGATGGTGGACCTGTTCGAGAGCGACGGCTGGGAAGTGCGGTTCCTCGGCGGCGGGCTTACGAACGACGATATTCTGGAGTATGTCAACGGGTACGGGCCGGACCTGCTGGTGATTTATGGGACGACACCGCGGCAGGCGCCGGACGTTCGGCGGCTGATTGATACCGTGCGGGATGTGAACGCATGGCCTGATATGCGGATTATGGTCTCCGGCGGGCTGTTCAACCGGGCCGAGGGGCTCTGGGAGGAGATTGGGGCCGATGCCTTTGCCGCCACGGCCGCGGAGGCGATTCACGTCGCTGCCCAGGAGAACACGATTCCGGGCGAGGAGCGACGGACCCTGAACCGGCGGAAACGGCGTCGCCGGGACGAGGAGGCAGAGGCGGCGGTTGGTCTTGAGCAGGAGGTAGTCCCGTTTCATGGTGTGTAGGCTATCCGGTCGCTGGGCGAGGGGCCGCCGTGGCGGGGGAGAGCCGGCAGTGGGGTACAGTACGAGACGAAGGCTGATCGCTCCACGTGGGCGTTAAACATAGCATGGGCCCGTCGGGTGCACCTGACGGGCCCTTTCTCGTTTTGCGTAGTGTGGGCCGGGGATTGCATGGGGGTTTTGGGTGGGGCGGGGTTGACAGGGGGGCGTGTTGGGTGGTATGAAGAGGGGTAAGACTGGTTTGTGCGTAAAGGCTGGGGTCCCTGCCTTTCTTGTGGGGGCCGGGCGTTTGATTTTGGAGCTTTTTGCAGTGCTTGAGGTTATTGGGGCCAAGGTAGTGCAGGGGGTCGGGAACACGGGACGGTTCGGCCGGTTCTCGTGGCAGACGTTTCTCGCAGGGTGGCTGAGCCTGGTTCGGCCTCGGGCGTGGCCGCTGATTTGGGTGCAAATGAACATCATCGGCGTCAAGAGCGTGCCGGTGGTGATGCTGACAGGGGCGTTCGTGGGGGCGACGCTGGCGATTCAGGCCTATGACCAGTTGGCGCTTATGGGCCTGGAGGAGCGGATGGGGCAGTTGGTGGGCCTGAGCGTGGTCAAGGAGCTTGGGCCGGTGCTGACGGCGGTAATGCTGGCGGGACGGGTCGGCGGGGCTCTGACAGCGGAACTGGGCACGATGAACGTGACCGAGCAGATTGACGCGGTCCGGAGCATGGGTACTAATCCGATTCGCTACCTGGTGGCGCCGCGGGTGATGGCATGCCTGCTGCTGACGCCGCTGCTGATTATCTACGCGGACCTTCTGGGTATATTCGGGGGATACGCGGTCAGCGTCTGGATGAAGGGGGTCAACGCCGGGGCGTACTGGAGCTTTACGGCCGCGGCGGTGGAGCTTTGGGATGTGGGGCTGGGGATTGTGAAGGGGTTCTTCTTTGGCGTGGCGATTGCGGTGATCAGTTGTTACAAGGGGTTCCACTGCCGGGAGGGGGCCGAAGGCGTGGGGCAGGCGTGTACGG
Source organism: Phycisphaerales bacterium UBA2266 (assembly GCA_002347125.1). Lineage (GTDB taxonomy): Bacteria > Planctomycetota > Phycisphaerae > Sedimentisphaerales > Anaerobacaceae > UBA2266. The sequence continues at coordinate 20,459 of DDXG01000286.1, forward strand.
AGGCCTTCGTGGCGAGTTTCATCTCGATTCTGGCTTTGAATCTGGCCTTGGCGATGATCGGCAAGGCGGTTTATGCGACATTCTGGCCCCTGCAGGGGCTTCTGTAGCGGGTGGTCGGCATGATTGCGGATAATCGGACAACGGCGAAGCGGAACACGGCCGAAGCCGTCGGCAACGGCGACGGCGTGATCGTTCTCAAGGGGATTACCAAGCGGTTCGGCAAGAACGTGGTGCTGGACGGGGTGTCGGTGGCGATTGAGAAGGGCAAGACGACGGTGGTGATCGGCCCGAGCGGCTGCGGCAAGACGGTGCTGATCAAGCATCTGATTCTTCTGCTGCGGCCGAACGAGGGGGAGGTTTATTTCAAGGGGCGGCGGATTGACAACATCAGCGAGGCCGAGATCAACGAGGTGCGGACGCACTACGGTTTCCTCTTTCAGGGCGGGGCGCTGTTCGACAGTCTGACGGTGGCGGAGAATATCCTGTTTCCGCTGGAGCAGCACACGAGGATTGAGGACTGGACGGCGGCGAACGAGCTGGTGCGGTCGAAGCTGGCGATGGTAGGGCTGGACGGGTATCAGAGCTACTATCCGGCGAGTCTGTCCGGCGGACAGCGCAAGCGCGTGGCGCTGGCGCGGGCGATTGCGTTGAATCCCGAGGTGATTCTGTACGATGAGCCGACGACGGGGTTGGATCCGATCCGGTCGGATATCATCAACGAGCTGATCCTCAAGCTGCAACGGGAGCTGGCGGTGACGACGGTGGTGGTGACGCACGATATGACCAGTGTGTACAAGATTTCGGATCGGATTATCATGCTGCACGAGGGGCGGATTGTGGCGGACGGGGACGCGGAGCACATTCGCAATCATGAGCATAAGGTGGTTCAGCAGTTCATCCGCGGGCAGGTCAGCGAGGAGGACCTGGAGGCGTTGCGGTCGAACGCGACCGTCTCGCAGTAGGCGGCGGGGAGCGGGCANNCAACGCGAGCGACGGCGCCACTGGCGGAACAACTGCGAAGGCAGATCAAGGGCGATGTGTTCACGGATATGCTGCATCGGGCGGCGTACAGCACGGATGCGAGCATCTACCGCCTGCTGCCGGTCTGCGTGGCGGCGCCGAGGGATGCGGCCGATGTGGCGGCGGTGGTGCGTTATGCGGCGGGCCGAGGGATAGCCGTGGCGCCGAGGGGGGCGGCCAGCGGGTTGGCGGGTGAGTCGCTCTGCGCGGGGATTGTGCTGGATACGGCGCGGTACATGAACCGTATCGTGGGAGTCGAGGGCGATGGGGCGGTGGTCGTCTGCGAGCCGGGGGCGGTGCTCGATGATGTGAACAGGTATCTGGCGAAGTGGGGTCGCAAGATCGGGCCGGACCCGTCGAGCGGCAATCGGGCGACGATCGGCGGGTGCGTGGCGAATAACGCGACCGGGATGCACTCGCTGCTGTATGGGCATACGGGGGACCACGTGGAGCGGATC
>DDXG01000360.1 GCA_002347125.1 Phycisphaerales bacterium UBA2266
CGAACCAACCCCAGCCGACCGGCCCAGTTCAACACACCCCCTCATCCTACCCCCCACGCCAACCCCCCGTCAACCCGCATCCCGCCCCCAACATGCACCCCAACCACTCCCAGACCAGCTCCAGCAGGCATGCCACCCATAACACACCCCTGTCATACCGGACCCGATTACGTATGCAGACAGAGCATCTCACTCGTTCACGCAATGGTGTGCGAACCTTGAGAAGCGCCGGGCATCGACTGCCACGGACTACTTGACAATGCCGCACGGTCCGGAGTACCATGTTCGCCATCGAGTCAAACGAAGCGACCACTGGAAGGTCGATCCTAATTGGCGGCGCCTCTCGATCTTGTGAGGGATTCAGATGGACACTATTGCGAAGGCCATCGCAGATTTCAGGCAGAAGCGCTTGGGTGTCTACCAAGCAGACCGTAAGCAGATTGAACGGGATGCACGTGGGGCAGAGAGCGTCATAAGGGACCACGGTGGGCGATGGCTCTTCGAATTGCTTCAGAATAGCGACGATGCAGGGGCGGCAGAAGTCCGGATTCTGATGACGGACAACACGGTCTACTTTGCTGATGACGGCTACGGGCTCAAGCCCTCGTCGGTGGAGGCCCTTTGCGGCACCCACCTCTCAGACAAGACCGCCGGTACGATAGGCCGCAAAGGTGTTGGCTTTAAGTCTGTATACGAGGTATCCAAGAAGCCACAAGTATTGTCAGTCGTCGGCCAAGGTATTGAGTTCGACCCTGATAAGGCCGCGACATGGCTTCAGCAGGAGGGCTTCAATGCTGAACGGAACCCTTATCAGTGGATACCATTTGTTGTCTTGTGGAAAGATGCCTTGGGCCAGGATCCAACACTTGGCACATTCCAGGACTACAAGACGGTCGTCCGGCTGTCCGGTGTTTCCGCTGACGGAATGACGAGTCTCAGGCAACTGCTGGACGAGTGGCCGTCCCATACTCTGTTCACGTTCCGACACATCCGCAAGATTATGGGCCAGGACGTGGAGATCATCCTCACACCCGGCGATGGCGTATGGGAGATACACGACAGTCGCGGGGATGTGCCGACCTCATGGCTGGTAGCAACGCACACGGAGTCTGCCCCAGAAGACGCCCGGCTGAAAGAACTGGGGCAAGACGAACGTGGGGCAGTCAAAGCAGACGGCGTGGGCTTTCTCATAGCCGCTCCCCTTCAAGAGGACTGTGTCATACCCACAGAGGATTGCCTTCCGGTTCACGTTTTCTACCCGACCAACGATAGGGGGCCGGTACACCTCCTGCTTCACGCTGAGTTCTTGGTGAAAAGCGACCGAACAGCCCTCATCCCCACGGAGAAAGGCTCGTTCAACGAGTGGGTGGCCGATAGACTGGCCCACCATATTTGTGACTTCGCAAACAAAGCCTACCGACCGGCTGCGCCCAGCAGTCATATCACCCTACTTGTTCCCTTCAACGACAAAGACTCTCATGCTGTTGCGGCCGACCTCTGGCAGCGTATATACGATGAGGCAAGAAGGGCCCTTCGGCTTACAGATGTTGAGGGACGTCGGCGCCTCACCGTTCGCAACGCCAGATTGATTTCCGTCAGCGTCCGTGCCGACTTGGCGCGCATTCTGCTTGAAGCCACGAGTGTCCGAGGGCGTCTGCTCCACCGTACATTCGATGACGACAAGAAAGCACGAAGGGCACTCAAGGAATTGGACTGCGAGGAAATCCACGATGAACACTTGACAGCAGCCATCGCCGAGAACGCCGATTCACACGCTGCCGACACACAATGGGTGTGGACATGCTGGCAGTGGCTTGCCGCCTGGGTGGCCGAGAAACCCTCCTGGGACAGCACACACAAGGAGCGAGTGGAGCGAGTCAGAGAACTGCCTCTGGTGCCTGTCGATGGCCACCTACTCAAGCCTTCAGACCTCGATGGGCGCATCGTGACGTGGAAACCTGACGCCGCAGTGGATAACCTGCCCGATTGGCTGCCCCTAACGTTCGTAGAGGATTGGTTCAGCAACTGCATCCAGGTTGAAACCGAACAAGCGTCCCCTGTCAAGAGACTCAGCGAAGAGTTGGGGATCGCCAAGCCGGGCGCGGATGTTATCCAGCGCGCCATTGGCCGAGCAATTGAGCAGTATTGGAAAGACAGACACGGCGACCCTGGACGATTCCTGCAGTTCATCATGCGACGGGATTGGTATGAGGAGTGTGATGCGTCCCATAAGTTGCAGCGATGCCCTACCCCACTTACACACCCCGTGGAGGGCAAGAAGTGGACTGAAGCCAACCGCGTCTACTTCGGAAGGGAATGGGGAAATGAAGCGCTCCGCAGCATCTATGCCAGAATCAAGGGCATCGCCTGGGCACAGAAAGATTTCGCTGGCGACGACACGGAGAAATACCGGCAAGTTCTCGATTGGCTCGGTGTAGCAGATTGTCCCCGGGTGTTGCGTACCGACGACCGTGATGCTATTGAGGCCGAGAAGTGCCGTGTACGTCCTCTAGTGTCATATAACTTTGTGATCCGGGCGGACGTACTTGCTCTCGACCGTGTAAACGTCGGCAACTTGTCCCACGTGGAGTCAAAATCATTGCTGATATTGCTGAGTCAGAAGTGGAATAGCTATTACGAAAGCAAGAGTACTATCTGTGTTGAGCATACACCAAGAAGCCGCCGCTATTACACGGGGAGTATTCCGGCTGCATGGTGGGACAATGTCAAGTCCAAGTGCATTCCCCCGATGAAGAAGAACTCGAGCATCCACCCCCCACTGAAGGACTGCTGGCTACCTGATAGACAAACAGAGCGCGCCGTGGGCGACCTTCTTCCGATCATTGACCTCGATGCCTTTGGGAACGACAAAGAAGTTGTTCGCCGGTGGCTTGTTGACGTCGTCCGCCTGCGGACACAAGCAGAGCAACTGACTACAGAAGAATGGAAGGGACTCCTCTCCATCAGGATACCTGCCATAGCCCATGCTCAACACCTTGTATCTGATGAGCCTCTTCGAGATAAGGTAACGGCATGGTATGCTGCTTGCCTTGATACAGTTGAAGGCCTGAGCAATGTCCCAAAGAACGTGTTCAGAGAGTGCCCTCTTCTCTGCAGAAAGGCAGAATCATGGGACTACGTTGCCGATGAGGCGCGGTATCTGGATGATGACAATGAGTGTTTGGCGACGTTCTCTCAAGATGTGTGGATATTTCACATCGGTTCGAGTCACCGCTCCGCCGCGGCGAAGTACTTTGGCGTCATGTCTCTTTCGCAGTCCGTGCAAGTTGAAAGCGAGATAGGAGAATCAACATCGGAGTTGCCTGAGACACTGCAGTTGCGGTTCACAGAATCCCTTCCCTTCGTGTGGGCGTGGCGGTCGTCACAGAATAGGCAAGCTGCGGAGAAGGTGCTGCCTTTCATGAAGCAGCTCCGAGTATGTGTAGTACCAGCCCTGGCGGCGAATCTGTCCCTTGATGGCCTGCGCCACCGGATCTCACGTCCGTGGGATCGCGACGACGATACCATTTACCTACATAAAGACCACGTGAATGAAGTGGCGTTAGCACAGGCTTTAGCAAAGGCACTGGACTTGCCTTCAGAAGTGGATTTCTACGAGAATCTGCTGCGCTGCGAAACAAACCAACAGAGAAAGGACAAGCTCCTCAGCAAGGGGATGTCGGACACCGAGGTTGACAGATGCCTCCGCGAATACACGGGGCAGGTTATTGAGGATGTATCCGAACGGGGAGAATCTGCAAAGAGACCGACAGAGGACGCCGCAGCGACTGCCGTGTCTTCCAGATCACCTGCGAGATCCGAAAACGAGTCACCTTACGAACATAACGAAGACACGCAAGAAGACAACACATCCCAGGAACCGGCGGACACGGGATCTACCAGAGAGCCTCTTGTTCTCAAGGATGCCCATACCGTCGAGTATCGTGTTGGTCGGTACGCTGAGGAGACAGGACGAGCATCCAGAGAAGAAGGTGCTCGCCGGGACGCTTCTGGAGGGCAAGAGCCTCCCCCTCTTAGCGAGGAGGAGAAGACAAGACTGGAACGCGCAGGCCGGGACGTCGCAACGCGCGTACTGGAAGAGATGGGCTACACTGTGGAAGACATGCCCCCTGACAACCCGGGGTTCGACCTACGAGCGGCCAGAGGTTCTGAAGAACTCCGCGTGGAGGTCAAGGCACACGGCCGCGGGGCGACAATTGTGGATCTTACGCAAAGGCAGTACAGAGAATACCTGTCTCAGCAAGGCTACAGATGGGAACTCTGGAATGTCGAACACTTAGCGGCACAGGACCATGAGAGGGTCTTTGTCGCACGTGTTGATACGATTCCCGATGAGGCCCTTGACGTGCGGACATTCCGTGTGGACCTCAAGAAATGTCGGTCGCCTGCGCGATGAACTTGGCGATGGCATCGAGATCGTCGGCCGCCTGTGGCGTCCAGCTCACTTGAGCCATCTGGCCATTCTCTCCTTGACCTGGGCATGGGGGATCGCCTGGCCGGCATCCGCCTGTTCAATCCCCTTCTCGATCTTGGCCAGCAGCAGGAGCCTCTCCATGGCGTCCTCGATCGAGGCGCTATCAGGCAGGCTCTGAACGGCTTGGACCACCTTCTCTTTCGTCGTCATAACCCATGGCCTATCAGTTTTGCCGCCCCAAGTCAAGAGGTCTTGGGCTGGGTGAAGGCGTGGGCAAGCCGTAGGGTGTGTCCCGATGTATATCGGGATCGCACACGCGGGTCTCTTTCGTGCATTCGCGTATCCGGGGGCGGCCGCGTGGGTAAGGATCCCGATGTACATCGGGACCCACCCTGCAACTTCTGTGCAATCGCGTATACCGGGCGTTTGACGGCCCCAGTGTGCCGGATCGTGACGGCGGGCACAGAGCGCTCGAGCATCAGCGGGACGTTGTGGGTTCATAGTAGCCCATGGCGGTGGGCATGAGCTTCTTGAGGTTCTCGATTCGGGTCGCTTCCGCCGGATGGGTGCTCAGGAATTCCGGCGGCCTCTGCTGGCCCTCGCCCTGGGCCGCCATTCGCTGCCAGAAACTCACCGCTTCGCGGGGGTCATAGCCGGCCATGGCCATGAAGATCAGGCCCATGTGGTCCGCTTCCTCCTCCTGGACGCGGCTGTACGGCAAGAGGACGCCATACTGCGTGCCAAGATTAAACGATTGAACGAAGAGTTCCTGTGTCTGGGTGGGATACTTGGTGAGGGCTTCCGACAATGCCATTCCACCCATCTCGACGATCAGACCCTGTGTCATGCGTTCGGCGCCGTGCCTGGCGACGGCGTGGGCAATCTCATGGCCCATGACCACGGCGAGGCCGGTTTCAGTCTGCGCTACCGGCAACATGCCCGTATAGACAACGACTTTCCCGCCCGGCATGGCCCATGCGTTCACGGAGGGGTCCTCGACCAGATTGAATTCCCACTGATAGCCTGCAAGCCTGTCGGCTATACCGTTCTCGGAACAGTATTTTTCCACCGCCGCCTGAATCCGATGCCCTATGCGCCGGACCATATCCGTCTGTTGCGCATTGCCGCTGACCGGGTTGGCGCTGAGGAACTCTCCGTAAGCCTGGGCGCTCATGGAATTGATCGTCGATTCCGGCACAAGATTGAATTGCCTCCTGCCGGTCACGGCGACCTGGGAGCAAGAGACAATAAATGCAGCTATGCTACAGAGTGAGACAATAGCGAGTTTCGAAGTGCGGTTCATTGTGTTTACCTTCCTTGTGTAGATAATGTGTGATTTCTGAATTGAGACTTCACAGAATGGCGGGCGGAGAACGACGCCGGGGCGCCGGGGCTCGATTCTTGCGGGCGGCTCTGATAGCGTCTGCAACGACGCCGGGGTGAGAGCAGGCCTCCAATGCCGAGCATGATCATGGTTGTCGGTTTGGGAATCGCCCGGAGAAACTCATCCGCGTAGACCTCAAAGGCCGCGCCGCCATTGGCGATGCGCTCGTAAAAGATGCCGTTATCCTCAGTCAACTTGTAGGCGTGCGCCGAATCGGCGACCATGAGGCCGGTGAATGGGCCCGCGCCGGCCATAGGACGCGCCGGGACCGCATCCGGGACCAACATCAAAACCCCGAGCACCAGAACCCGAAACGCTCTTCTCATCATCTTCTCCGCGTGTGTGTTCTCTCGATCCATGATGACCATGTTCCCTTTTCTGAATGATTTCTGTCACTGTATTTAGCGTTATGCTACTCGGTGGGCCGGCCTTTCTCTATGGGGTATAACCCTACCATTCTGTGCCGGAAACCAGTGATAATCCTCCGGGGCAGAGCTGCAGGGTAGACAACTCGTCGCACACGCGGTCTCTTTCGTGCATTCGTGTATCCGAGGGCCGCCGCGTGGGCAAGGATCCCGATGTACATCGGGACCCACCCTACATCTAATCCGTGTAATTCCGTGGTTGACCGACCCGTGCAACCGGAGAAATCTGTGGCCCATCCCGTCTGCCATCCCGTACAATGTCGCCATGAAGAATGCAACTGCCATCCTGATCGTCGTTGCCGCGTCGGTCCTGGGTCCGGTCGCGCGGGCCGGGACGGGTTTTCGAGCGGCCAAGACCATTTTTCAGACCAACGTCGCCTACGACCCGCGCCTGGCCATCGCCGTCGACGGCGTCGTGGTCCACCGGCACGGGGCGGATTTCCGGCCGGCGCTGCAGTCGTGGATAGACAACGGTTTCCTGACCGGCCGCATGTTCTTCGCCGATTCCGATGCCGGGAACATCTACTGGAAGGGCAAGTGGGACGGCACGCCCCGGCCGGGCGATGTTGAGCGCGACCGCAAGGGCGAGGTCGTCATGTGCGCCGGGGTCCGCCCCTACATGCTGCCGACCGACGGCTGGATCCGTTACCTCGAAGAGATGACCGACCAATCGCTGGCGGCCGGGGCGCGGGCCATCCTGCCCGAAGAGCCGCTGGCCCACATCTTCAGCGGCTACGAAGACGGGTTCAAGGCCCTCTGGCAGGAGCGTTACGGCCGGGCGTGGCAAGGCCAGCACGAATCCGCCGAGGCCTGCTGGATGACGGCCCAGCTCAAGAACGAACTCTACATCGAATTGGAGCGCCGCCTGCTGGCCCGCGCGAAGCGGCCGCCGCACGCCGACACGGCCTTCATCCTGCCCATTCACGCCATCTACAGCAACATCGCCGCCCGACTGGTCGCCCCGCTGGGCACCAGCGTCGATATGCCCGGCATCGACGGGTACATCGGCCAGATATGGACCGGCCCGGTCAACTGGGCGCTGAACAACTACGGTTCATCGGAGCGGAGCTTCTTCGCCAGCGCCTACATTCTGTACGACTACTTCAACCAGCTTACCACCGGCAGCGAGAAGAAACTGTGGCTGCTGATCGACCCGGTGGAGGACGACCCGGCCCATGCCTGGTCCGAATTCGCCCAGTGGTACAAGCACTGCGCCGCGGCGATGCTGCTGATCGACGACGTGGATGCGTACGAGATCATGCCGTGGCCGGACCGCATTTTCCTGCCGGGTTACGGCACCGGCGGCCGCACGCCCGCGCCGCAGGACTACCGAACGACGATTCTGGCCGTGACGCAGGTCCTCCAGGAGGTGCCCAAGGGCGGGACGCGATTCTTTGGATCCAATCCCAACGCCCCGGCGGCCGACGACAATCCGCGAATCGGCGTGGCCATGGCCGATACGCTCATGTGGCAGCGGCACGAGTATCCCATGCTGCAGAACGTCTACAGCCTGTTCATGCCGCTGGTCCGCCGGGGGCTTGAGGTCTCGTCGTTTGTGCTTGAGCGGGCGGCGGACCCCGGCTACGCAGGCCGTTTCGATGTGATTATCGTGTGTTACGAGTCGTTCAAGCCCGCCTCGCCCGCCATGAACGAGGCACTGGCCGACTGGGTCCGGCGGGGCGGACGGCTGCTGGTGCTCGGCCGCGATGGGGATGAACTCGACCAGTGCGAGAACCTCTGGTGGCGGAAGGCCGGTTTCGATTCACCGCTGCGGCACCTGCTGAGCCTGCTGACGGCCCCGGATACGGACAGGGCCCAGTGGACCTGCGGCGATGGGATGGTGCTCAAGGACCCCGTCTCGCCGCGGCAATTCGCCGACCCGGCCGTGGCTGAGGGGCGGTATCTGGCGCGTCTGCGGCAACTGATTGACCCGGCCGTGCCGACGATGCCCGGCTCTTTTGGCCTCAAACGCGGCCCGTTCATCATCGCCGCCGCCGAGACCCAGCCGATTACGCTGGACGGCCGTCTCATCGACATCTTCGACCCCAACCTCACTCTCCACGAGACCGTCACGCTCCAACCTGGCCAGACCGGCCTCTACCGCGACGTCACCGAACAATTATCCCAACCC
>DDXG01000192.1 GCA_002347125.1 Phycisphaerales bacterium UBA2266
CATGGGATGCACGGGTTGGCGAGCAGTGGTTGTGGCGGCCGTGGTGGTTTGGGCGGCGGGGGTAGCGTGCGGGAAGACTATCTACGTGGACGACGACGCCAACAGTCCGGGCGACGGCCGCACTTGGGCTACGGCGTACAGATATTTGCAGGATGCGCTCGCCGACGCCAATAGCTCACCCAAGCCGGTGGAAGTCCGGGTCGCGCAGGGAGTGTATCGGCCAGACCAAGGCGACGGGCGCACAGCCGGCGCTGTTTCCGCCTCATTTGTATTGAGGAGCGGTCTCAAGCTCATGGGCGGTCATGCGGGGATTGGGGCGGCTGATCCCAATGCCCGAGACCCCCGTCTGTATACGACGATCCTCAGCGGCGATCTGGCGGATAATGACGTTGATGTGAATGATCCTTGGAATGCGTTGGACGAGCCCACGCGGGTCGACAACAGCCTGAATGTGGTGGTGTGTGATCATGCGGATGGAACGGCTGTAATTGACGGGTTCACAGTAAGAAGCGGCCACCTCAACGCCCGCGGTGGTCATGGAGGCACCGCCGGCGGGGCCGGCATGGTGAACTACGAGAGCAATCCCACTATTCGGGACTGCATATTCAGAGGAAACGTGGTGGCCGGCACCGGTGGAGGGATATTCAATCTCAGTAGTAGTCCGAGTATCATCAATTGTGTCTTCGAGGAGAATCTCGGTGGATATGGCGCGGCCGTAGGTGCCTCCAATGGTTCGCCGGCCCTGACAGACTGCACGTTCATTGACAATCGGGCAAGGATAAACGGTGGCGCAGTTCACATGGCGGGAGGCAATCCAACGATACTCAGGGGTAGATTCGCGCGCAACTCAGCAACAGAATCGGGAGGCGCCGTTCTGCTCGGTGGGGGTCTGTCTGAACTACGCAACTGTCTATTCATGGAAAACGCCGCGGATTGGGGGGGCGCAGTCTCCCTCAGCCATGACGCGGGTATCCTGTTCGAGAACTGCACGTTCTCATCCAATACTGCCTCTCATGGGAACTCTCTTGCCACCAACTCCTACGGGGGACTATCCCCCAGCAGTGTCGAAATCGAGAATTGCATTCTGTGGGGCGACGATGAAGGAGGCCCCGGCGGATCCGGGCGGGCCAAGACCGTTGACGGCGCCTCGTACTTCAAGGAGGTTTGGAATGAAGACAGATCGCGGATAGCGATTCGATACAGCAATCTCCGTGGGGGATGCGACGCGATACATGACGGATATGGAGACGTGATTTGGGGCGATGGCAATACTGACGCCGATCCACTGTTTGCTGATCCAACCCAAGGGGATGTTCATTTGAAGTCTCAGGCCGGGCGCTGGCTAAGGGACGATGGCCGATGGACGACGGACGACGTGACGAGTCCTTGTATCGATGCGGGGGACCCGATGTCGCCTATAGGGTGGGAGCCATTCCCCAATGGGGGGCGGGTGAATATGGGGGCTTACGGAGGGACGGTGGAGGCAAGTAAGTCGTACTTCGGCGGTCCGGTGTGTGACGTCATTGTGGCAGGTGATATTAATGGTGACTGTCGCGTGGATTTCGCTGACTTCGCCATACTGGCGCGACAGTGGCTGGGCGAAGGTGAATGGGTGCCGGTGTGCCAAGATGAACCGGCGCCGCCCATTGAATGATAGGGGCAGGAAGAGCTATCAAGATGGTAGGGCGGGTAAGTGTCGTTCTTGCGCACGCTGACACCGGAACGCCCGCGCGTGTGCAACCCCGATGTACATCGGGGCACACGCTACTGTGCGACGGTTAGTTCCACCGGCGCCGCCTCGACCCGGACCTGCGGATTGTAGTATTCGTATGCCGCCGCGGCCGGTGTCTTGGCCTTGAGCGGGTACTTGGCCAGTAGTTGATAACCGATGACGACCGGTTTGCCGTGGTCGACCTGCCTCAGGTAGATGATGATCTGCCGGCCGGTCGTGGAGAACTTCTCAATGACGCCCGACTCGACCAGGGCGTTGAGCTTCTCCGGCAGCAGCGTGAATCCGGGCGGCAGGCCCAGGTCCACGATCACCATCTTCGCCGAGCCGCGGCGGTTGTTCGTCACGGTCGCCGTCACGTTGATGATGTCATTGGCCGCCAGTTGCGTCCGGTCGTAGGCCACGTCGATCTTCATCGGCTCCTCGACCACAAGCCCGCCACGGCGCGGCAGGTAATAGCGCCCGACGACCTGATACAGCATCGCCCCGACGCCCTTCATCTCCAAGACCACCTTGTGCGCGCCCTTGCCGGTATGCTCCTTGAGGTCCACAAGCTGCATCACGTCGCTGTTGTCGTTGTTGATCGTCAGCGTCGTCACGGCCTTGCCGTTGATTGACACGCCGACCGTCGCATCGGCCTTCGCGGTCGCTCCGCGCTCGGCCATCAACATCGCCCGAAGCGCCTGGATCGTCGCCTGCGTGGACTGCCACGTGCCGAAGGCGTCCTTGTTTTTGACCAGGTATGTCACCGCCTTGCTCACGGCCCCCAGTTCGCGCCCGCAGCGGATGAACGCCTGCACCGCCAGGGCCGTCACCTCGATGTCGGCCGCGGCGCCCGTACCGTGCGTCGGCGTCTCGGACGGGCTCGTCCAGTAGACCACGTCCTCCTTCTCCGTGCGCTTCTCGAAGAGCGCCTGGAGCACCTCCAGCGTCACCTTGCCCTCCGGATCGGCCGTCGCCAGGGCGTTGGCCGCCAGGGCCAGCGTGTATGTATCCTTGATCTCGGTCTTGTGGTCCGTCAGGTACTTCAGGCCCTTGGCGACCTCCGGCCCCTCATAGCCCGTCGAGGCCAGGGCCCAGGTGATATACGCCGTATTGCGGAAGACATCGTCCCTGAACTTGTTGATGGCCCCTTCCGCGATACCGCCCTCGGACGGCTTGTACGACCCGTCCGCCTCCTGGCACTTGGCCAGCCACTGCTGCGTCCGCGTGATGATCGCCGGGTCCACGTCGTGGACCTTGCTCATGTCGTGGAACTGCATGAGTCCGTAGGCCGTCAGGATGCGGTGCGCCGGGGCCTTGCCGAACCACTCGAAGCCGCCGCCGGGGACCTCAAACGACACCAGCCGCTGATAACCGGCATTGATGAACCCCTCGGCCTTCATCTGCACCTCGGGCGTGATCTTGCCGGAGGTCTTCATATAATCCAGCACCAGGATATTCGGATACGTCACAGAGGAGGTCTGCTCGAAACATCCGAACGGCATCCGCAACATGCTGTCGAGGCCCTCCACCACCTGCGACAGGACGCCCGGATAGACCTTCACGAATATCTTGCTCGCATCCTCAATCGCGCCATCGGGGATGGTTATCGTGTGCGTGATGGTCCCTTCCAGTCGGCCGCTCTCGCTGACCAGATGCTCCTTGCCGTCCGGCGCGATCTCGACGGTTCGGGCCACGGCGTCGCTCTTGCTCGTGCCGCGGGCCGTCACGGTGAAGGTCTGCATCCCGATCTTCCTGGCGGTGATGGGGAAGTATACCGCCCGCACCTCGGACGGGCCCAGCGTCACGGTCTTTTCCGCCAGGCCGTCGAGTTCGAACCAGTCCTCCTTCGTCACGGTCAGGCGGATCGTCTGGTCCGCCTTGAGGTAGTTGTAGATGGCCACGGGCACGTGGACCTTATCGTTCTGCGTCAGCGCCACGGGGAAATCGATGTCTACGAAGAAGTCCTGGAACACCCGCAGTCCCGCCGTCGTCGAACCCAGCCGCCCGGCCGCCGACGACGCCATCGCCGTCATCCGCCAGGTGGTAATCGAATCGGCCAGGCCGATGTTCAGCGTCGCCCGCCCGCCGCCGTCGGTAATCACCGCCGGATTGAAGTACAGCGTCTCCGGGAAGAACCGCCGAATCCGCACCGGCTCGGCCACTCCACCGCCCCCTTCCACGCTTGAAGTCGGCTCCGCACGGGTCAGGGCGGCCGCCGGGGCACCCGCCATCTCCATCATCGGCATCGCCGCATCTATCACCAGGTCGCCGTCGGCCACCGCCATCCGCCGCACCATCCCGTTGCCTCCAAACCCACCTGCCCGGCCGTCGAGCCATTGGCCTGCTTTAGCCATTCCAACCGGCACGCTGACATCATCGGCCGTATCCCATTGTCCGTCGATGCCCGCCGACTTCAGTATGAACCCATGATACGTCTGGCAGCTCTCGCACCACTGGCCCTCCACCTTCAACGCCCCGCCCCATGGATCCAGCGTGTCGGCCCTGTTTAGCAGGCCCTCATCCACCAGCACCGACAGCTCCGGGCCGGCCTTGAGCTTCTTCGCCAGAATGCCCTTATGTTTCTCGCCGTACTTGTTGAACGCCTCTTGAATCTTCTGATAGACGGGCATCAGACGCTCGCTGATCTTCTTATCCAACGCCTGGCCCTTGTTGTCGCGTTCATAGGTGTTGACGTGCAGCGGGTACTCGCCGACGCCCTTGGCCGAGGCCAGCAGCACGCGAGCGGCCTTTTCCCGCTGTGAACCGGAATCCGTTCCCTCAGCGACCGGCCGCGGGGTGATGCATTGGTCAATCTCCCAGCCATGCACCTCGTACCGCGGCGTCGCAATCTCCTTCTCGAGATAGAAGTACACCTTTTCCAGACCCGGCTGCATCTCCTGCAACGCGAAGACGGCCTCATCGACGACCATGACACCCAGCGCCGAGGCCACGCCCGAGCCCTTGCCGTCGGTCACGCGGAACTTGACGACCGCCTCGGTTCCCGGCAGGTACGTATCGCTGTCGCCGGTGATCTCGATGCTCAGGTCGTTGGCCGGGTCCACGAGCACGATCTTGCGATCGCGCACAATCACGCCGCCGGTGCCGATCAGATAGGCGTTGACCTGCACCGTCCCGGCCAGTGTCGCATCCAGAGCCAGCGAGGTCGAGGCCTTGCCGTCCTTGAGATCGAGCGTCCGCGTCAGATACGTCTGGCGGTCCTTGATCACATCGAGGTAGACGGTCCCGGATTTCTTCGTGGACAGCACCGAGACCGCCAGCTTGTCACCCACGCGATACAGGCTCTTGTCCGTCCGCACGAGAACGGTGTCGTCGCCTTTCTTCTGGCGGCCCTGCAACTGCACCGTGGTCGTCCCGCTTTGGCCCTGGGCATCCCTGGCGGCGAGCTTCATGGATATGCCGCTCTCGCCGCCGGGTATCGTCAACTCGCCGAACCCTGCTTCGTCCGTCTCGATGGATACGGCCTTGCCGTCCGGGGCATCCTCCCACACCACCCGGCACTTGGCCGCCGTCGAATCGGCATACGTCGTAACGATGTAGACCTTGTTGTCGAGACCGGGGATCAGTTCACCGCTTTCCGGCACCGCCATGACCAGGATGGGCGCGGCGGTAACCGCAATGTTCTTCGTAATCGTCTCCTTGTGGTCGGCCGTATCGATGATCGAGACCTCGAACTTCGCCGAGGCGTTGCCCGCCTCCAGCGGCTGGCCGACGAAATCATTCGGCAGCTTCGCCTCGAAACTGTAGTGCCCCTGGTCGTCGGTCTTGCCCTCGATCGCCTGAAAATCCACGTAGGCCACATCGAACTTGGAGCACTTGACCGCGACCTTGCCGCCCGCGACGGGCTTGCCGAAGAAGTAATCCACCTGGATCTCGCCCTTGACGGTCTCGCCGGGCATGTAGAAGTTTCGGTCCGTCGTCAGGTTGACCTTGAACTTGGGCAGGACATAACGCTCGACGGTAACGGTCTTCTCCTGGCCGGCCCCGGCCACAATCGCCCGCACGCGGTACGAGCCCATGTTCACCTCGTCGGCCAGCACGAAATCCACGTGCGATATGCCGAAGGCGTCCGTGGTCGCCCGCTTCTTGAAGACCTTATTGCCCTTGGCGTCCTCGACCTCGAAGATGACCTCGGCCTCGGCCAGCGCCTTCATCGTCGGCTGCGACAGCGTCAGGGCGCGGATGTGCATCGTCTGGTTCGGCTGATAGAGGGGCTTATCCGTCGTCAGCAACGTCTGGAGGCTGCTGCGAATCCGGATGCTCTCCTCGACGACGTCCTTGGCGGACTTGGAGACCACCGTCACCCTCAGTCTGACGCCCGCCAGGACCTCATCCGGCATGTCCAGTTGCGCGGCGACCTCCCCTTGTGCGTTGGTCTTGGCGGAGTACTTCGCCAGGACCTTGTCTTCATGGAGCAATTCGACCTCCACCGCCGCCCCCTGCAAGACCATGCCGGAGGCCCGGTCCCGCACCAGCACCCGGATCATCGGCCGGGTGCCGGCCACGAACTCCCGCTGCCCAAGGACCGTCGTCTCGAGAATCTCCCCGACAAACAGCAGGCTCCGCCGCTTGAACACCTCGTTCGAGTCGAACCGGTACTGAATGTAGTACTCCGCCAGGTCGTCTTTCTTGACCTGGGCGTATAGCATGACCTCCACCGGCCTGCCCTGATGGCGGCGGCTCACCTTCGCCAGCATCTTGCCCGCAAGGTCGTAAAGCTCCACCTCCAGCGTCCCCGATCTGTTGGTCGGCGTAAACTCAAGCCGCACCCCCTCATCCGTTACGCCCATGAGTGAAACGTCCGCCCCGGCCTGCCTTGCACCGCCCGAACCGGCATGAAGCCCGGCCGCCAGAATCAATCCTCCCAGTCCTACCCACATCAGATACGCCACTGAACGCCGCATGGTCTTTCTCCTGTTCATCTGTAAGGTGGGTCCCGACGTACATCGGGATTCTTGCCCACGCTGGTTCCTACGTTAAGACAGCCGAACCGCTCTAAAGTTGACTCAAATCGGCCCATCGTCGGCCAATCACGGCGAAGATGCTCTAAGTCTAAGCCAGGCACGGAGTTAGCCAATGTAAAGAGTTCGTAAATTCCTTGTGCCCCGCGCCTGGCTGCATCGGTCCGGGCGGCGGCCGGGAGGACGATAACGAGGCCCTCTATAATCAGGGCGAACCAGGCGCGGATGTGACGAAAATGTCCCCTATTGTCACCATATCGCGGCAGCGTAAATCGTTGTCCCGCAAGGAATAGAAAAAATTCTTAAATTCCATTGTCACCGTGTGGCTATCCCCTCGCGTTTGGTCGAAATCTTACCTATTTTAACAGGCGATTCCTCCTGCATCCATCCAGGCAATTCGGGCGACAACGTTGCGTAAGTGCTTATGAAGTAAGATGTTACGCGCATGGATGGCAGCCAATCCGCGTGGGCACGAACGGCACTTGCCCACCCCACGAGCTGCTCTCAATTCTCCAGAAGGCGCGGATCAGGAACCAGGGATCAGCCTTCCGGCCCCTGGCCCCTGACCCCTGCTGTCAGTCCACGACGTAGAGGGCCACCGTGTTCTCGTCCTTAACGAAGATGCGGCTGTCGGTAGCCACGGGATAACCGTAAGTCGATGCCGCGCCGACCTTTACGGCCGCGATCTGCGAGTAGCCTTCGGCCGTCGGCTTGTAGACAAGCATCTCCCCGGAACTCGGCAATGCCAGCAGCACCGACCCGGCATCCACGATAGTCCCGAAACCGCCGCGGTCGCGCGACGTCTCATCAACCCATGCCGTCTTGCCATCCTTGGCGCTGAGGCAGAAGAGGTTGCCCCGATCGGACATGGCGTAGAGCATACCGTCCTTGAGCACCGGGGTATTGTACTGCGTGGCCACCTCGGTATTGCTCCAGAGTGGCTTGGCCTCGAAGGCATCGCCCTGCTTTTCGATCTTGATGGCGAAAGTGCCGCGCCCGGCCCCGGTGTATATCACCGTATCGCCATCGACGATGGGCGTGGCGGTGTTGT
>DDXG01000200.1 GCA_002347125.1 Phycisphaerales bacterium UBA2266
TATGGGCAATACGCGCTGACGGTGGAGGCCGAGCCTGGCATGGCGGTGGCGGCCGACCGCAATCCGTGGCAGGCGTCTCGCTGGGCCAAAGGGGATGAGGAATGGGAGCTGTTCGATCCGAATCGGGCCACTGGGCGGCACAGGCACGGCAATGCGCCCAGCCATCAGAACGAAGGGCAGAATGTGCTGTTCCTCGACAGCCATGTGGAGTTTGCCAAAAAGCCCACGGTCGGGATCAATGACGATAACATCTACACGTCGTGGGACGCGCTGGACATCAGCAAGGGCGTGCCGCCGACGATTGGCAGTGAGCCGGCGGGTGAGACCGATTCGCTGCTGGTGCATGATGGGGCCGGGACGGTGCAGAAGTAGCTGAAAGCCCAAAGGTGAAAGGCCAAAACCACAGTTCAAAACCGAAAACCTTCACGTGACGGGGCGTGGGCCGGGCTTTGGGGTCTTGGGTTTTGGTTTTGCATCTTGGGGTTTTCGTTTCGAGCTGCGCTGCTCGGTCGTGGGACACGCCCTGCGGGATGGAGCCACCGTGCCGTGCGGTCAGTCCTTGACGGCGAGAGCACCGGTGGGGCAGGCGGCGGCGCAGTCGCGGGCGACCTGGGCGAGGGCCTCGCAGAGGGGTTTGTCGAAGGGGACGGCGACCTTGACGTTGAAGCCGCGGCCGATGAAGGTCAGGCCGAGGCGTTCTTTCGAGCGGGCGGCGATCTGGATGCACAGGCCGCAGTCGATACACTTGCCGGGCTCGAAGATGATGTCGGGGTGGCCGGTGTTCTGGCTAAACGTCTTGCGGCCGGCCTTGTACCGACCGGGCTGGGCGTCATATTGGCGGCTGTAGAGGCGGAGCTTGCAAGCGTCGGGCTTGCGGCAGTCACAGTGCAGGCAGCGCAGGGCCTGGGCGACGGCCTGCTCATCGGTCAGGCCGTTGACCAGGTCCGGATTCCTGACGGCCGGGGCGGGGCTTGATGAAGCGAGGAAGGCGTCGATCTCGCCATCCTGGAGCTTGCCGATGCGGGTGTTGAATGGGGTGTCGGGGCCGGTTACGGGCCGGCCGCGGACGAACTGGCCGATGGAGGCGGCCGCCTCCTTGCCGTCGGCGACGGCCCGGACACAGACCTTGCGGTTTCGCACGGCGTCGCCACCGGCGAAGACGCCCTCGATGTTCGTCGCGTAGGTGCGGCGGTCGATGGCTACGCCATCACGTCCGGTCTCGAAGCCCAGTTGCCTTGCGGTCTCGGTCTCGATCTTGCCTACCGCAAAGAAGACTGCGTCATAGTCTCTGCGCAGCTCGGCCAAGGGAACGTCCTTGCCGATGCGGGTGCTCCCGTTGAATTGCACGCCGAGGGCGGTGATGGCGGCGACCTCATCATCAACGACCTGGCGGGGCAGTTGCTCGGCCGGGACGGCGTACCGCAGGGCCCCGCCCGGCCGGTCATGGTCGTCGAAAAGCGTGCAGTCGATGCCGTCCTGGGCCAGATAGTAAGCCGCCGCCAGACCAGCGGGCCCGGCGCCGACAATCGCCACACGCTTGCCGATGCGGTCCTTGCACGGCGGGCTGTAGGGTTCGTCGCTGTCGAGATCGACGTCGGCGACGTAACGCTTGAGCAGGCATATCGGGACCGGCCCGTCGTGTGGGGCCCGTCGGCAGGCCTTCTCGCAGGGGGCGGCGCAGATGCGCCCGAGCACGGCCGGCAGCGCGATGTCGGCCTTGACCGTCCGAATCGCCTCACGGAGCCGGCCGGCGGCGATCTGACGGAGCATCAGCGGGATGTTCATGGTCGCCGGGCAGGTTACATGGCACGGACCCATGCAGTCGCCCAGGTGGTCGCTGAGCAGTAATTCCAGAGCCGCACGGCGGGCCTCGATGACGTCGGGGGTGTCGGTCTGGACCACCATGCCGTTGGCGACGAGCGCCCCACAGGCCGGCAGCAGCAGCGGCGAGCCGTTGACCTTGACCACGCAGACCATGCAACTGGTCGCGGGCGTCAGGCCCTTCATGAAGCACATGGTCGGGACCGCAATGCCGAGCTTGTCGGCGGCGTCGAGGATAGTCGAGCCGGCGTCCACTTCGACCGGCCGGTTGTCTATGGTGAGCTTGGGCATCAGCTATTTGACCTCGATGGCGTTGACCGGGCAGACGGCCTTGCACGTGCCGCAGCGGACGCATATATTGGAGTCGATCTCGTGCTTTTCATACGGCTGCATGGCGATAGCGCCCACCGGACAACGCTGGGCACAGAGCGTGCAACCGATGCAGTCGTCGGTGACGCGATACCTTATCAGGGCCCGGCACTTGCCCGCGGGGCAACAGCCGTCCAGGTGCGCCTCGTATTCCTCGCGGAAGTAGCGGATGGTCGAGAGGATGGGGTTGGGGGCGGTCTTGCCCAGGCCACAGAGACTGCCGTTCTTGACGGTCTGGGCCAGACGCTGAAGTTCCTCGATATCGCCCTTCTTGCCAGCCCCCGCGCAGAGACGTTCGAGGATATCGAGCATCCGGCGGGTGCCGATGCGGCAGAAGGTGCAACGGCCGCACGACTGGTCCTGCGTGAATTCCAGGAAGTAGCGGGCGATATCGACCATGCAGTCGGTCTCGTCGAGCACGACCATTCCGCCGGAGCCCATCATCGCACCGACCTCCAGGAGCGTCTCGTATTCCACGGGCGTATGGGCCAGGCTCGCCGGGACGCAGCCGCCGGACGGTCCGCCGATCTGCACGGCCTTGAACCTGAGCCCCCCGCCGATGCCCCCGCCGATGTCCTCGACGATCTCGTGGATGGTAATGCCCATCGGCACCTCGATGAGGCCGCCGCGGGCGATCTTGCCGGCCAGGGCGAAGACCTTGGTGCCGCGGCTCCTGCCCGAGCCCATCGCGGCGAATGCCTCGGGGCCGTTCCGCATGATCCAGGAGACGGCGGCGTAGGTCTCGACATTGTTGATGAGCGTGGGGCAGCCCCACAGGCCGCTCAACGCCGGATACGGCGGGCGGATGCGGGGCATGCCGCGGCGGCCTTCGATGCTGGCCATCAGGGCGGTTTCCTCGCCGCAGACGAAGGCGCCGGCCCCCGCGACGATCTTGAGATCGAGCGAGAAGTCCGTGCCGAAGATCTTGCGGCCGATGAAGCCGTGCTCGCGGGCCTTGTCGAGGGCCTCGCTCATGCGCTTGATGGCCAGCGGGTACTCGGCACGGATGTAGAAATAACCCTCGCGTGCTCCCACGGCATAGGCCGCGATGGCCAAGCCCTCGATGATGCGGTACGGATACGACTCCATGAGCATGCGGTCCATGAAGGCGCCGGGGTCGCCTTCGTCGCCGTTGCAGACAACATATTTCGTTGGGCCGCCCTGGGCCCGGACCGTTTTCCACTTGAGGTGCGTAGGAAAGCCTGCGCCGCCGCGGCCCCGCAGGCCGCTGGTCTCAATCGCCGCGACGGTGTCGTCGATCGGCATTTCTTCGACGCATCGCCGCAGGGCTCGGAAGCCGCCCTTGTAGCAGTACTCCTCGATGTCCGTCGGGTCGATGACGCCGCAGTACTCCGTGGCGATATGCCTCTGCTTGCCCAGAAAATCGGCGACGGGCTTGTCGCGGACGCCGATGGCGTACCGCGCGATGGGCTCGTGGCGCTCATCGGTCAGGATGGCATCCAGGGCGGAGTCAACGGCGCTGGAGAGGCGCTTGTGCAGGGGCGGTTTGAAATGCCGCAGGATGATAGTCCGGGCATCCTCGGGGCGGACCCGGGCGTAGAGGAAGCTCCGCTGGTCGGGCAGGACGACTTCCAGCAGCGGTGTCTGATGGCACATGCCGACGCAACCGACGCGCTTGATGTCGGCGCGGACGCCGGTGGCGGCCACGACCTGATGAACAGCCTCGTTGAGCTTGCCGCTGCCGCGGGCGATACAGCAGGAACCCAGGCCCAGGCGGATCTCGCCGCGGGTCTTGCGCCTGCGCGAGCCATCGACGGCCGGCCTGCGAGCGCCGCGGGTCTGCTCGTACCGCAGGAAGTCGTCAATGACCTTGCCGACGCCGTCGGGCGTCAGGTGGCCATAGGTCACTTGGTCGATCTGCACGGCCGGGGCCAGTGTGCAGCAGCCGAGACAGGCGATCTTCTCGACGGTGAAGAGCCTCACGGCGTCCGTATCCTCGTCGCCGCCAATGCCCAGATGGCGGCGGAAGGCGTCGTACACCTGTGAGGCGCCCTTGACGTGACAGGCGGTGCCGACACAGACGTGGATGATGTGCTTTCCGACGGGGCGGTGGCGGAATTGATTATAGAACGTCGAGACGCCCATGATCGCGGCGGGCGTGATATCCGTCAGTTCGCAGACCTTCTCCAATGCCTCGGACGGCAGGTACCCGTACTGGGCCTGCACAGCCTGGAGAATCTCAAGCACCTTCTCGGCGCCGACACCGATGCGGGCGACGGCCTCGTCCACGAAGGCGAGGTCCACGCGCTCGGAAGCGTCGAGAGTCTCTTGCGGGGTTGCCTGGTCGACGTGCGGCATCATTGAGGATTTCCAATGCAGTAGAGGTTCTTCTCGCCGCGGATGTAAATTCGGCCGTCCATGAAGGCGGGCGAGGCGTAGCAGTTCTCACCCAGCTCCGATTGCCCCAACAGCTTGAACTCAGCGCCGGCCTGGACGATGAACATGGTGCCTCTGCGGCTGAGCAGGTAGAGTTTGTCGCCGACAAGACTCGGCGAGGCGAGGAAGTCCTTGTCCATCTCGTGCTCCCAGAGCCTGGAGCCGTCGGCGGCCTTGTAGCAGGCGGCGGTTCCCTCGCTGGCGAGCATCAGCGCCCAGTCATCGGCGGCGATGGGGCCGCAGACATCCGGTCCGAAATCGTCGGCGGCCCAGGCGATGTGCGTCTCGGTCACGTTGCCGGCGCCATCGGCGTTGATGGCAATCAGCCGCGTGTAGGGTTCAATCACATACACCTTGCCCGCGGCGTAATACGGCAAGGGACAGACGTCGCCGCTGAGGCATTCCGCACGCCAGATTTCATTGCCGGTGGCGGCGTCATAGGTAATGACCCACGGGTCGCCGCAGGTGATGATTACGTCGCGTCCGGCCACGGTTGTGACAATTGGCGACGACCAGGAGTTGGGAACGGGTCGCATTGTTTCCCAGGCGGGAAACCCGGAGACGATGTCAATCGCGATGAGCTTTGACAATTCATCCTCGGCCATGCCCTGGTCGAACTGGATGATGACGAGGTTCCTGTAGATCGCCAGAGACGAGGCATATCCGTAGACGCTGTCGGGGATGCCCAGGGCCAGCGTCCAGAGCCGGCGGCCGTTGAAATCAAAGCAGGCCACATCGCCCGTGGCGAAGATGGCGCAGACACGCCGCCCGTCGGTGACCAGGGTCGGCGATGCAAGGCCGGTGTCTTCCATGATGTCGAAACGCTGTCCGGGCTTCGGCTGGCTCTTGATCACCGGACCGGTCCAAAGCAGTTGACCGGTGGCCGCGTCAAAACTGTAAACCTCCAGCTTGTCGTCTTTGCCTCCGGAGAGGAATACGCGGTCGCCCCAGACCACCGGCGAGTTGTTGCCGGGCAGGGGCACAGCCGTCTTCCAGAGGATACCTTTGCCGGAAGGACCGTCCCACTCGGCCGGGATGTTGTCGTAGGCGCTTGTCGCCGCCGCACCGGGGCCGCGGAAACAAGGCCAATGGCGGCCCATCTGCTCCCAGGTGGAGGCCGGGACCTCTTCATCGGCCGCCCCGAATCGAACGCGAGGCAGCAGCGCCAGGACGGACGTGCCCAGCGCCAGGACTGCGATGCCCACGATTATGCCCTTTCGCGCGAACCGGGCGTCGGATATTTGCTGAAGGCGACGATCCTGTTGCGGTCCCGGCGCCGGCAGCGCCTTGTGCATTGTGGCGGCGGTCTTCAGCGCGGCGACCATTACAATCACCGCACCCAGCAGCAGCCACCCGCCGTGCCGCAGAGCGCCGAGCCGGTACATCCGCCCGGCGCGATACTCCATGTCCAGGTTGCGGTACTGCTCAATGAGCGCCTTGTCGTCGGGATTGGCACGTATCTGAACCTTGAGGTTGTCCAGTCGGGCCTCGAGTTGCACGTCGCCGATGCGGCGCTGGGCCATATTCACCAGCAGGATCACTGCCAGGACGACGCTGAAAACGGCCGCAACGCCGGCGGTGGCCAGAAGGCTGCGATATATCCCCGCCGAAGCGGCCTTGTCTGTGGTTTCGCGGGTATCCAGTTCCATCAGGCAGTCACCGTCGCTTTCCTGTCGTCTTGAATCCTCTGGCGTGGACAGTACTTGTAGCATCGGGCGCAGGCGAAGCAGCCGGCGCGATCGGCCTCGTAGTCGGTGCGTTTGCGCCGGATCGAGGCGGCGAGCAACTTGGCGGCAGCGACCAGTCCGACGAACCCGCCCAAGAGCCATCCGCCGAGAACAAACTGAGCCTGTATCATCTTGGCCTCGCCATAGAGTTCGTCGGCCGGCCTGCCCGTGGCGCGAAAGGCGTCACTGGCGTCCGTGGTGTCGGTTACCTGACCCTGGTCTTCCTGGTAAACCCGCTCGGCCAGGCGGACCGTGGGGTGAACGCGGGAGGCCTGTGGCCACAGCAGCGAGCCGATCCACGCCGCGGCCGCCACGATCAAGGGCGCCGCCAACAGCAGCAGGGCCAGGCGCTTCTTGCCCGCGCGGTACTCTTCATCGGGCCAGGGAGCCGTCGGTTCGCGGATGGCGCCGAACGGACAGGCATCTTCGCACAGACGGCACTGGATGCACTGATCGGGGGTGATCGTCACGCGACGCCGCGAGACGCGGGAAAACTGCCGCAGGATCACGCCGTAGGGGCAGAGAAACCGGCAGTACGGCCGGCCCACGAACATGCCGATTACGAGCAGCGATACGCCCAGGACCAGCATGTTGATGCTCCCGGTCAGGCGGAAGAACGACACGAACGGGTCATAGCGGCAGATGATGAACGCACTGCCGGTCGCGGCAAAAAGGACGGCGGCCCCCAGATAGGCATAGGCCAGCAGCCGCAACGAACTCTCCAGCGGCCGCGGGACCCTGACGGGCCACAGAACAACCGCGTCCTGAATCGCCCCCAGAGGACAGACCGCCCCACAGAACGTCCTGCCGAAGAACAGGGTGAACAGAAGCGGCGCCAACAGGAATATAGTCGCCGTGATCGGCATGGCGTACTGACTGTCGAAGAACGTCAGTGTGGCGTTCTGAATAGCGCCGATGGAGCATACGCAACCCTGGCGGTAGAAGCCGAAGTACACCAGGCAGGCGATCATCAGGACAAAGACCAGGCGGCGATTACGTTTCCGCAGGACCAGGTAAGACGCGATCGCCAATGCCGCCAGCAATACGGCGGCATCGACATACTCGTATAGGTCCCGGCGGGGGTCCGGCGTCGTGGGACTGGGGATCTGATGCTGGGTCTCGGTGAATTCCGGCGGCGGGAACCGCTCAAGCGAGTAGGCGCGCCCCGACAGACCCAGGCACAGGGCCGCAACGGCTGTAAGAACAACGCGCCGGCCCATCAGCGACGATCCGCCCGCTTGAGGAGATAAGGTTGGTCGGCCGGGACGCGTCTGAACGCATCCGACGGACACGCCGCCGCAATGGAACATTCATTGCAGTTCAGGCAGCGGTCATGCCGCACCTGGAGGTGCAGCGATCCGTTGCCGAAGGCATTGCAGCCTTTGACGCACTTGCCGCAGCCGTTGCAGAGCTTCTCGTCGATGTGATACTCATAGTACGGCTCTTCGATGAGCTTGCGGTCGATAGCCCCCGTCGGACAGAGCTGGTTCTCGGCGCCCTCATTGATCTCGGCCGGCTCGGGGCCGAAGTAGCCGAAACAAATCCGGCAATAGCCGCAAACGGGATAGGAGTGGACGCATTTGACGGCGGATTCGGCCAGCACGCANNTTCTTTCGATGCCTGGCGCCGAGGTATCCGGCCAGGCCGCCTACACCCAGCACGAAGGCCCCGCCGCAGGCATCTCTAAGAAAGCTGCGCCGGGTTGTCGTATCGTTGCGTTCAGTCATGGGTCGATTGGCTCCTGATGGCTTCTCGCAAGCGTTCGGCTCCCGGAAGCCTGCATTCATTCAGCGCGTCACAGCCTGCGCACAGGCCTTGATTCGAGCAAACGCCGTCGGCTCGCAAGCGGTTTCGCTTGGCCGCCGCAAGAAGGCCGGCGGCGACAGCCACACCGCCGACAGCCCAGCGGACGGTGCCGATGAGGACGTCGCGTCTATTCCAACCCTTGTACGATTGCCCGGCCGTCATGAAGTCTTCCT
>DDXG01000085.1 GCA_002347125.1 Phycisphaerales bacterium UBA2266
CGGACGGCTTCGGAGTTGCTCTTCGAGGTGATCAGCCGGGCCTACGAGCGGCTGAGCCTGATTGTGACGACGAACCTGCCGTTCGAGTCCTGGGTGGAGATCTTCGGTTGTGAGCGGCTGACAGGGGCCTTGCTGGACCGCCTGACGCATCGGGTGCATATCATCGAAGCCAATGGCCCGAGTTACCGTCTGCGCCAGTCCAAGCGACGGCTCGAAACCGGTGATACCAAGGACGATGACGCCCCGCCAGAGCCGGAGAAGACCGGTTCCGGCCAAGCATAGAAAGTGTGAGTAGAAAACAAATTGACACCCCGTCCGCCGCGGGGTACATAGGCCGGGGGTGTCACAGTTTTGGGCCGCCGGGCGCTACACTTTTACTCCGCCCTTCACACGTCCAACATTGAGGAAGTTGTTGAACCGGCTGCGATGAGGCTGGTGGCGGCCGTCCAGGTGGCGGTACAGGGCCGAGATATTGCGTCCCCCCCAGGCGATGACGACCAGCAGAACCAGGGTGCGGAAGTACTCGAAATGATCCCAGTGGAAGTGAATTTGAAGCGAATTGAAAAAAGATTCCAGATTCTTCGGGAAACGGACGATTCTAAACATGACGGCAGTCTCCTGTCTAAAAGGTCGTGTTCTAACCCTTTTATCGAAGAGATTGCCGTTTTTTGTTAAACCAATCCCCATCGCCGTCCAAAATCCCGTCCGAAAAAGTCAGTCAACGTGAGTATTTATTATTTCCCTACGCGTGACCTCCATGCTCGCCGCCATCGCAAAGGGCAGATACTTCTGCGCGTAAGCCGGAAGGGAATCGAAGATCAACTTGAGCGTGACGTGGATGGCGTTCAGCAGCCACTGCGTGACTGTGACGGCCGGTCTTGGCGCGTCAGCGGCATGAAGTGTGACCCTCGGCGCGAGTAGCAGGGCGGCGAGGAATGTAAGGGTGGGTTTCATGGTCGTTCCTTTCGTGTTTCGTGTTCAAAGGCTGTGCTCTATTTCACGCTGAGCGACACCCCGTCGATGTAGCTGGTGGTCGTGGCATTGCTCATCAGGCCGAACCAGGTGAGCTGGCGGAAATCCCTCTCCCGGTAGGGCAGATCGGCGAAGCTCTTCGTCTCCTGGCCCGGCGCCCGGTCGGCGGCCGAGGCACCGTGCCAGGCGTAGCCGCCGGTCTCGCCGATGGTGGCGTAGTCGCCGACCTCGCCATTGCGGTCCTTCTAGGGCTTCCCATCGCCCCAGCGGGCCGAAACGTCACGGTTTCGGCGCGGCCAAGGCGATAACCCAATCGGTGCGGCGTGGGAGCGATACCTTGTTTTCGCCGGGACCGAGCGGTGCCAACTTAACCTTTTTGTAGGCCACGGTGGTGTCAACGGCTACGGCGGAAAGAGGTCTCTTCATCCCCCGAAGGTCGAGGGCAACCAGGTTGGCGTCCTGAGCATAGACGACAGCCGCTCTTCGGTCTGCGTCGGCCAGGGCGACCGCCTCCTCGCCGCGGACCAGTTCCGGGGCCGGTTCCAGGTCGAGCCGCCAGCGGTCCCGCCAGAAGCGGTCGAAACAGCGCATTTGCTCAACGGTCCGGGCATCG
The DNA here is from genome assembly GCA_002347125.1 of Phycisphaerales bacterium UBA2266. Classification (GTDB taxonomy): domain Bacteria; phylum Planctomycetota; class Phycisphaerae; order Sedimentisphaerales; family Anaerobacaceae; genus UBA2266. The sequence goes on from DDXG01000085.1 coordinate 1,586, forward strand.
TACGGGAGGGAATCTGTGCCCCATTTCCGGCCCCACACGGCGCCGGCCCCGCCGGCCATGATGAATTGCCACATCGCCCGGCGGGTGGTGGGCCCGTCCCAGACGTCGTGACGAGTGTGCAGGAACCGCATTTCGAGCAGCACCGGCCGCGGCCGCAGCCTCACGTGCGGCGCGTCGCGGGGCACGAACGGCTCGCCCGCGAGCCGCGCCCGAGCGACACGATAGAACTCCCAGCCGGATCGGGGTTCATCGTCCACCGAATAGACCGGCAGCTCATCGGGAGTGCGGAACCAATAGTCCGCGCCGCGCCGGCGGTCTTCCTGCTCCCGCGCGATCAGCAGGTGCTCCCACCCCCAGTGCTCATTGAGATACTGGCGCCACTGGCGGACGAGTTCGGGCCTTCCGCCGGTCCAGTTGGCTTCGTGAAGGTCGCAGCCGTAGGACATTGTCCAGCCGGGGAGCGGCGCCATTCTGGCGGCGATGTAACGTTGCAGCCTGCGGTCGGCCTCGCCGTTGATCCCGCCCCTGATTCCGATGGGCGTCCACCGCCGGTCCTCGTCGCCCCACCACCAGAAGTGGACCGCGACGCCCTCTTCGTGCGTCGTGCGAAGGACCTGGTCGAGGATGCGGAAGGTGCCGATCTCGGGATTGACGTTCTTGTGCTGCCGGTGGCTCCTCACCCCAGGGGCGAAGGCCTCGTTGGCCACGCACTGGAGGTGCAGCAGGCCCATGCCGTGCGCGCGGGCCTCGCGGGCATATTGGCGGGCCAGGGCGGCGACGCCGCCCGGGTGTCGCTCCCAGTCGGCGAGGTATTTGTTGTACGGGTAGGGGTACTCGCGCGTATAGCCAAGCTGGCAGTGGTGCGTGTACACGTTGAAGATGGCGGCGCGGAGCGTCCGCTCGTCGCCCACCTGGCGGGCGAACTTGGTCCCGTGCCCGACAAGAAAACCCCGCGCCTCCGGATCGGCCGCCACTTCCACGGCGCCGCGCCGGCCACTGAGCGCTGTGTGCCTGCTGGCGGTGGTAAAAAACCACCTGCCGGGCCGAGTGGGCGTAAACCGGAAACGCCACGTATCGCCGCCGTCGTAGAACATGGGCGTCGCAATCACCCGATCCGTCCCATCGTGGGTGAAGGTCGCCGTGGCTTCCAGATCGAAGGGATTCCCCGACCACCCGGGGTTTTCGAGGGCCCATTCCACGACGTCGAAAACGCGCGCCGTGCGAGCCTGCGGCGATTCGGCATGGGCGGGACCGCCGACGAGGACCACGCTCGCAAGTGCAACGGTCACGTTGAAGAAAAGGGCTCGACTCGCGCGCATCATGTTCTCCTTGACGGTTTAATAAATGATAGATGGCATGAATGCTGGCGGACGCGCAACGAAGTTGCTACGCCCACCAGCACATGAATACTCACACACCTTGGCCCTTGTGCCGTGTTGGTCTGCCATTGCCCCGCCCCCGCCCGATTGAGCAGATACGGAGCAATGCGCTTCTTATTGTCACTGTCGAGCCGCAAGGCACTAACTTCTGCATTCCCTTTTCTCCTTGTTTTCGTTACGAACCGGTTTGTTGACATACACTTGAGTTACCTCACATCCGCCGTCCCTTGCCGTGAACGGGATGTCCCCGACGCGGACTCACGAAGCTTGGTGGGGCGACCGTTGAGGGTTTCGAAGATATCATTCCTCATCGCGCCCGCGTCGATGTTCCTGATGAGATGCACGCTTGTGGGTGCGGTGGTTGCTGCAAACCGGTAGTCCTGATAGCGGTTGCCGACGGTCACTGGTTGCACGTTCGAGAACCAGTCTTTATTTGCATGCATGGATATAACCGCTGCGAGTCCGGTTAAATCATACCACCCTGCATTTCTGTCGGGGGAGATCTGGTAAAGATAGTCCCCCAAAGGATTCTTGGGATAACGGTCTTTCATCTCGCGCCTGTCCCACGTGAGCGTGATAGCCACCGGTTCCAGCATGATCCGGAATTCTACGCCGCTCTGAGCGACACTATGGGCAGCCCAGGCGTCTCTTCTACCGTTCCAGGTGCCAACGCGCAGGGACGACCAACTGGCGCCGAGCCAGCAGACACGGATGCGCTCGCGGAATTGCGTTTCCCATCCCTCCCGTCGCGCCTGAAGAATTGCGGTGGCCACATTGCTGATTGGGCCGACCGGCGCCACCCAGACCGGATTGTTCGGTGAGGCGCCCCGGGCTGCCGCGAGGATGGCTTCGCTGGCTTCGGTGACAATCGGTTCGGTGTCACGCCAGTTGTCGCTGTACGGAGGGATCAAGGGTTGATCGGCCCCGCGAAAAGTCCTTGGCCGCCGTGCATCGGGCAATCCACTCTGTCTCGCCAAATCAATAATGTGTAATATTCTATCATAATTGGCATTTACCGCGCCGGGTTCCTCACCGCCATGATGGACGGCGGTTATACCCAATAGATCGACATCACTGTACAGGGCGTAGGCGATGGTGTAGATGTCGTCCTCTTCTACGTCGGAGTCCAGCAACACCTGCGGCACGTTGACCGTAGCCGGGGTATGCACCCGCACCAGGGCTGAGCAGGAATTGCTTCCCGTGCCGTTGCTGACGGTTAATGTCACCTGGTAAATGCCTGATTTGCTAAAGCTCTTGGTGACTTGCTTGCCCGTTGCCGTGCTGCCATCGCCACAGTCCCAATGGTAGTTGCCAATGGCTCCGTATGAACTGCTCCCGTCGAATGTGACTGAATTTCCCTGGAGCACACTTCCCGGCAAGGGTGTAATTTGCGCCTCGATGGCAGGGTGGATGGTGACTCGCTCTACGATTTGCGCTGTTTGTCCGGCGCCGGAGAGAGTGAGTGTGACATCGTAGGTCCCCGCCGTGGCGAACGTATGCGAGACCATCTGTCCCGTGGCGGACTTGCCATCATCAAAGTGCCATTGCCACGACTGGACCGTTCCGAACACTTGATTGCCGACGAAATTGACGACCTGTCCGGCGCGGGGAACCTGTTGTGTCACCGCGATTCGCGCATCGATCGGCGGTAAGAACACTACCATCCATGTCCTGTGTTCTTGAGCGCGAAAGTGGATATTCGTCAGGGGCGTCGTTTCATCTTTGCTGAACAGGCTGACTCGCAGCCCATCGAACTGAATTGGGCTCTGGCCCCGACCGCCCCAGAAGTACTGACCGCGATCATACCATCCACCGACGCCGCGGGCATGGACACGCCATTGCCCCTTACTCCGCAATTCAATCTTCCAGGCAGTATTCGCCTGAGACGGCTCGTCCGGATAGGAGCCCGTGAGCGTGATGAAGTTTGCCGGCACGGGAGCCTCCCACTCCGCCATCCAGTAGGCGGCTTTGTTCTCCGGGACCACGCCCAGATTGGCATCCTTCTTCACGCCATACGCGTACCAATCCGTCTTTGATGCCAATCTTTTAGTCGGGTGATGAACCCAGTGAGAGAAACCCAAGAAATCCTGTTTCTTGAAGTCGTAGACGAGGAATTTCGGCTGGCATGCGCCTCCGTCAAAACCGCGCAACCCCTTGCTGAACGAATCCATATTGCCGGAATGTGTCGCATCCAGCAGGAGGTTGTGCTCCCGGTGATGAATTTGCGAGGCCTCCTGCGCATGCGCGACCACTGGAAGGACGCAGAGCAAACCCACCAGCAGGGACAAACGACTCTTCATGTCTTTGTTGTTATTCATATCTATCGCTTTCGCGTTCAAGTTATAGGTGGTTTTCGATGGCCCCCGCAAAGCCTTGCACAATTCGTACGCCGACACTCGCCCCCGGATCGCCGGCCAAGGCATTGCCGGGCAGGGCGGCGCAGGCCAGGAGGGTGAGCGCGGCAGCAAGGCAGGGCAGCAGGCTGACAACGATGCCGCATGTCATCCAGACTGCAACCGTCTGGCGAACACACTGACGTCGGTGTGACATGGTGAGTCTCTTTCCTTTCTGTTTTCAGCTAATTGAAATACTTACTCATCAGCCATAGCCAATCGCTTGTGGAGTGCACCCATATCTCCTTGGGGTTATGCCAGTTATCCGACGGCCAATAAGGGGCATCCCGATTGAACTTGGTGTGAATACCGCACGGAACCGCCCCAACAATATCGCCGCTTAACGGGCTGTAGAGGGCCTGGTACCGATATCCTTCTCCCCACATAATGCTCTGATTGAAGGGGTTCAAGCCCAAGAGCCAATCCAACTGTCGGTACGCGATGTTCAACAACTCCTGGTCATCGAGGTATCTGGCTATCGCGGCCAAGCCGATTGCCTTTGACAGGATCACGCTCGTATTCCCTCTGCCGGTCGTCCACACAGGAAAGCACTTGATATAGAAGCGATCATCCAATCGGATCCCATTCTTTATTTTCGCTTCCTCAATCTCGTCCTCTGCCACATTCAAGTCGCATAGGCCTGCCGGGAGCATGAAATACGGGTCCGTATAGGTTGCCATGGCCTTGTGGTAGCCGGCATACAAACGAATTGCCGATCGCCACTGTTCGGCATGCTCACTATCCGGGAACGCTTGCAGCAGCTGAACCAGGCCGGTCACAGCGTACTTCTCGGAACTCGTGATACTCCGTGGAAGAGGAATCCGCTCACGGCTTGCATCTTGGAAGAAACACCCTTTCAACGACACGCGCTCGTTCAACTCATCCCGTTGTTGACACCGGACGATGTAGTTCCCATAGGAGACGGCCGCACTTCTGTATTTGTCATGTTTATTTGCTTCATATAGCGCGAGCGAAGCATTCAATCCGATACCGGCGATCTCCATGTCCAGATCCTGGATACCCTTTACGGCAAAGTTCCAGTCCTCTTCCGCGCACCGGAGCGCGTAGTCCGCCATAATGGGGTCTGTTTTCGATAACAGAATAGCTGCCTTCGCTTCTGCGCGTGCCGCATGCAGATTGATCGTCACGTAGTTGTGCGTTGCCGCGTGACTATCACTAGGCTTAGCAATGACATCATCAACGGTCCCGATGATACCATCCGTCCAGAAATCCATCGTTCCCCAGTTGACTCGGTTACCATCTCCAAAACGTGTCTTCAGGACCCAATCCAGGCCCCACTTTGCCTCTTCCAATAGACGCTCGGATAGTTCCGTATCGGTGTCCTGAAACTGCTCGGCCAAAGAAAAGAACGCATGCACAGCGCCGGAGGTGTGTTTCGTGCTTTGGGACAGGTCTCCCGCATCATGCCAACCGCCATTGATCACAATGCTCTTGCCACCGTGAGCACAGATGAAGTCGCTGTGACAGGCAGAGTGACGGCCAGGGATCTGCGTCCCGCAGCGCTGGCAGTAGAAGAAGTTGATCAGCTTGATCAGGTTTCCCCTATACAGATGGCTGACACTGTTTATTCGAAATTGCCTCGTCTGGACGTCCCCGGCCTTTAGCGCATAGGTTCCCGGCGTGTCGATTTCACTGAAATCCAGCACCTGAAAGGTTCCTTGACGCGTACGCTTCAAAGCGATTGGCTTTTCCAAGACGGCATTATTCCTATCGACATCGATCAATGTAAAGCTATTCGCTGAAAGATCAGAACCAAGGGCAGTCTTGGGAAAGCCGGTTGGGTATCCTACGTGATTATGTGCAATGTGACCGGGAGCCACATTCCAGCCTTCGTAATGCTCCGGCTGCTCCACCTTCTCGAGATACAACTCGTCGAAGTAGTACTTGACGGTGTCGGTCATTTCTCGTTGATTGCCTTGGAGCCTGTACCGCAGTTCGAGCGCGATCACTTTATCCCTTCTGACATGCGGGATTTCCCAGTAGACCTTGTTCCATTTGTGATTCTCTAGCAATTGGTAATTCAGGCCACTATATATGTTATAGTAGTAGTATCCATTAGCAGAATCGTAGGGCACAAAAGCGCCGTCGTATTGCTTGCTGTCAACGGTCGGGTCTATTGGGTTATCGTTATGCAGCACGAGGTTAAACGAGACCGTCCGGAAGCCGGGCAAATCCGGGTACACCCATAACGTGATCCGGTTCCACTCGGTCCAGTCTTCATTGTTTACTTGATAGATGGCGCTGGCGGAGCCCCAGGGTCTGCCCCGAAGTGAGGCGTAGTTCGGTTGTTCACCTTTCGTGGGAGAAGTCAGCAGAACGGAAGCTTGGCCTTGATAATACTTGTCCTTCGACAACGAAATCGTCCCGAATGCGCTGGGACCGACCCAAGGCTCCCAGTTGTCGAGGCTTTCCATGTCTGACAGTTGTCTCGATGCGATGGCCGGTTTGTGAGATACCTCGTAGGCAAGAGAATTCTCCGGTGGAGCCGTCATGGGCATGCCGGGGAGCGCCTTTCCGGTTGCAGGCGGTTTGTCGGACCCGTCTTGTGCGGCGCCGAAGCTCGGCAGGAGGCCAACGAGGAGGCCGAAAGCCATCCAGACTGCAACCGTCTGGCGAATGAACTGACTTTGATTTGACATGGGATTTCTCCTTCGTTGTAAGGCTATACCCGCCGCGTGCCGTTTTTGCAGTTTTGACGGCTTTGCTCCGCTGAAGCTTCTCCTTCGTTGATACAATTCGGAGAAGGAGCTATGCGATAGCAATGCAGGCGCTTTGCCCTTCGCTACTTCCCTGATAAAAACGTTGTTCTCTTGCATTTTAAAATCTTTTTGATAAATCACTTACCGGCCCCTGGACGTGTGTAGCCGCGGTCGCGGGCTTCAGAGAGTAACTTCTGCATCTGCGCAGCGCGGTCGGCATTGGCAGCAATGATGTTCTTGGCCTCCTTAACATCTTCCTTGATGTTGTACAGCTCATTCTGCCTCGGCGCTTTGCGCTCGACAAGCTTCCAGTCGCCCATGCGGATCGCGTAGGTACTGTTAGCAGCATGCATGATGACGTGATCGCGTATAGGCAGGCCGGGGTTTTCCTCCGTGAACAAGCGCCACGCATTGAAGCTGTCTTCGGCGTTGCCATTGGGCAGCGGCACGTCGAGCACGCACGCGAGGGTCGCCAAGATATCCGTGAGACAGATGACTTGGTCGCTCACCGTTCCAGCGGGGACTTTGCCGGGCCAGCGCACGAGGAAAGGTTCGCGAAAACCACCTTCCCACTCGCTATGTTTGCCGCCGCGTAAAGGGCCGTTGATGGCAAGACCGGCATCCATAGCATATTTGATCTCTGGGTCACCCTGGAAAATCACGCCACCATTATCGCTGGTGAAGATGACGAGCGTGTTGTCCGCAAGCTTGAGTCTGTCAAGTTGTTCCAGAATCTGTCCCACACACCAATCGAGTTCTTCGATGAAATTGCCATATCTGTCGAACGGACTCCCCGTGAAGCGGGGATGGTAATCATGCGGTTTATGCACCGCCGTGGCCGCATAATACATGAAGAAGGATTCGGAACTGTTCTTCTCGATCCAGTCTGTGGCTTTGTCGGTGAACGCCTCCATGAGATAATTTGTCTTGTATTGCTCTTTGATGCCCTTGGTATAGTTACTCGGGCTATAATCTTCCATTACCTTGACATCCTCGCCGGGGATGCGACCGAGAAGTGTTTCGTTTTCTATGAATGTGTGCGGGCCGTTCCACGCGTTAGCCGCGATGCCAAAGAAGTAATCGAATCCGATTGCCCGGGGGCCTGGCGTGAGTGGCTTGTTCCAGTCTGTTCCCGGAGGCGTTTGCAAGCCGAGATGCCACTTGCCAAACGCAGCGGTGCGGTAGCCCTGACCTTTGCAGAGAGATGCAAGCGTGAGACGGTCGGTTTCAATTTGCAGCGGAGCTGCGGCACCGATGACTCCGCCGCCATCTCCACGCGTGCGCCAATCGTAGCGCCCCGTCATTATTCCGTAGCGCGTCGGCGAACAGACCGAACTGGGTGCGTAAGCGTTAGTAAAGCGCCGCCCTTCACGCGCAAGCCTGTCAAGATTCGGCGTTTTTAACGTTGCCGGCGCACCGTAACAATGCGAACTGCCCCATCCGTAGTCATCGGCGAGGATGACGATGATGTTGGGCTTCCTCCTCTGTGCGGAAAAGTAAGGTGTGGCCTGTAGCGCGACCCGGGTAAAAGAGGCAAGGGCTGCGGCAGTTGCTGCAATACCTCCCGATGAAACAAATCTGCGTCTTGATACTTTCTTGTTTTCCATTTCGTTACCTCGCTGACGATTTAATTAACGACTGGGCCGGAGGGGGTGTGTCTTTAACATAGATCCGGTAGCCCCAGCCCGGCAGGTTCACGACATTTGAAAGCGGCCCTGTCCCGCCATTGAGGGCTTCGGTGAAGTCGCCTTCGGGCAAAGCATCGGTGATGGTCCCGGAAATCTGCTTCGAAGAGAAGTTGATGACCACGAACACAACGTTGTTCCCCTTCTTCCGCTCCATGACAAAAAGGTCGTGGTTGTTGCTGGTGTTCAGGTACCGGTAGCTTCCGCCCCACACCGCGGGATTGTAGCGGTGAACCGCGCCCAGCTTCGTATAGAGATCCGTGAACTCACTGGCATTGGAAGCTTCTGGTGGCCAGCGTAACCAGTCGTACTCCTTTCCCCAGGCATGGGGAATACGCCGGGGACTGTTGATCTCGTTGCCCATGAAATACATCCACTTCCCAGGCATCGTGGCCACCAGTACGGCAAAGGCCTTCTGCCCCCCTTTGAAGCGTTCATCCATATTGCCGGCAATTTTCCCCCCGGGAAACATCCCCACGTTAAAGTCGTGGTTGTCGAGGTGTCGCATGCGCAGGGCGCCAACCGGATACTCGGACAGATCCCGCCGGATATTTTCGTCGATGAGCGAAGCGGGCTCACCCTTCTGGACAATCTCCACGATCATGGTCCTGGCGTTGCGCCAGTCATAGGTCATGTCATAAAGCGGGTGCAAGCGCGCTCCATCGGCCTCGGCCAGCATGAAGAGGGGCTTGATCTTTCTGAGCTCCGGGATGATTTCCTGGAACAGTTCAGGGAGCTGGCCATTGGAGGCACAGTCGACGCGGTATCCGTCAATGTCCACTTCTTCGATCCAGTACTTGAGCGACTCGAGCATGTACTGGCGGGCCTCGGGAATATCATAGTTCCAGGCCGGCATCCCCCATGCTTCGCCCTTGAACCATTCCGGATGCAGCTTATAGATTTCGTTTTCCGGAGGTATGTACAGGGGAACGATGTCCTGGATCACATACATGCCGTTGTCATGCAGGGCTTTGACAAGATGCTTGTAGTCTTGCAGCGAGCCCATGGCCGGGTTCACCCCGCGGTAGTCGACACTCCGGAAATTGTTGCAGCGCCTCTGGGCGTCCCGAGAGGTATCTTGGGAACACGGGTGTACCGGCATGAGGTAGATGATGCCCACGTGCAGCGACTTGAGCCGGGGAATGTCCTTTTCGATTTCCTTGAACCCGCCGGTGTTGTTGTAATAGCGGGTGGCAATCTGGTAGACGGGCAGGCCCCAGCTCCACTCCGGTCCCGCCGGCTCGGCGGCAAAGCCCGGCAGCACACTGGCGATGAGGCCGAAAGCCAGCAACACTGCGGCCGTCCGGCGAACAGGCTTACCTTGGTTCGTCATGATTATTCTCCTTGTTTGAATCGGGGGTTGCCTTCGCCGAAGCGATCCAGGCCGCATCGCCGTAGACCCCGGCCTGGCTGTAGTCAAAGGGCTTGAAGCCGGTCTGCTTGATGACCTTATCGGAGGCGAAGCGGAAATCATAGATAGTCGGGTCAACAAACGTCGGATCGGCGATGACCGAGCCTCCATCTCGCCCCATCGCCCGCCACTGGTCCCAGGACTTGCCCGCAAAGCCCAAGTCCTTCCCATCCGTGCGCCAGTAGATGTTGTTCCTCAGGTCCGCAAGAACATCGGCTTCCCACTGCCAGGGTCTGCCAAAGAGCTCGCCCCGGTCGAAAAAGACAATGTTGCGTTCGAACGTGAAGGAGAGGTGGTCCCCGGCTTTCTTTTGGGCTGTGCCCCTCACCTGCTCCTGCTCGCTAAAGGCCAGGATGTTATTGCGCACCGTGTTATCCCGGCCGTAATGCTGGTGGAAGCCCCCGTCCGTGACGTTGTAGACCAGGTTGTTTTCAAGCAGCATGTTGGAGCTGCCCTCGTCGGTGTACAAGCCCCAGCCGCCGTAGCCCCAACAGTAAACGTCGTGGATGACGTTGTGGCTGATGACCGTGCCGTCGGAGATGCCCAGAGAATAGACTCCGGCCAGGTCGCTCATGCGACGCTGGCCCAGGTGGTGCAGGCGGTTGTAGCTGATGTTATTGCGCTTCGCCACGCTATTGCCGAAGCCCCAGGTCCAGCCCACCGACACGCCGGAATAGTAGAAGTCGCCGATGTCGTTGTGGGTGACGGTATTGTCGCCGCTCTGGCCGATCCACACGCCCACAGCGTCGGTAAAGATGCGGCCGCCGCTCTGGATGATGTTATTGTCCAGGGTGATATGATGGGTCCGCTCGGCCATGTTGCTTTGGATTCTTTGTTCGCCGACGCGCACCCCGCCCGCGCCCAGGTCGCGGAACAGGCAACGTTCCACCCGGCACTGGCTGCAGCCCCGCCGGAACCAGAGGCCATAGATGCCCACGTGCGCGATTTCGCAGTCCTGGAACACGACGTTCCGGGCGCCGTCGAGCATCACGGCAGCCTCGATGTTCTGGGCGGCCTGGGCCGGACCGTAGCCGCCGGCCGGCGTGAGCCACTGGCCGTGGTTGAAGGCCAGGCCCTTGAAGTGGACATGCTCCACGAAGCGGCCGGCGGCGGGGTCGCCCTGGATTTGCAGGAACTGGCCGGTCACGGGCGCTATGAACTCCATGGAGGCGAGATCTTCTCCCGACCGTGGCCTGTAATAGAGCTTTCCATCCCGGGCCAGGAACCATTCGCCGGGTTCGTCCAGCGCGGACAGGAAATTTTCCAGGTGGAAGTAGCCTTTCGAACCCCAGGCCAGATCCTTCCAAAGGCTATAGGGTCGAAGGGCCCTGGGGCCCTCGCTACTAAAGGTGCGGCGGCCCGCGTCGATGGCGCTGATGAAGCGGTGCGTGTTGTTCCAGGAGTGGAACACCAACAGTTTCACATCGGCACGCTGCGCCGCGCTCAGCGGAGTAAGCAGCGACATCACCTCCTGGCTCACGGTAACGGTCTGGCGAAAGCGGCCCCCGCTCAAGTCGGTCTCGACCACTTCCTCGAAGAAGAATTGGCCGGTGTCGGGTTCCACGGCGCGCCGCGTGCGGTGGCCGCCGGCCCACAACTGCTCGAAATACCACTGGCCCGAAGCCACGCCCGGCACGTCGGCCACCCACAGGCCGTTTTCCCCGGGCCGGAACCCGGTTATCTTCTGCCCGCCGCTGAACACCGGCTTCGCCCCCGGCGCGGCCTCGTAATGGACCGGCGCCTCGGCGCTGCCGCCGTCCTCGGGCCTCAGCACCAGGGGCTCGGCGACAAGGTAAGTGCCGTCCGCTACTACCACCCGCACCGGGCCTGCCTTGCCGGCCGCACGCAGGCGGCGCACCGCATCGCGCGCGCCGATCAGGCTGGCCACCGGCTTCACCCGGCTGCCGTCGCCGGCGTCATCGCCCGCGGGGGCGACATGGATCCAGATGGGATCGGCGGCGGCGAAGCCCGGCAGCAGGCTGGCGATGAGACCGCAAGCCAACCAGACTGCGGCCCTCTGGTGAATAAACTGGCGTCGGTTTGACATGGTAACTTCCTTTCTTTAACGCAGTCATACCATTTGACTCAGATGTTCCAGGCTTCTTTCTGCCTGCTCCGGCGTGCCGCACTCTACACTGAACACAATATCGCGAGGCGTCTTGTTGCGCACGATGTCTACGATCTTTTCCCAGTCGATCACGCCGTCACCGCAAGCGCAGCCAACTGGTGTGCCCGTTACCTTGCCACGCTCGGCTTTGGAATGTTCTACAGAAATATCCTTTGCGTGCAGATGCACCAGCCGATCAGCAACACGATCCAGCCACGCGTACACATCTTGTCCGGCCAGGTAGGCGTTGCCCGTATCCATGTTGATGCCGATAGCCGGCGAGTCAACCAGGTTGTAGATTCGATCGAGTCCCTCCGGCGTCTTGGAATACTGTGCATGGGGTTCCAGACCAATCTTCACGCCCCGTCGTTCAGCGACGAAAGCAGCTTCCTGCAGCGTATACTTCATCAGGACGAAATCCTCTTCCTCGGTCGTCCACTTGGCCTTGATGCCTTCATCGCTGTTGACAACCGGCACGCCGATTTCTGCGGCGACCCGAATGGCCAGCTTGATGTATTCGCCATGGACATCCGGTCTCCCTAAAGGCCCATGCGACTGGAGCCCCGAAATCTTGAGCCCTGCCTTGTCGCAGGCCTCTTTGATTCGATATGGATCGTCAAACATGGAGACCGTATGGAAATACCCCGCCTCGCTCATGAGTTCCCGTCCGAAGTGAACCATCGGCTCGATATACTCATATCCCATCTCGGCGGTTCGCTCGACGGCCCATTCAAAAGGCTTGTCGCTGCTGCGTGAAAACTCTGTATTCAAACCGATAGATATCTTGCCCACTCTGTTTGCTCCTTTCTGCGGACTGACCTTAAGGCACCTTGGCCTGTTCTTATCATCCGCGTGGTCTTTAGAGATGCCAAGGGCTGCGCATTGCCCGCTTCAGCATTCGACTAGCTTCAGAATCACTTACGAAGTCCTCCTTCTCGGGATCCCATTGCAGCTTTCGACCCAGTCGAGTGCAGATATCCGTCAGATGACAGATCGTGTCTGTGCGGACGGCGACGTCGATGGGGCAGATCGTTTTGTCTCTTGTCCTGATCGCGTCGAGGAAGTTCCGCTGATGGCCCTTGCTTTCAACAAGATGAATCTCGCCCTGGCGGATCACAGAGGTCAGCAGCGACTCCGGCTCCGCCCAGATGCCGCTTCGATTGACATGTACCCAACCTTCAGTGCCCTGGAAGGTCACTCCTTGCCTATGTTGCTTATTGTCCATGTATATCATGGTCACGCCATCAGCATACCTGTGATGAACCTTCCAACTGATGGCACAGTCGGCCAGTCCATCCTCTGGAAATTCAGCGGTCCCTTCGATTTCAATGGGGCCGCTCTCGTCAGTGCCATGACCCCACTGAGCGATATCTACGTGGTGGACGCCCCAGAACCCACCTATGCCGCCAAGGCAATAGTCGGATATGTGATACCAGTTCGAGTAGCTTTCTTCCTTCGTCCATGGACGGCAACGCTGGTATGAATAGGGAGCCCAGGGAGCGGGACCGAGCCACATGTCATAGTCAAGCCCTTGGGGCGCCGGCTGCGTTGGCTGATTAGGGACCAAGAAGTCATGAGGAACGCCGACTAAGATAGTGTGCAACTTGCCGATTCGACCATTGCGGACTAATTCGCAGCCATACCGGAAATTCCGGTCGGATCGCTGTTGCGTGCCCCATTGGAAGATCGTGCCGTATCTGTGGCACGCGTCTCGAAGGGCTTTGTTCCAGGTCAGACTCAGACCGAGGGCCTTTTCCGTGTACATATCCTTGCCAGCCCGAGCGGCCTGCAATGAAACAGGGATATGCCAGTGATCCGGCGTGGCGACACAGACCGCATCAATGTCCTCTCGATCACAGACTTCGCGGAAGTCGTTGTACGTAACGCAAGCGGTGCCGTCGTAATACTCGTCGACAATCCCCTTGGCCTTCTGACGCTGGCTTTCGTAAACGTCACAAGCAGCGACGACCTGAACATCCTTGTGGGCCAGGAAGGCCCGCATCAATCCAGTTCCTTGAATTCCCAAACCAATGAATCCCATCGCGATGCGGTTGCTTGGTGCGACGGCACCACTGCGGCCAAGCACGGTCGAAGGCACAATGTGTGGCATTGCCATGGCTGTAGCGGTTGTCTGAACAGCATTGCTGAGAAATCTGCGACGGCTAACGCTTGCACTCATAATCTTTCTCGCTGTAGTCGTATCTGTTTAGCGGGTTGACCGGCTGATACGGCCAATCATATGCTCTTTGTTGTATCCGAGATTTCCCATATGTCACCATAAACTGCAGTCTCACGCGCTACAGCATATGATTCTATCGTAATGACCGGGGGCATTGCAACCCCTCAGGCGGTTCCATCGGGGCAAGTCATCGAAACCACCCTCAACTGCGGTATTTGGGCACTTTTTCGACGCACCCCAACCGCCAATTTCTCGTCAGCGATCTGGATTCTCGCTCTTCTGCCGGTCATCCTGCCCCGCAAGTTCCGGGCCCGCTCTCAATCGCCCGATTCGCCCAAGAATCTCACGAAACAGTGCCCTCGGCACAACCACTTCAGCCATCTGGAACACCACATACCGTGAATGTGTGACCACCTTGGCCCCGATCTTGATCAGCTTCTCACGCAGCGTTCGTAGCGACCACTGTTTCACCGACTTGGGCAATGCCAGACGTCGCAGGAAATTGCCGAGGTCGTAGGCCAAGGCGAATAGCTGTAGACGGACTTGATTGTCCACGAAATCATGACACGACAACCGTGTCCACTTCAATGTGTACTTGCCCTCTTTGATCCATTGTTCGGCCGTGCCTCGTTTGTTGTAGAATCGAACCACGTGGCTGGATTTCCACCTGAGATTGGTCACAATGAAACCAATTCTCGGAAACAGTTCACCTGCATGCCACTCGACCTTGGCAACGACTCTGCGAGGGATGCTCCAACTGGCGGCCTGATACCGAAAACTATGGTACAGGATAATCGGCTTCTTCGGCGGACGGCCCACGGGACGAGTCAGCAGGTGCTCGATCCTTTCATACAGAACGGCGTTGGCCTTCAACCGAATCGCATAGAAGTATCCCTCGGCTTCCAGAGAGCGATAAACGGCCGGATCAGCAAAGGCCGCATCACCGCGGAAGAAGTGGAGGATGTCATAGCCTCGATAACGGGCAATGACCGGCTCCAGAACACTCTGCCAGTCATCGGCACAGTGGACATTGCCATGGCGAAGCAGAGCTCGCTCCAGATCACCGTACTGGTTGAAGCAGAAAAGGGGATGATAGCACCTGCATTCGAAGTAGCCGTTGTAGGCAGAGCCTTCCTGGTTGCCGTAGGTCTCGCTGACCGAGCTGTCCATATCAAGGACAATCTCCTTCAGCCCCTTACCCTTGTTGGCTCTATCCACCCACCGGCCTTGGACACTCATCAGGAACTCAAGATTCTTCGTCTGCGTCAGTATCTCTGTTTCGAATCTGCTCATGACACTGGTGGAAGCAGCCGAACGCTCTATTGCCCTACCACCGGCAATATGCCGCATGGCCGGATCAACAGCCAGACGTTCAGCGTCATTCGTATCGTCGTAACCGGCAAGCCTGCTGTAGATCGATTGCCTGAGTAAAGCAGCAAGGCCGTGTTGCGTGTTCTTGCCCGTTCGAATGTCACGCAGTTCGGAATCAATTGCCGAGGTCAGACCGAGTACCGCATCAAGTTCTCGGTAGGCCAGCAAACCTGCATCACTGGTGACCTTTGTCCCATGAAATTCCAGCTTCAATCTGTGGTCGAAATCGAGCCTCAGAGCGTCCTTGCACGCTTCACCCATTGGGTTCTCCCGTAAGAAATGGCTGAAACTGCCTTGAGTGGTCTCCATAGGCCCTATACTATCAAAACACGTTTTCTTTGTCACTGGCTACCTGGGAAATCCGGGTTTAATGACTGATTGCTAGACTCCGTCCCCGTCGGTCGTCCCAGCAAGGGTAGACCTAAGCCACTGTGCTCCTTCAGGTTATGTCACACTGCGGGCGGGGCGGCCAGGGATGTTTTGCGAGACGTATTCCAGCGCCTCTGCATCCCGCCCGCAGGACGGCTGCCTGCACATAGTCCATAGACGCTGGCTTCCAGCTGAGCTTGCCCGCGAAGGGCTTCTCAGGCGCGTGCCGCAGGCCCGCGCGTGTCTGCCGGTCGGCGGGATTCACTCCCGCCGCGTGAACGCGGACAAGGACCTCGAGCGGTCCCGGCTCAGGGATCGGGGCATCCTCGTAACAGAGCACCTCGGGAGGGCCGTAGTCATGGATTCGAACAGATTTCGTCATTTATCGCTCCCTATGCAATACAGCCGGGAAGAGGTGCGGATCAGAAGTCGGTCGCCCGCCACCGCGGGTGTGGCCAGACACAGCTTTTCGAGCGTGTTCGTGGCCAAAAGCCTGAACGTCGCTCCCGACTGCACGACATAGGTTTCCCCGCCCTCGTTGAGGAAGAACAACCTGTCCCCACACATCCACGGCGAGGCCGTGAAGTGTCCACGCAGCCGCTCCTCGTAAACCAAAGTGCCGGTGACAGCGTCGTAACAGGAGAGTTGGCCGTTGTCCTGGATCACGTACAGGTACTTGCCGGCTACCAGAAACGACGGGACATAGGGAGCGGCACGATCTTGCAGCCAGGCAACGTAGCGGCTCTTCGTCTCGCCCCCTTTCAGCGAGATATCACCCGCCGCGCCAGGGCGGATCGCGTAGAGCGGTTTCTGCCGATCGGCAACAAACCCCGATCCGACATAGACCATCCCGTTTCCCGCCACCGGGTTGGGCACCGTGATCCGGGACATACCCCGCAGTTCCCAAAGCGGCTCCCCGGTCAGATCGTAGGACGTGACGCCGCCGGTCGCGGCGACGACCAGTTCCGTCCGCTGATCGTTCTTCCACACCAGGGGCGTGCTCCAGTTGGTCTCCGGCGGTCGTTTGACCCGCCAGATCTCTTTTCCGGTCGAAGCATCGAACGTCGCGACGTACGCGTCTTCCTCGTTGTCATGCACCAGATAGACCCGGCCGCCGTGCATCACCGGCGACGAGCCGAGCCCCCAGTTCTCCCTGGATTTGCGTGGTGGTTCCGAGAAGGACCACACCGGGGCGCCGTCCGCCGCGTTCAGGGCCACCAGCAGTCCGAACTCGCCAAACCAGGCGTATACCCGCTCGCCGTCCGTCACGGGCGTCGCCGAAGCGTAGCTGCTCTTGAGATGGGTGCGCGGCGGCACCGCCTGGTGAACTTGACGTTCCCAGAGTCTCACTCCGGTGTTCAGATCGTAGGCGAGAACCAACCAGCGATGCTCGCCCCGGCCTCCTCGCTCCTTATCCAGGTAGAAGCCCCCCTCCGGCTGCTCAGTACCCTGGGCGTTCACCGCGGTGGTGAGGAAGACGCGGTTCCCCCAGACAATCGGGCTGGACCACCCCAGGCCCGGCACGTCAATGCGCCATGCCACATTCTTCGTCGTATCCCATTCCGTGGGGACTCCACTGCTTTTCGGGCCCTGGGCTATGCCGCTGCCGCCGGGTCCTCTGAACTGCGGCCATTCGTTTGCGTCCCCGGCAAACACCACACCCAAACATCCCGCCACCAGGAATCCAGCACAGATATTGCGTAACGCTTCGTTTTTCATCTTGGCTTCTCAGTCAAAAGTTGTCCTACTCATTAAACCGCCAATTCATTTGACGTCACGGCTTCTCACCCAGGAACACGGCGTTCGCGCGCTGCAGCCGCTCGGGATACTCGTGCCAGACCGGGTCTTCCGGTCCGCTATTCGTGCGTGGCACCGCGCCCACCAGTCCGTGCTCGCGGTAGGCGCGGGCTGCGTGTTCGACCACTTCCCAGTAGGCATCGGAACGCTCCTCCCAGCGGAGCCGGTGATCCGCGCAGTAGCTGGCGCCCTCGCCCAGGATCAGCGGGATACCGGGCAAAACCTCGTCGCGAGTTTTCACAAGTTGCTTCACCGCGTTTGTCGCACTCTGCTTGAACTCGTCGATACGATTCTCCAGATCCTCCTGCAGCAGACGCTCCAATTCCGGCATCGCGTTCGGTTCGAGGTTGCGATACAGCCAGATGCGACGAAACCAGTCCCGTGCGATGGGAGGACGCCCCGCGCGGCTATTGAGGATCGCCTGAAAGGGCACGAGATCCCGGCGCAGGAAACGGCGGATCGGAGCGTAAGCCGCGGGATCGTTCAGGTCCTTGTTGCCACCTATCAGGTCTTGCTCGAGGAGCCCGTAGATAGGCCACAGGTAGTAGCTGTGGTACGTCCAGACCTGCGCGTTGCGCGGCATCCTCGATGTGTCGAAATCGTCGGTGTCCAGCGAAAACCGAATATCGGGGTGGCGCGTTTGCAGGAAATCCAGCGCTTCCTCGTGGTCGATGGTCTTGCCGTGTTTCGTGGGGCCCACCTCGTTGAATATCTCCGCGGTGGCGATGGTGTCGGCCAGCCCTCGTTGTTTCAACACATCGAGGATGCGGTCCAGCCCCCGAGCGAAATACACGAAACGTTTCTCCAGGGGCAGTCCCAGCAACTCGGCTGTTACGTTCTTGTCGGTGAACCAGAACGTATGCAGGTAATACCAACTCGAGAGGATCAACTTGACATTATAGCGTTTGGCGACCGTGCACAGCTCGATCAGGCGTTTGAGCAGATCGACGCGACCGCCGGTCATGTGCTGCTGCCCGCGGGTAAGAAGATCATGGCCCGGCAGGACGGGGGTGAACTCCAGTTCCCCGCGGGGACGGCCTTCGACATCATGCGTGATTCCTGCACCGCCCTCGATCCGGAGGCAATTGAAGCCGCGCTCAACCGCCTCCGCCACGCGCACTTCGAAGTCGTTGACGATGCGGTTGGGTCCCGTGTCCCACAATGCCCAGATCCAGAACGAAATGGCCAAGCGTTTTTGTCCGGCCAGATCGGGCGCCTTAGTGCCGTCCGCCGCCCGCGTACCGGTCGCCGCCACCGCCGAGCCGAGGAGTGTTCCGAGTCCAATGTTGATCGCCTCGCGGCGATTGAGGCGGATGGCCCCTTGCTTGTCATCTTTCATGTCGATGCTCCTTCGCCCTGTAGAGTGCATAAAGATTATTCCTTCGATTGCGGTGCAAACGCTCTGGACTGAGTGAATTCCGACAGCCAGTAAGTGGTATGCTGTCGAGCCAAAGCTTCGGCTTCCTCGGGCAATCCCGAGCGTATGGCCTGCAACAACTCCATGTGCGCCCGGATCGTCATGTTGCGAACGTTGGATGTCTGCACCCGTCGTTCTAGAGACTCGTGAAACAACCGCATCACCAGCGAAAACTGAGACAACAGGTTCTGCCAAGCTCGCATGAGTCGCTTGTTGCCTGCTGCGGCAAATATCAGATGGTGGAAGTCCAGGTCGAGCCGGGTAACGTCATCGAGACGGCTGACCGTCTTCAAGGCATGGAGGTTTTCCTCGATCGCGTCGAGACCGGCCTGCGGCCGACGTTCGGCGGCAAGACGACTCGCGCCAGGTTCCAGAACCATACGCATCAGTCCCAATTCCCGAACGTCTTCCAGGTCAAAATCGCAAACCCGTGCCGTCCCTCGCCGGTCGAACTCGACCAACCCCTCCCGTTCCAGCAATGTAAGTGCTTCGCGGATAGGGGCTCGACTGACTCCCAGCATCTCGCCAACTCGCGATTCAGGAAGTGTCTCGCCGGGCTGCACGCTCCCGCAAACAATCTGCTTGCGAAGATGCTCGGTCGCTACAGTGGTCACAGTGGTCCGAGCAAACGCCATAGCTTTTTGAACACGCATATTGGGATCCTTGAGTCTGACAGTTTCTGATTGTATACAGTAGACGGTATACTATTATCTCCCTTCCCCCCGCAAGCTCAAAACTTCCCGAGTATCTGTTTAGCGACTTAAACGCTGTTTGTGATGGCAAAAACGAGGCTTTCGCGAGATACTTGACGCTCCGTTTGCCTTCTCAGTGCGATCAAACGGCCTTTTCGTGGCCAAGAACGCGGATTGACCCGCTAAACAGATACCTTCCCGATTCGTTTGGGTAGGAACCGGAGGCCGCTGGTGGGCCGAGGGCAACCACGTTCTCCTGACGCCAGACCACCCCGGCAACGACACACCCATCGCCTGGACCCGAGGCTACGGCCGCTCCCGCGTATTCAATATCCAGCTCGGCCACGACAAGCAGGCCTACGCCTGCCCGGAGTACCGCGACCTGATCGTTCGCGGCGTCCGCTGGACCGCCGGGACGCTCTAATAGAGAGCTGCTCAGACTGAGCGATTGACACCGAATCGAAACAACCGTACAGTCTGAGCCCAGAGTGGGAGCACCACAGAAGTATGCGATCCCTCCTCGCCACCAAGCATGTCCAAGCCGAAGCAAGTGAACGTGTGGCTCTGGTGCCAGAGGGCATTGGGGACTTCGACCTCAAGCGTCTTCCGCTACGCATCCGCCAACAGGTCAAGATGCTTCTGGAGGGCTCATTCGTCAACCGCACGGAGAACCTGCTGGCGTTCGGCAATCCGGGTAGTGGCAAGACCCACCTGCTGTGCGGGATCTGCCACGAACTGGCTCACCGGGGCCGCAACGTGTACTTCAGTAGTTGCGATGCGATCGTCCAGCAGTTGCTGCGGGCCAAACGGGATCTGGAGCTGGATAAGCTGCTCAAGAAGCTCTCACGGTTCGATGCGATCATGATTGACGATTTTGGGTACGTCAAACAGGACCGGGACGAGATGGAGGTCCTGTTCTCCCTGCTGGCCCATCGATATGAACGCGGCAGTATGTTGATCACCTGCAATCTACCGTTCTCGAAATGGGAAACTATCTTCAAGGACCCGATGACCACTGCCGCGGCTATCGACCGACTGGTGCACCACAGTGTGGTCCTGGAGCTGAACGTGCCCAGTTACCGAGCCGAGCAGGCACGCAAACGCAAGAAACGAGATGGCGATATGGCGACTCCAGAATCGTGCCCCCTATAGGGGGCACCCCAACAAGGCAACCCCATGCGAATACTGCAACTTCTAGCCGGTAGAAATAATTGTCGTCGAAGAGAACTTCTACTTGACGTCAGACAGTTCGGCGGAAGACGCTCTACGGCAAGCTGCGTGGGCATCTCGGGCAGGTGTTTCGCGAGTTAGCCTCCCAGAAGGAGAGCACGATTCTGGAGGGGCATTTGGTCTCGGACCACGTTCATATGTTGATCTCTATTCCGCCGAAGTACTCCGTGGCACAGGTGGTAGGCTACATCAAAGGCAAGAGTGCCATTCATATCGCCCGGACGTTTGGGGAACGTCAAAGGAATTTCGTCGGGGAGCATTTCTGGGCTCGAGGGTACTTCGTATCAACGGTGGGGCGGGACGAGAAGGTCATTCGCGAGCAGCACAATCAGTGCAACCCACTTGACACGGGAGAAAGGCTTCATTGCGGTTTCCATGGGCCTATGAGGACCGACGCGAGGTAATCCTGGAGGCGGAAGATAGCCTCCGGCCTCATCTCATAGGGGAGGACACCGGCGCCGACCATTGTGTTGGGTCTGTCGCGCGCGAACGCGAGGACGCGGCCGGCCTCCGCCCGCAGCTCGTCCCAGCTTCCCCGCGCGATGATGCCCGCGTGCAGGTTGACCCGCACGCGGATTTCCGGCCGGTCCCAGAGCTTCTTCACGAAGGCAACTTGATCGGTCTCGTGCGGGCAGACCAGGTAGGGGGAACCGGTTTCGAGAAGTTCATCGAGAATCCGCACGGTGTCGCCGCCCATCAGGCAGGCGATCGGATGTCCCATGATCCGGCCCATCCGTGCCAGCAGCGTCTTGAGGACCGGCAGTTCCACCCGGCGAAACAGGCCGGGCGAGAGCAGTGGTGGCCCCGCCGCGGACTCGGCGCAGGCCACCTCCAGACCAAGCACGCGGGCTTGGTCCGCCAGGGTCACCTGGCCCTCGATCAAATGCACCAACGCGGACTGCACTCGATCCGGTCCTTCGACTGCGTCGCACAGCAATCGGTCAAATCCCACCAGGGCCGAAGCGATGGAAAAGGGCCCATCGACCGGGACGGCCACTTCCGCCTCAGGAAACTCCCGCTTGAGCCGCGAGGCGACTTCGAGGATCATCGGGATCCGGCCGTCTCGGGACGCATCGAACGGGCGCAGGCCAAGCAGACCGTCGGTCGTTGCCAGCAGCGGTTTCGTGATAGCCGGGACGCCGTGGCCGTCCGTTCGCGCGACCACCGCACCGTAGGCTTCGGGGGCGAGGTTGTAATGGTCAATCGCCGCGGTCAGCGGTTGGTGGCGGTACAGGCGAAAGGCCTCCGCCTGCGCCTCGAAGAGCAAGTCCGCGTCGCGCGACA
Source organism: Phycisphaerales bacterium UBA2266 (assembly GCA_002347125.1). Classification (GTDB taxonomy): domain Bacteria; phylum Planctomycetota; class Phycisphaerae; order Sedimentisphaerales; family Anaerobacaceae; genus UBA2266. The sequence continues at coordinate 23,620 of DDXG01000085.1, forward strand.
CGTCCCACGGCGTCCGACCGATCAGGGCCGCCGCGTGCTCAAAGACCTTGAACGACAGTTCCATAGGATCGTTAGAACCAGGGTCCCCGTTTGCCGGATCATTGAGTTGTCATGACATAGGTCGGCCATACATCAGCGAGAATCTCCTCCGCTCTTGGTCCGAGCGAGGTATTCATGGATCATCTGCACGAACTGACGCATCCAGGGCGAGAGGTCCTTCTTACCCCGGGCACAAATCAAGTTCCCCGCGCGAACCACGGACTCTTTTGCATACGTCGCGCCGCAGACCTCTGCGTCGAAGCGGCATTTGGGAATCGTGGCGACCTCGCGACCGCGGATGACATCGGCCGCTCCGAGGATCTCAATCCCGTGACAGATGGAGGCCACCGGTTTGGCTTCGCCGAAGAACTCGCGGGTGATTCGGATCAGATCCTCGTCGTAGCGGAGATACTCCGGGGCCCGGCCTCCCGGCAGGACCAGACCCACACAGTCCTCGGTCCGAACGTCTCGAAACGCCACGTCGGCGGCCAAGCGGTAGCCGGGGCGCTCCTCGGTGATGTCCCACCCGTCGGCCAGTTCGTGGATCACCAGGTGATAGGTTCGTTTTTCGGGCGCTGCGATCAGGACCTGGAAGTCTTCTCCCAGCCGATAGAGAGGGACCATCGTATCCAGGACCTCGGCGCCATCCCCAACGACCAGGAGGATCCGCGGCCTGTCCTTTTCTTGCTGCGGATCGGGCTTGAGACCGGGCTGGAAGCAGGGCGATGCGGACATCAGCGTTGTCCTCCTTCACTCGTTTCGGTCCGCATCTGCCGCAGCACATCCAAGTAGTCCTGGTAGGCGGCCGACAGATCGACGTCCCGTTCATTCGCACTCGCGTGGATCAAGATGCCATACGACAGGTGGAAGGGCTCTGTCTTCCGGATGGTCACCTTGCTGGTCGGCCCGGCCCGAAAGGCGGCGCGACCGAAGGGGTTGGCGGTCATGAATCCGTAATCGCGTGTATGCCACCAGCAGGGACGAACGTTATCCGGATGCGGCATGATCGAAACCCCGACAAACGTCTTGTCGACCCAGCCGCTGTAATCGCACCATGCGGCGGTTTTGCCCCAGGTTCCCTTTTCATTCTTTCGACCCTCGCTGTCAAGGATGCGGCCGCCCTGCCCGCTCTTAACGGCAATCGCCGTAGCCATGCGTAGGCCCAGTCCCATCTCCTCCTGGTCTCCAAAGTACAAGGACGTATCCGCCGACATGAACAGCGAATCCCATAGAATCAAAATGCCAGCGGGCCGGACCAGAAACGTGTATTGGCAAACTTCCTCGCACACCATCACATCGCGATGCATATACGCATTGCGCACTGTAAAGCGTCCTTTCAGTTCATCCGAAACAGGCGGCTTGATGAACTCAACGTGCCTCACCGCGGCCTTGTTGCGCCAGAAGTCGGCACTACCCAGATCGCCAAATGCCAGCCATAAACCTGGATGGTATTCTGCATGATCGGTGGGATCAACTCCTTCGCGCGGCGGATGATTGCGTGTGACCTGGATTCCGCCAGGCGCATGCAAATCCTTGAAATACGGTCGAGGTATTTGGGAATCCCTGTACACATAGGTTGCCAGGTCTTGCTCATCGACCCTGACAACAACCTGGTCAGGTCGAGCGGTAAAGCCAATGCGACCGACAGCGCCTGCTACACAAGGGGGCAGAGCCGGTGCCGCAACTACTGCAAAACATGCGATGAGCCATGTTACAGAACGAAGTGACTTCATTATGCCGACCTCACAGTCATGACACTATTCACAGATTACGCTTGCTTACACCTCTTCCGGCATGACAAACGGTTTACGATATGTGCCGTGAGCGAGTTTCGTCGCCGCAGCCAACGTGCCTGAGCCGTCAAGTCCGACGATCTCGTCGCTGGCAGTATCCACCGTCATCAGCGGGCCGAGCGTGGCGGCGCTTCTACCGAGATCGACTTCATTGGCCTTGAGATGTTCGGCAATGCTGTCGAATACCCGCCCCGCCAGGTCATTGTTCTTGATCGCCCCTTTGATCCGATCCGGCGTGGCCGGCACACCCAGACGGTACGATATATTGCCCAGGTGACAACACGCCGAGGAGATATGACCCTCTTCGATCGGTGCCTTGAGGGTCGAAGAGTCGCGTTTGCGAACCGCCTCGATGAAGTTCTTTGTATGGTTGCCCCCGCCGCCGCCTACAAACTGCTTGATCCTCTTGCCGTTCGTGTCATAGATCCAGCCGCCGGCTCGCAGACCCGCAAAGTAGCCGCCCTCGTAAGTGAGAATAATCCCTTCGCGCACGCCCAGCACATGATCGAGATTCCGCGAGCCCTTCTTGTCGCCCAAGTTGCGATTTTCGACCACGACCGGTGCCTCATCATAATCCAGCAGCGTCAACTGCGTATTGGGTGTCTCGCCCACATCGTCGACGCCGAATCGTCCGCCCACACAAATCGCCCGCGGCGGTAGCGACTTATAACCCATCATCATCCGACAGATGTCGAAGGCGTGAACACTGCTGTTGCCAAGGTCCCCCGTCCCCGTGTTCCACATCCAGTGCCAGTCGTAGTGCAGTTGGTTACGGCGCAACGGCTTGAGTTCGCCCGGTCCGCAGTACATATCATAATCCAGCCAGTCCGGAGTATATGGCTCCTTGATGCCGATACCGGGACGCAGTTCATACCACGGAACGTGTGCGCGGAGCATCTTGCCGAGCTTGCCGCTCTGCAGATACTGAGCTGGCTCAGCGAGTCCCTCATCGCTGCGGTACTGCAGGCCGGCCTGCATGATACGACCATACTTCCTGGCTGCCTGGATCATCTTGCGACCTTCCAGAATGTTGTGGCTGACCGGCTTCTCCACATACACGTCCTTGCCCGACTGGCACGCCCAAATCGCCAGCAGGGCATGCCAATGATCGCAGGTCGCGATAACCACGGCGTCGATATCCTTGCGATCGATGATCTTCCGCGCATCCGTGGCAAAGAACACGCCCTTGCCCTTGAAATCCCTGCCCCGCTCGTCCAAACGCCTTGGGTCGACGTCGCACAGCCCGGCGATGCGAACGCCATCGAATCCGTCGAACGTCCTGAGGTGGTCGCCACCTTTGCCGCCCAGACCAATGATTGCGACGCGTATGTCATCATTGGCTCCCAACACGCGCTTGCCCGCGCACAGGGCTGAACTTGCCAGAACCGCCTGTTTGAGAAAACCGCGTCTTGAATAAGATTTGGAATGGTTCATAATCTTTCATCCTTTCTGTCTGGATCCTGCTTTCTGCTTTGATCCTGGCTTGCTCTCCTGCGTCGAATCTCCTGGATCACTGCCGACGTATCCAGTTCGCCGTCTCCCGCGGCAATCGCATTGGCCAGAATGTCGAGATGGACTCGGGAAAGAGGGAGATCCTGCCTGCTGTTGTCTCCGTACTTAAGCATGAGGGAGACATCCTTATGGTGCTGACGAATTCGCGATTCCGGGGCGAAGTCCCCCTTCACCATCTTCTCACCCTTCACATCCATGGCAGCCGAGTAGCCCGGACTGGCCTTCAGCACCCCCAGGAAGGTCTCCAGATCCAGGCCAAGCCTCTCGGCAAAAACCAGACCCTCCGCCAGGACCAGCCGATTCAGTCCCAGGACCAGATTCGTCGCCAGCTTGATCTTGGAAGCGCTGCCGGACGGCCCCACATAGAACACGCGTTCGGCCAGCAGGTCTATCCGCCCTCGGCATGCTTCGAAAGCCCCTCGTTCGCCGCCGACCATCAGAACGGCCTGCCTTCTGCGAAGCTGACCGCTGGAGCCGCAGATGGTTGCCTCCAATAGAGTGCCGCCTTGCCGGCTGAGACTCTCTGCCAGAGCGATCGTTTCCGTTGGATCACCGGTCGTCGTGTCAACGACGTATCGGGGGACCCGCCGTGCGCTAAGCACGCCAACGTCACCCTCAAGGATCTCGCGAACTACGCCGGAATCCGGCAGGGACAGGAAGAGGCAATCGGCGGCTTCCGCCACCGCGCGGACACTGTCGACCGCATGACCTCCCAGTTGGCGCAAACGCTCACATGCCGCAGGCTCGATGTCATACCCTGTTACGGCATGTCCATGGGCCAGCAAGTGCTCGGCGAGGACCGTACCCACCAGCCCGATGCCAATCAGTCCGGTTGTTTCTTCCCTTGGTTTCATTCGCCTTCAAATGTCCTACACCTGGACCAGGCTGTACATGAACAGAACGGCCGCCATGCAGATGGCCAAGGCGACCAGGAAACCCACCCACGACTGACGCGAAGGCCTGACCAGGAACAACCCGCCCCATGTCAGGAGACGCCGTTCCGGCGGGACCACCTCGGCCAGCGTCAAGCCCAGCCGGCTTTCCTGTCGAATGGGTACGTAGATCCGCTTGAAGAATTCCTCGATCCGCCCCGCCTCCGGCGGCTTGGCCAGATAGCTGCCGAGGATGCCGCCGAAGACGCCTGCCAACAGAGGCAGACCTGTGACGGCGTTGCGGGGCCAACTCAGAACGTACCGGGCCATGACGAAGGCGATCACCGCCAGTCCAACGCTGCAGAACACCCCCGTGGTGTTCATCCGCCGCCACAGCAGACCCATCGCCACCGACGTACCGACCAGACTCAGCACGTTCACGTAGTCCAGGATGGCTCTCACGACACTCTCCCGCATCAACACGGCCACCGCCACCGACACGATGGACACCGCCAGACCGGCTCGGCGCGTCACCACCAGCAGGGCCTGGTCGGAAGCCTGCGGCATGAGGAAGGGCCGATAGAGGTTCTGGGAGAGAAGCCCGCCCAGCGTGACCTGCACCGTGTCTCCCGACGACATGGCCGCCGCGATAACGCAGGCCAGCATGACGCCCTGCAGAACGGGAGACAGCAGTCCCCGGATGCAGTCCCCAAAAGCGGCGTCCGGATGAATCCCCCGGCCCGTTCGGATCAGGTAGGCCAGCCAGGCCAGCCCCAGGACGCACCATCCGACCGTGCACAGACGCTTGAGGATGTTACCGTACGTGAAGCCGACGCGGCCCTCCCATTCCGACCGTCCGGCGGCACAGACACTCATCAGGTGCGGCATCGCCAGCATGCTCAGCGGCGCACTGACACTCAAGAGCAGGACGGTCCACAGGTTGAATTGTCCGGTATCGAACAACGACAGGTACGCAGGGTTCTCCGCGAACAGCGTCTCTCGCGCGCCCCCCATCCCCCCCACTTCCGGCAGGCGCAGCGCCGCTGGAATGGCCAGAACTGAAAGGGCGATGATCAGAAGACCCTGAACCATATCCGTGCGAATCGCCGCGACAATGCCGCCCCAATAGCTGTAGCTGATGAAGACCGTCGCGACCGTCAGCAGAATGCCAAAGAACCACGTGTCGCCGGCGGCCGCCTCTCCCATCATCCCTTGCACCGTCCGGGCGGTGGCCAGCAACACGCTGCCCAGCAGGATCGTCATTCCCACCGTCGCCACCGCGACGTAGAGCGCGCTGGCGGCCCGGCTGAAGCGATGTTCGAAGTAATCCGCCATGGTCAGATACCGCATCCGGCGGACGACCGGGGCAATCAGCCAGTAGAACGGCGTACCAAACAGCCAGACCCAGGAGACCCACACGCCCGCCGCTCCGACGGAGACCGTCTTGCTGACCACGCCAGCCGGGGCGCCCGGGTGCGTGCCGGAACCGAACGAATGCATGATCATCATGAAGGACCCGAATCGGCGGTTCCCCAGTAAATACCCTTCCTGATTCTCCGTGCCCCGCCGGCTCCACCATCCCAGGGCAAGCACGCCCAGCAGATAGACCGCCAAGACCACCCAGATTGTCAGATCCAATCCCAGAAACTCCATCCTGCGACCTTAACCTAACGCGATCATGTCGAACCGATGACTGACAATACTCGGAATTGTAAAGGAAAAGCGACAAGGCCCTGCATGTTGTCTTTTGCAGAATATGAAAAAACAGTTATACTTTTAGACATCGATTCCGAGCCCGTTGTTCTTGCTGGTGGACAGACCCATGCGTCATGTGGCAATTCTGGTCGAAACAGCCCGCGCGTACGGTCGCGGCGTGATACGAGGCATCGCACGTTATCATCGCGAACGGGGCCGCTGGTCAATCTACTTCCAGCCACAGGGTCTGGGAGACCCCCCTCCGCCGTGGTTCACGCACTGGAACGGCGATGGCATCATTGCCCGCATCGACAATCCCAAAACGGCGCGCGTGATCGCGGCTTTGGGTGTGCCGGTGGTGAACCTTCGTAGTACCGTGCAAAACCTGCCCTTCCCCTTCATCGGGGCCGACAACCAGGCGGTGGCTCGGCTGGCGGCCGACCATCTCCTCGAACGTGGCTTTAAGAACATCGGGTTATGTAGATACCCAACGGGTTATCACCTGGGGTTCGACGTCCGGTGCGACTGCCTGCGGGATTACGTCAAACAGGCCGATTGTTGCTGGCACGAGTTGACGCTGCGGCGAGGACACCGGCGGCCTACGTCCTGGGAGAAGGAGCAGGAACGTATCGCCCGCTGGCTGGCTGATCTGCCGTATCCCATCGGGATTGTGGCGATCAATGACGACTGCGGCCTGCAGGTCCTCGATGCCTGTCGCAGGATTGGTTTGCGCGTTCCCGACCGGGTGGCGGTGTTGGGCTGCGAGAATGACGAGTACGCGTGCGGCCTGTCGATTCCTCCCCTGAGCAGCATCGACCTCAACAGCGAACAGACCGGATATGAGGCGGCGGCGCTACTTGATCGGCTGATGTCGGGTAATCGCCCCGCGAATCCACTGCCGAAGATCGAACCGCTGGGAGTTATTGCACGCCGTTCCACCGATATACTCGCAACCGATGACATGAACATCACCCGGGCGCTCCACTTCATAGCCTGCCACGCGTGCCGACCCATTACCGTCACGGATGTTGTCAAGCATGTGCGTGTACCTCGCACGACACTTCGAATCCGTATCCACAAGGTGATTGGACGGACCATTCACCAGGAGATCCAGCGCGTCCGAATCGCCAGAGCCCAGGAACTGCTCTCGGGTGGCAGCGCCCCCATAAAGAGGGTGGCTCGCGAATGTGGATTCAAGAATGTGCAGTACTTCACGCGAGTGTTTCGGCGGGTCACCGGCCATACCCCTGCGGCGTTTCGACACGCCCGTTCGATCCGCCAGACCACGATCCTATGAGAATGAAGGTTCCGGCTGAACCTGCAGGAGGAACGACTTGAAACCAAGGCCCTGATCTTGATATTGTCGGCCGTGTCGGGTGGACCCAGCCACCCGGACCGGGTTGAGAACCAGCCATTTTGAGGAGCGGACGGTCTGCCGCAGAGACTTCTCGAAATCGATGCTGTTACGGTTTCGGGAGGTTCAATATGGCAAAGCAACTCAAGATGACCGTAGTACAGGCGACATTGACACTCAAGTGGCTGATATGGTCTCAGTGGCGGATTGCCCAGGAGTTGGGGATCGACCGTGAGACGGTGGCTCGGTACGTCCGTTCACCGCCGGCGGATTCAACACCAGCCACGAACCCGATCACCGGGTCCGGTTTGGGTGGGACATCCTCTTGGCGGCCCCGAGAGCCTCTGTGAACCATTTCGGGCGATTATTGAGGCGAAGAGTCAGCAAGGGCTCAGTGATCGGCGGATCCACCAGGATCTGGTCGAGAGACACGGCTCTTACCGCCAGCTATCCCGGTAGTCGGCGGTTCCTCCAACGACTGGGGCACAGTGAGCCGATTCCGTTTCGCCGGTTGGAGGTGCTGTCGGATGAGCAGGCCCAAGTGGACTTTGGGACCTGGGCCCTGATCCTGCCGGCTGACGTCAAACACTGGCTACCGCACGTCTTTCGGATGGCATTGAGCTTCTCTCGCAAGGCGTACAATGAGGTGGGCCGCCCTTCAGAACAACTCCGCCACGGGCAGTAGATCAATGGCCTGCCGCAGTGCTGGATCGACGTTGGTGTAAACATCATTGGTGAGCTTCGCACTGGAGTGCTCCAGGAGCCTCTGGGTCACTGCCGTGGACGCGCCGCGCTGCGCCAGCAGGGAGGCAAACGTCTTCCTCAGGTCGTGAAACTTCAGCTCGGGCAACCCTGCCTTAGAGCGTATCGTGTTCCACCTCTTCTCAGGGAACCTGTCGGCAAACAACAGCTCCTGCCCATCGGGGATTGTGGCCACATAATTGGACAGCTCGGTCATGACCTGGTCGGGGATCGGACGCTCCGCCATCGCCTTCTTTGCCTTGCGATTTCGAGTCGTGATCGTGTTGCGATCAAAGTGGATATCGCCAATGCGTATGGCTTCAATGTCGCCACGGCGAAGCCCTGTCGTTGCCGCCAGCAGGACCCTTAATCGAAGCGTCGGGTGCTCCGATGCCAGGGCGAGCAGATCCCGTACCTGGCGCGGCGATAGCGCCATCACCGGCTTCTGCGGCACCTTGACCTTCTTGACCTCCAGGCTGGCCGCTACATAACGATTCTTCATCGCCCAATTCAGCAAGGCGCTGATGTTCCTGATGTCCTTGTTGAGGGTGTCCTTCTTGACCTCCTTGCCCCGTTCGAGGACGAACGTATCGAGACTCTGCTGTGTAATCTGCCGCGACGAACCGGGCCGGATCAGCCGCTCAAAGTGCCGCAGGGTCAGCATCGTTTCGTAGATGGATGCCTCTCGAAGACCATCGACCTGCTTGGCGCGGTGGTACTCATCGCAGAGGTGCCGCCAGTCCGAATCGACCACGCTCGTGAACACATCGGAATTGAGCTGGGTGTACTTGATATGACGAAAGTGCTCGGCCAATGCCTTGCTGGGCAGCGCCTTGGCCCTTCTCCGGCCGCCTTCGTACCAGCCGCACCACCAGCCTCTGACGTTCTTGCGTTTGTATACCCATGGCTTTTTCATAGTGCCAATTGTATCGGCACTTCTGAGGGTCCCGGTCACCCGCGGCAGGCCAAACTCAGGCCCGTGGTGCCATTATGGAGACATGCGGCAGCGAGGCTTCTCTCTCTTGGCGGTATGTGCTTGTCCTATAACAACTTATGAACTCACATGCCGATAGGTCAAACGGATTGCCTGTCCGATGGGCCCCTGTCAGGCACTATGCGATGTCCAGCCAGGTCATCAACTCCAGCGTCGGCGGGCTGCCGCGGTCAACACCGTCAATGACCTTCTGACAGGCCGTGACCGCCGCCGGCGACGTGGCCACGAGCACGATACGGTCGAAGCCGGCGCCGGCGATCTTGCGCAGGTTCTCGGCGATACTGGACTTGCCGGTCTCGACCTCGACAGCGACCTTCTGACCTGCACGACTGGCCAGGATGTCGATGGCACCGTTGCCCTTGACAGGGTGTTCACGGACTACGTCGTAGCCTTGTTTCTCAAAGTACTGGGCCGTCTGATCGACCCAGAACCGATGCTCCAGGCTCTCGCGGGGCCGGGGGCCGGGGTCGATATGGACCGATTGGCAGATGGTGCGGCCGGCATCGGTCAATTGGTAGAGCACGACCTGGCCGGATCGGGTGGCGATGACCACGCGCTCGATGATCCCTGCGGAGGCCATGGCCTCGCGGACGGCGTTGCCTCGACGGCGGGACAGATTCAGACGATGGTATCGCGATACCGTCGTCGATAGGGGTCTGGCCAGGACATCCGCCAGGAACTGTATCTCATGTCGGGATAGTTCTCTATGAGATACCGGTTCAGAATCCTTCCTGGGATTCTCGGATGTCCTGGGGGATGGTGGGTGGGTGTATTCTTGTTTGGGTTTTTGGATTTCATCATTTCTATCCGGGGACGGAACAGGCGGAACTACCTTCGTAGGAAACGGCCGAGCGGGGGTTGTTGTGGAATCACTGTAAGAACCACTCCATTGGGCCCTGACGGTGCTATCCGAGACGGATCCCTCCTGGATCGGACAGCGGGGGATTTGAACGAGGAATGGCTCCGGATGCTCATCAGCCAGGCGAATCACGGCGGTGCCGATGGCCAGCGTGTTGAGGGCCTCTCGCTGCTCATCCGAGAGGTTCATGGCCCCGGCAATGGTCTGGACGTCGGAACGGAGTTTCTGGCTCAGGGCCATCGTGGCGTAGGAATTGGCGAAGGCCACCTTGCTCAGAAGCGATGCCGACTGGTCGACGAAGACATAGCCCAGACCGTACTGTCGGACCATTCGAATGGAGGTCTCCAGGACCGATTCCCTGGACTCGGTGGACTTGTTCAGGAGCAGGTTGTGGGCCTCATCGAGGATGATCATATTGGTCAGGCGCTCCCGCGGGCCCTGCGCCAGGCGATAGCGATAGAGGTACAGTGTCAGGGCCTCGCTGAACATCGTTCGGTCGGAGGAACTGGACAGTCCATCCATCTCCAGGACGACGTTGTGGTCCAGGAGTTCGGCCACGTGGCTGTTATCCTGGGTGTTCAACACGGCGCCGAACTCACCGTAGGTCATGCCCAGCAGGATCCTCTCGGCCGAGGCCTGCCACATGGCGGCCCTTCCCTTGAGCTTGGCGGTCCGCAGCCAGGCCAGAAGATCGGTAATCGTCGGCCAATGGGCGTGTTGCTCGTCGAAGACGCCGGCCTGGGAATACAGATGATCCAGCCCTGCCACCAGAAGGCTGATAACGCCCTCGCCGCCCAGGTAGGCCGAAGCAATGACATCGACGATCAGCTTGATCCACAGGTGGGGCTCGCAGCCGGCCGGTGGGATCAAGGGGTTGAACCGGAAGGGCGCGACCTCACGGCCGATGGTGAATACCTGCAACTGCCGGTGGCGGTCCATCAGGTCGCGATAGCCCCGCTTCCAGTCCATGGCCAGGACACGAGTGCCCCGGGCCATGATCCCTTCCATGAGAACGAACGTGAGATTGGTCTTGCCCGAACCGCTTCGTCCGGCGATCAGGATATGCTCCTTGAGACGGCCGCTCTTGAGGTGGAACGGATATTGCCGCCGGCCGCCGTAGAACACGCTTCCAACGGGGATATCCCCGGCCTGTGAGAACTCCCTCGACGGGGGTGGAAACGGACAGCGGTCGGGCTCGTAGCTCTTGCCCAGATGTCTGGCCGCCAACAACTCCAGCACCTGCTCGATCTCGGCCTTGCCATCGGCATCGGACTCGGCCAGATAGGCCGACCAGAGCCGGTCGACCTTACGGCCCAGGACGGGTTTGAGCTGCCGGCAGAGTTCCTGGATGCGGGTGATCAAGGCAGACCCTCCCCGGGCTCATTGAGGACCGAGACCTTTCGGTAGGCCGCCAGGTACTGCTGGGCCTGCTCGGGAACAAGCAGCCTCAACTTGGACACATCGCGCCAGAAATTGGTGCGTTCCAGCCGCTGCTGCTCGTAGAGCTTGTCGAGCCTCTTGCTGACGGCGTATTCGAACTTGCTGTAGGTCGGACCGTGATAGGCCTGGTGGGCGTAGATGCTGTTGATGGTGGCGCATTTGGATATCTCGATCTCATAGACGTTGCGTTCATAGACCTCGTAGCGCTGCCGAATCTGGCTGATGACGTCGTCCAGACCCAGCCGGGAGGTGTCCTGGCGGTCCCGGATAATGGCCTCGACCGGGTCGCTGTGCGGGATGGCCAGGTAGCCGCTCTGGATGATCTTTTCGACTGTCAGGAAGGGGCCATATCGTCTGGTCGGACCGACCAGATCGGATGTGAAATCGTACGTTGGAGCAGGGCCGTCATGGACGGCGGCAAGCAGGTCCTTCTGGCGCTGCTGGTACTGTCGGGAGAGTCCTGACTCGTAGAAATAGACGACGTATTGCCGGTCCGTTCGAGAGGGCCGCGGCCCTCGGATGATCTGGTGCATTTTGCCGTTGGAATTGCCTCCTGGGCAGTGGTAAGGGCCGCTGGTATATAAACCTTTCGGTTCTGTAACCACTGCCGAGTGGGCACGGGGCCGACCCGCAGACGCACCGCAAGCCTTTTAAGCAGGGGCTCACTCCCACATACCGAGGTGAGCAGACAATGACCGAATTGACGGATGCCATGGTGCGGCGGATCCAGGCAAGAGCCGCCGAGAAGATGGCCGCCTTCGCGGCCGAGATGGTACGTGCCAAGCCCGAGAACCAGGAGGCCATACTGGCCGGACTAGAGTTCGAGCGGTGGCTGGAAGAGGCCTGCCGGCAGGCCCTCGATTGACGTGCCCATGTTAAGATGGGTAAGCA
>DDXG01000216.1 GCA_002347125.1 Phycisphaerales bacterium UBA2266
TCAAACTGTGCGCTCAGTTCTTGCACTTTCGTCAAACTGGGTAACTGAGCCAGAAACACGGCCTCGTCGATCTCGTAAAAAACCCGTGCGGGCCAACCTCTCCGTTCGATCTTGACGCCAGGAACGCCCCGCAAGCGCTCCCTCGCCGTCCGCAAGGCCCGATTACTCAACCCCGTCTCGGCCGCAAGCTCGGCGTCGACCTTGTAGAAAGGCCGCCCCACACGGTTCCACCAGTAGCAGACTTGACTCAGCAGCACTCCGCCCGCTGCGCTTCCCGTCAAACGGGCAAGGCCGGGCCAGTAGGCTATCGGCCCGCCGAACTCCTTCAGAGTGTCATCCAGCCGTGATTTCACACCACCGCCCCCCCGTTCGTCGATTCTGAGCCGATTCCGACAGCCTGACGCGCGCACTGGGAGACTCTGGCGCCGGCCGCTTCGTACACAGCGTGCAGGCCGGCCTCCACCACCTCGCACAGGTTCGACCGCAGGCGAGCATCAGTTTCCACCGCCAGCCGCAATGTCAGCGCCCCCAGGATTTCTCGAATCCCCCACCTTGACACGGGCCCTCCCGGTTGGTGAAGGTGCACTTCTCGAATCGCCGCGGTTCTCATCGCCTGCCCAGGGATGACCGCGGCTATTTCTTTGCGCATCGTTTCGCTCCTTTCCGGCCGGGTAGTTTGTCTTCGGCCGCAAGATACTGCCTCTCCGCCTCCGCGAGTTGCTTTGCAGCCGCGATGATGGTCTGGATGGCAGTCTTCGCCTGTTGTTTTGCCGCGTCGATCTTCATGCCAGAACCGTAACACGGGTGTGGGCGCAGAAAATGGGCGGAAAGTGGAAAGTGGCAAAAGCCGCTGTATTGCGCCAAAAACGCAGATAAAATCCGCTCTCGGAAAGTGAAGGAAAGTGAAAGGAAAGTGGAAAGTGCTACTTCTGCGATCCTCGCCGCCGCTCAGTAGCCTTGCGAGCCGCTACGTCGGCAAGCCATTCATCGGCGATTTCCGCTGCGACGGCATCCGGTGGGTGTTTCTTCTCCGCCCAAGTCCTGAAATCGCCGATATGGACTTTACATCTGCGGTGGCCGCTGCGCATGTATCGGATCGGGCCATCAGGTTTGAGCATCTTGCTGAGTGTCGACAAGGGCAGCTTCCCGTCTGTGAACTTCACAACTGCCTCAGAAGCCTGCATGTAGTCCGTATTCTTCGGGTCCCAACGGACCTCCTTCTCGCCATCTGATTCCGTGGCGCCGCCATCGAACAAGGCAGCTATCTCCCTCAAATCGATACCCAGCGCCCGCGCCGCAACCTGCGCCAAGGCCACAGGCTGCGCCACCGCGTCTGTGAATCCACCTGACGCCATCCTTGAAACGTCGTCCAGGTGTTTCCTTACGCTCACCCACCCCCTATTCACCCTCTCTGCGAGTTCGGGTTGTCGTCGGTACTCCAGAAAGACACATATCCTGTGCAGCCGCTCTGTGAATCGGTCCGTGAAACCGCAGCAGTACATCGCAACCGCTGCCTCGGTCCGCTCATCCCCAGCAAGACCGTCCAGAACGTCTTCGTCCACGTCGGCCCTTACGTCCTTCCCAAGGCCCCACTGTTCCAGATCCGCCGCCACCTCTCGCATAAGTTCCACCCCCGAGAGGCTCTCATTCTTCGTCTCATCCGCCATCCGAAATCCCCCCGGCGCAAAGGGAAACCGGGTGTTGTGGGGCCGCACGGGGCCCGGCGCCCGTTGCCGCGACGCCCACCCGGTTCGCTTCGGAATGGATAACGGTATGCCCAATCGTGCGTTTCACAGCCCCATTTTCGCCTCCGCCGCAGGCCCGTCAAGAGCGTTGCCGGGGATTCATTGTGAGATATTGACACGCTCCCCGCCCTCTGGCATAATGTTGAGCGACGACACACAGCGATGGATGACGCTTCAGGATTTCTTCTGGCTGAAATGACCGTGGAGGACTGACAGTGAAATGGTTGGCCGTTCTTTTATGTGTTGCGGCAACGGGATGCGATTCGGCCGTTCAGCAGTTGCGATCCGCCGTCAATACGGGCGACTACGAAGAGGCGTCGCTCTTGTATCGGTTGCACAAGTCCAACTATCTCGGTAAGCCGCGAGAAACAGAACCGCTGCTACAGGAGACGGCGGACCATCTGAACGCAGCGCTGAACCCCGCACTTCAGGAGGCCATCCGCGCGCTACAGGCGACGGCGTGGCCGGGTGACGCCGCGCAGTGGCCGTCATCCGAATCAGCCTTGAAGAGCGCGTCCGGCCTGCTGAACCGATACATGAATCACGACATCCTGCGAGAAGCGCGTTTTGAATCGGAGGACTACCGAGCCCTACAGGCCGCTCACGCCGCAACCCTGGCCTCGGCCACAGAGGCGGCGCCCGAAGCATTCGCCGCGTTCGATCATTTCTCCGGCGCGAACTTCTTTGACGCATACCCGGTGCATCTACGTCCCCAGCCGTTCATGGCCGCCAACTTCTCACGGCTTGTGCCCAGCCTAGAGAGAGCTACGTCCGACCAAATTCGACAATTCCGCGGTCTGTACCGCACGGCCCTAACGAAGCAGCATTGGCGAACGGTGAGCAATCTCTACGTCGCCGCCCAGCGGCACGAGACCCACCCCGACGGGTTGGAAGGCGCCCTTGCGATCGCGGCCAAAGCCCGGAAGGAGGGCTTTGAGCCATCTGAAGGCCTGCGCATTGCCCTCTGGACCGTCGCCCCACAGGACACGCATAGCCGTCTCGTGGAATTCGCCGCCGACGTCCAAGCGGACGTGCCTGTCGAGCGCATTGCAGGAGAACCGAATCAGGTGGTGATGGACTATCTCAAAGGCCGATTCGACTACGTGGTGGTCTTTCATGTAGTCAGCGCCACAAGTACACGCCAGGCCATCGGCCAGGAGGAGATCAAGTCCACTTATGTCGTCCACGTGGACAGGCTGCCCAACCCCGCCTATAACCGAGCGTTGGTTGACATTCAGACACTTCAGGCCCAATTGGTGGCAGGCGGTCAGCAAGGAGGGGTCGCCGGTCTAGTGGTCAGCGCCCGCCTCAAGGCGGCGAGAGAGAATCTGGCTCGTACCCCCATGTACATCGAGAAGCCGGTCTATAGCGTCTACACATATCATCGGGACCACATAGCAGTCCAGAAGCACCTGACGGCAACCTGTTACCTCGTGGACTATGCGAAAGATGCGTACTGTGTAAAGGACGTCTCTCTGGCTGATTCGGCGCAATTCAAGCTCTTGAACGGCCTACACCCAAAGGACGCAGAGCCGGGCCGGTATGCGGACGGAACCGTCAGCGGCGACGAGTTCGCCGCGTGGGAAGAGCAGCCGATGGTCGTCAAGCTCTCGCAGGTCATTGCAGAACTGTCCGACCCGGCGGCAGGCCAGACGTTCTCCCCCCTCGATACACTGCCTGCCCGGATGGCGGAGAAGCAAGCCGTTATCCAAGTCCAGGCCCGCGCCGAAGATCCAACGGCGGCCGACGATCCAAGGTTTGCCAGTGTCGTCATTGTACGGACTCCCGATGGAAACGGGGGTTCGGGCTTCTTCGTGACGGAGGACGTTGTGTTGACCAATTTTCACGTAATCGAGAACGCCCCATACCTCGAAGTCAAGCTACGTAGCGGTGAGCAGTGTCTCGGCAAGACGATCAGCACGGACATCCGCCGTGACTTGGCTCTGCTTCGAGTGCCGATAGCAGGCAAGCCGGTCAGATTCTTCGACGGATCAGAAGTGCCCCTCGGCGCCACGGTCGAAGCCATCGGACATCCTAGCCGTTTGGACTTCACCATCACCCGTGGTATTGTCAGTGCCCTACGCCGGGAGGCGAGTCAGCACGTGCCCAGTGCCGAACCCGTGCTATTTGTCCAGACTGACGCTGCCGTGAACCCTGGCAACTCAGGAGGCCCTTTGTTCTTGGAGGGCGCCGTGATCGGCGTGAGCACGCGCGGTCAGCGCGAGGGCCTTCACCGGGCCGTCCATGTATCCGAAGTCTTGGCCTTCATTCACGACGCCTTGGGCGACCGCTGATCGACGCCGAGCTTCCCACGCCACACAAACGGGGGGTGCTCTGTGGCGCCGCTACTTCCCCATACTCCGCTCAATCGCCGCGATGCGGTTTTCCAGGTCCGCCAGTTCCCGGCGCTGGTTGAACAGACCGATCACGTCTTTGGCCGCCAGGCGTCTGACCCGCTTGTCGGAGTCGTCCAGGAGGCCCACGAGCGTCTCCACGGCCTTTGACAGGCTCGCCGACAGCATGGCAAACGCCTCATCCGTCAGTTCGTCTCTCCGCCGGTGTAATTCGGCCTTGAACAGCGGTTCCGCCAGCCACTGATACCACGTTGAACGGTCCACCCCGGCCGCCTCGCAGCCCGCCGTGATGGTGGGACCCGACAGGAATAGCGGTATCGCCCGCCTCTGGCGGTCTGTCAGGCCGTCTGCTCCCTCGTTCTGTGGGATTTCGTCGGATTCCGTTGTCATGGTGCGTCCTCGCCGGGCATGGGCAGGCCCCGCGCCTCAAACTCCCGCCGCGGACTGGCCGTCACAACAATGGGCGGGAAGGACGCCGCCGGGTTCTCTGCGAACCGCCGCATGTTCTCTTTCTGGGCGGCCTCGATCTGTTGCCGACACGTAATCCAGTCGGCCTCGTCGCCCAGTATGGCCTTCATCTCAGCTTCGCTGGCATGGCAGTCGAATTCCCGGATGTAAATCTGCGGTGGGTCTGGCGGCGAAGCGCCCACGCCCATCCGCTTTTCGAGTCTGGATAGCCTCTGCTCAAGACGGCTCATTGCCTTGCCCTCCAACTCTTGGGATTGGCAGCCCCCGCGCGGCGAACTCGGCGGCGGTGTCCAACTGGATGATGATCGGCGGGCACAGCTTGAACGGACCCTGTTTCAGTTGTCTCTCGTGTTCGGCCTCCACCGCGTCGATCTGCCGCCGGACGGTCGTCCAGTCTCTGCACGGCCCCAGCAGCCTATCCACCTCATCGTGGCCGATGGAGCAGTTGGTGTCGGGCAGCAGGATCACTGGCGGACGGAGGGGCTCGACGCCGACGCCAAGACGCCGCTCAACCTTTGCGATTCTGCGTTCCAGTGAAGTCATGGTAGCCTCCTTGATAGTTGCCGTGATGGTCGTCCCGGTCCCCCTCCAGACGGGCCGTTGCGTGCGCCAGGACGCCCACTGTCGGCCTCTTCGCGTCCAAACGGCCTTGCGGCCGGGGTCCAGGCGCTCCTCGGCGGTTTGCGTGTCAGATTGCCCGCCCCGTGTCTCATTGCCCCGCCTCCTCTCGCGTGTCCTGATCGGCCAGCCGCAGAATCTCTCGGCGGACGGTTTTGGACAGCTTGGGCCATGCCCCGATCAGCCGGGCCAAGTTGGGGTCGTGCGCCGCGTCCGCGGACCGTCGTGCGTCGGATTTTGCGCCACCCTCTCCCGAAATCGCGGTTTTTGACCCCGCCAGAGGGGTATGTTCGTGTCCAGGCGGGCCCACTATCTTCGGTGCGTCCTTGCACGGTGATTTGACTGTATTCCTACGGTCTTTCAGGTCATTCGCCGGGATTTCGCGCGGTCGGTGTTGCTTCTTGACATCGAGGGCGTGATGACGTAGAAACTGAGCAGATGCCCATCACTCATTGAAAGGGGATTGCCATGCTAAGGCACAGACTGTCGGTTCTGATGCTGCTGGTTGCCGTGATGCTTGGTTCCGTCTATTCGGCGGAGCGTCCGGCCGGTCCGGGGATGGGCGGCATGTTCATCTTTGGCGACTGGGTGGTCAAGACGACCTTCGGCGAGCGCCAGTTCGAGTCGATCCTGTCATTTGCTCGCGGGGCCGACGGGACCTGGACCGGCCAGTGGATCAGCCTCTGGGGTGTCAGCGATCTGAACGACGTACGATTCGACGACGGGACCCTGACGTTCACCCAGGTCATGGCAGGCCGGGATGGACAAACAATGACATCACGCTTCACCGGCAAGATCGAGGAGGGCAAACTGGTCGGCGTCCTCAAGGGCGATCGCGGAGAGACGCCGATGACCGGCGAACGCCGCCGGCGGGCCGGCAGAGCCGTCGGTGACTGGGAACTGAAGTACACGATCGGCGACCGCGACGTGACCGCCGGCCTTGTGATCAGGGAAGATGAAGACGGCGAGCTGGCCGCTCAGTGGAAGAGCCGGTTCGGCGAGAGCGTGATCAGCGACCTCAAGTACGAACGCGGCGCGCTGACCTTCAAGAGAATCAGCAAGTTCGGCGATCAGGAGATGGAATCGACCTTTGACGGTCGGCTCGGCCAGGACGGCCTGAGCGGGACGATCAAGAGCGAACGCGGTGAGATCGCGGTGACCGGCGCCCTGCGGGGCGGCGAGCTGGTCGGGACGTGGATGCTGGACATGACGTCGGAACAGCGCAATTACAAGCAGCGCCTGGTGGTCAATCCGGACTTGACCGGGCTCTACGGGGCCATGCCCGTCAAGGAGATCACGCTGCAGGACGGCACAGCGAAGTTCACCATTACGACGGAATTCGGGGACCAGAGATTCGAGATGAGTTTCGAGGGCAAGATCGCCGACGGCAAGCTGACCGGCGAGATGAAGACGTCGTTTGGCGCGACGAAGGTCGTGGGTACAAAGGTCGTTCGCGTTTTCACCCGACCTGCGCAGCGGCAGTAGGTGGAGTCCGTCGTTTTACGGTTGAACCCGTGTGCTTCTTGCGGGAAGGGTCCGCAGGTCCTCGGTCTCCACCGGACAACCTCCATAGAAGTTGCCCTCGAGTTGTATCCGCTGCACTTCTGCGCCGATACGGATGCCCGTCTTCTGGTTGCCGGTTGCGGTGTTCTCAAGTCTGTTGCCGGCGATCACGAGGTCATGCGTCTGGCCTTGGATATCGATTCCGATGCCCGGCCGGTCTGGTCCGTTGTCGCGTATCAGGCAGCCCTCGATCCGGTTGCGGTGTCCGCCGCGGAATTCGCCGTCCTCCTTGCGAAAGAGGATGCCGGCCTCGCCGTTTCGCTCGATGGTGCTACCCGTGATGAGGTTGTCGGTATCCCGGTGGCCGATGCTGATTCCATAGCGGGCATTGCCGGACAGGTTGCAGTCAACCACGCGCCCGTCGGAGACGCCCCAGCAGAAGAAGATACCCTGGCTATTGCCCCGGGCGATGCAGTTGCGAAAGACGGGGCGCTGCGACCCACTGCCCGGGTGAAAGCCGAGGTCGGCGTTGTCCACGGCCCGGCAGTCCGCGAAGTGGATGTCGTCGCACACCTGGAAGCTGAATCCATCGCCGTTATACCGACGGGCGACTACGTTGGTGAAACGCCACCGGTTGCAGTTCTGGATGAACACGGCACCGGCATAGTTGCCGTTGATGTGCTCATTGTGATCCCTGTTCCCGTCGAGGACGATGTCTTCGACCGCCACGTCGTCAGCGTGCTCAGCGGTCAATAGCGGGAAGATGCTGGCGGCCGTCGCCTTGTTCTGCGTCCAGAAGTTCTTCGCCGCCATTCGGTCCAGGAACAGCACGTTGCCGTCGATGAACGTAATGGTCGCCCGCAGTACGTCGTACTGCCAGTCGCCGGGTCCGGTTCTGGACCGCAGCATCACCCCCGCGCCCTGCGTGAATCCAGTGGTGCTCTCGACTTGTACGGCGTATTCGTACCAATCGCAGTCCCGCGACAAGGCCGTCACAACGCTGCCCGTCTTCCTGATGACAGTCTTCTCCCCCGAACCCTTGAGCGTAATATCAGGCCGAAGGTAGAGGGCATTGCGCAGATCATACACGCCCGGCAGGATGCGAACTGTGCCGCCGCCCAGGCGATACACGTAGTCAATGGCGGCCTGGATCACCTTGTCATCGCTGCCCTGCAGGTCGCCGGCGTCCTGGCCCACGGTCAATGTCAGACGGCGCATATCACGAAAAGGCCGGTTGGCTGCCATTACATCCACGCCACTCGAAGCCTCGGGATGCTGCGTCTCATCCGCTGTGGCGGCGCCTGTGATACACACGGCCAACGTCAGAATGATCGCCCATCTTGCGCACACCGTCATGTCTTGCATATTGCCCTGACACATTTGTCTGCCCTCTGTGAGTTGAGATGGAAACCCATCGAGGTTTCGTAATACGCGTTTTGCAGCCACACTCGACTACCCAGACCACTGGGCGGGATCGAGTTTGTAGTAGTCCTTGAGCACACCGTATAGGTCCGGGTGATTCTTGAGCAGTTGCCGGGGCTTCTCGAAGAACGTCTCCGTGGCCACCGCGAAGAACTCCGCCGGATCCGTGGCGCCGTACTTGTCCAAGACGCTGCGGCGGCGGAATCGGCGGGCCTTGCGCAAGGCCTCGTATTCGGCGGTGAACACTTCCGCCCAGCGGGGATAGTCGTCCGGGCTGCCCAGTATCGGTGCTCCGTCGGAGGCGCTATCCTGCTGGTCGAGCTGATGGGCGAATTCGTGCAGCACGACATTCAGGCCATCGCCCTCGTTTCGGCTGCCGCCGACAACACTATCCCAGGCCAGGACAACCGGGCCCCGCTCCCAGGATTCGCCGAGGCGGCTGTCGCGGACCTCGGTCTCCACAACGCCGTCGAAAGTGGTCTCACGGGCCATGTAGGCCTGCGGGTAGACGAGGATTGTGGAAAGGCCGGGAAAGAGGTCGGCCGGACGATTCACTAGAAGGATGCAGGCTTGGGCGGCAATCGTCAGGCGGACCCCGTCGGTGATCTCAAGGCCCCCGCAGCCCTCGAATTGCTTCTCATCCAGAAAAACGTTGACCAGCCCGTGCAGTTGGGCCTTGAGCGGTTCCGGCAGGCGACGGTAGAGCGGTACGTTCCGTTCGATCACCGCAACGTGCTCAGCCGGCAGACCCTGGGCCATGAGCTGGCGGCGACGGACGCGTCTATGGTGTGTTCGCAGAATCAGCAGGCCAACGCCCGCGGCGATGCTTGCGGCAATGGCTATGACAGGAGCAATCATGTGGCAGTCTTGGGTCGCTGGTCGTAAGTCGTCTTTGGTTTCGGGATCCTGCACCGGACATTCTGGGCATCGGCTCAGCATGGTGCAACGAAAATCAGAGCCGCGCCCCACGCAGAAAATCAGGGCGACGATGTGGTTTTGTGAAATACGGCCGGGTATACTGTTCGTACTGAGCATAGTGATGATTCCGGCCGCCGTGTTGCGGTCGGGTCGCCGGCGAAACGGTCTGTGATTGAGGCGAGTGTTTATGGCGCTATTGAAGTGCAACGGGAGGTGGGGTTGGTGCGGCATTGTTCTGGGGCTGGCGTTCTGCAGTGTGGCTCTCTGCGAGGAAGGCCCTCCGGGGCTGGCCAGGCCCTCGGGGATACGTCTGATACCCCTGCCGCGACGGGCCATGGACTTGAGCCGGATTCCGTACAGGATTATTCATGAGACGTACCGCCCGACGGACGGCCGGATGAACTGGGAACTGCAAATCATCAACGCTGACGGCTCGAATCCGGTGAATCTGACGAATACGCCGGACCTCGACGAAATGTACCCGCACGTCTCACCGGACGGAACGAAGATCGTGTTTGTGGTGGATGAGGGGCTGGGCCGCGACCGCACACGAAGCGTCTACATGATGAACATCGACGGCAGCGACCGGGTCAAGGTGGCCCACAACGGCCGGGAGCCGTGCTGGAGCCCGGATGGCGGGACGATTGCCTATCTGGAAGGTGAGTATGACCGGTACACGACGCGGGAATACGCCACATCGGAGTTGGTCTATTACGACGTGGCCACCGGCCGGCGGCAACCCCATGTGAACACGGATCTGCATCACATGTACGCCATTTGCTATGTGCCGGGTGTGCCCTGGATGGTGGGCGTGGTGCACGGGGGGATGGGCTACAGCGATACGATTCTGGCCTTTGAGACCCAGGGGCAGGGGGTATTTGACTTGGCGCAGTGGCGGGTGAAGGGTTGCCGACCCGATATCGGTACGGACGGCCGGACGATGGTCTGGGGCGAGACTGATTGGGACCTGTGTGTTGGGACGTTCGATGTCTCGACCGGCTCGCCGCGGGTGCTGAATCCCCGCAAGATCGTGGCCTGTTCCGAGCGCAAGAAGGTCTACCACGTGGACTTATCGCCGGATAACCAGTACATCACGTTCAGTTACGGGCCCGTGCGCGGAGGCCAGCAGGTGGGCGGACGCGCCAGGGGATGGAATATCTGCGTCGGCGATCTGGATGGCAACTGGGTGCAGATTACCACCGACGGCAATGACAACAAGGAGCCGGATTGGATACCCATTGCGGCGACGGGCAACTAGCCGGCGGCAGAACATCTGTGGAGCGATGCAAATGCGAACGAGTCAGAGTAGTCTTCCAGTCGGACGCCCGATGGGTCCGGTGATATTCGCGATCATGGTTGCAGGGGCGGTGGCTGTCCTTGGCGCAAGCGAGAGCCCGGGACCTAAGTCGGCGCTTGACCTGAGGTCGATGCCGCACAGAATCGTCTATGAGAGTTACGTCAAGACGCAGGGCAAGGACAACTGGGAACTGATGCTGATCAACGCGGACGGCTCCAATCCCGTGAATCTGACGAACACGCCTGATGCAAGTGAGATGTATCCCCATGCCTGCCCCAAGGGCAGGAGGGTGTGTTTCGTGGCCGATGAAGGCGACGGTGACGCCAAGGTCCGCAACGTGTACTACATGAACCTGGACGGCAGCGGGCGCGTGAAGGTAGCCGACAACGCCAGGCAACCGTGCTGGGGGCCGGACGGCAGGACGATTGCGTTCCTCAAGGGGGAGTTCGACAAGTATACGATCAAGGATTACGCCACGAAGGGCCTGTTCTACTATGATACCGAAACGGGCCGGACCCGGCAGGACAAGAATGAGGAGCTGCATCATTTGTACAACATTTCCTGGGGGCCGGATGGGCAGTGGTTTCTTGCGACGGTGCATGGCGGGATGGGATTTCGCCACGCGATCCTGGCGTTTCGAAAGGACGGCGACCGGGTCTACGACCTGACGAAATTCGGCGTGACCGGTTGCCGGGCGGAATTCGACCCGACGGGCAAGCGGATTACCTGGGGTCTGACCGATTGGGACCTTTGCACGGCCGACATCACGCTGGATGGCGATGAACCGGTGGTCGGCAATGTTCGGCGGATTGTCCACTGTGATAAGGACCATGAGGTCTATCACACGGACTACTCGCCTGACGGCAGATTCGTTGCATTCAGCTATGGGCCCAAGGCCGAGGAGATGGTCGGCGGCATGGCCCCGGGCTGGAATATCTGTGTCAGCAACATGGAGGGAACCTGGGTGCAGGTGACAACAAGCGGCGACCATTGCAAGGAACCTGATTGGGTGGTGGCGCCATGAACATACGAGAAGCGGTCATTATCTGCGCTGTCCTCGCGGCGGTCGCGGGATGCAGGCAACGTGATGAAGCGGGCACCGGCGTGCAGTTCGTGACGACCGACAGCGGCATCGACATGGCGGTGCTGCCGGGCGGGTGGTTCGAGATGGGCAGCGCCGACGGGCAGGACGATGAACGGCCGGTGCGCCGCGTCTGGGTGGACGCATTCTGGATGGATTGCTACGAGGTGACGCAGGACCTGCTGCGGAAGTTTCAGATTTCCGATCCATCCCATTTCAAGAACCCCAGGGGACCGATGGACCAGGCCAACTGGGCCGATGCGGCGGTCTTCTGCAACGAGCGGTCGCTGGCCGAAGGGCTTATGCCGTGTTACGACGAACAGACGTGGGAGTGCGATTTCGAGGCCGACGGCTACCGCCTGCCGACAGAGGCCGAATGGGAGTACGCGTGCCGGGCCGGGTCGCGCGATCGGTACAGCTTCGGCAATAATGAG
>DDXG01000347.1 GCA_002347125.1 Phycisphaerales bacterium UBA2266
ATGCTCGGCATCGGCGGTCTGCTGCTGCGACGGAAACAGCGGTAACAAGAACGCAAGCCACCGCGGGTGCATGAAAACGGCCCGCGGAGAAACGATCTGTGACAGCGCCGGTCCGGCGTGGACCGGCGCATGGTAATAGTAATGGCGGCGAGGGAAGGATCTCGTATAGCCGATCGGATTGGGGGCATGGGTCGCTCGAACGACGGAGCGAGTGTCTTCTCGGCTGATATCCTATGTTGAGACTGTTGAGAATCATTCTTGCGGGAGTGGTCGTTCTGGGCATTGCGGCCCAGGGAAGGCGGACCATGGCTTCGCCGATAACGGATGCGCTGGTGTCCGTGGCGGATCGGCTTGTGTCCACCCAGACCAAAACGGGCGCCGCGCGGGGTTCGTGGCCCCAGGCGACGGATTTCACCGGGACGATCCTGATCGGCATGGTCGGGGCCTATGAGGACACATGCGACGGCGATTATGTGACCGTGCTGACCCGCGCGGGGGATTACATCCTTCGGATCGGCCAGGGGCTGTACTACGGCGAGGAGGCGTGGGGCCTTGTACGGTTGGGCGATACCGTCGATGCATCGTATCGGACGGCCGTGGTGAATTTCTTCCATGATGTTAAGTACGTCAATACAGGCGGCACCGCCGGGTTCATCAGTCTTTGGAACAGTTCGACTCCTTCGGCGGCCGTGATAGATTTCGCGCACTACGCCGTGGCCGCTTATGCCGTCGACGCCGAAGATAAGGCGCTGTGGCGGCAGGCCATCCTGACGCATCTGCGAAGGATGAGCGATGACACCGAGGATTATCCGGTTCTGACGCTTGCGGTGGCAACCTGGGGGCTGACCCTGACGGGCCCGATGGACGGCACGCTGGTCAAGCCCGGCACGACGGGGCAGGCCCTGTGGAATTCCGTGACGCTGGCGGATCTGCCGGCGATGGTGGCCGACCACCAGGTCCCGGCGGGCGGGCAGTTCGACGGGAGCTTCTACTGGCGGCTGGACAAGACCGATGGGGGCTACGGCGTATCGTGGCCCGCCGGTTACACCGAAGAGACGGTTTTCGGCACGCTGGCGCTGATGGCGTGCAGGGACAAGCTTGGCCTGGACTATGACGACGGCATCGCGCGGGCGCGTACGGCGCTGCTGGGTGGCGTGGGCGCCGGCGGGGTGGTGGACGGGCATTTGTTCTATGACGACGTGGTGTCGCACTTGTTCGCCGGGGAAATGGCCAATGTGCTTGGCGCGCTGACATGTCCGGCGGATTTGGATCTGGACGGGCGCGTCGATGCGGCGGACTACAGCCGGTTCGCGGCCCAGTGGGGCGCGGCCGGATGCACGGGTTGCTCATGGTGCAATGGGGCCGACCTGGACCGCAACGGTGCGGTGGATTTCGCGGACCTGGAGGTCTTTGTCGGTAATTACTGGCTCGCTGGGGCGGGCTACTGATCAACGTTCTCGTTTGGCTTGGCAGCCATAAGACAAAGGAGTGAGCATGAATGCAAGCAGACGACATTTGGGTTTACTGTTAGGAGCAGTGGCTGTCGCGGTGGTGTTGGCCGCGGTGGGCACAGCGATCGCCGACTCGGACAGCGACGATACGCTGGGGATGGGCCTTCTGGATCCGTTCTCGCTGACCACCCTGGGCGCCGCACCGGCGGGTTCGGGGACCGCTTTTCTGAGCGGCTCGCGTCCGCCCGTGCGGATTCCGTTTCGGCCGGCTTTGCGGAGCCCCTTCAGGCCCCCGCTGATTCTTCGCTAGGCGAGGATGGAGCAACTGCCATCAGACAATATGTTCAAATCGACAACGTGATTGGGGTCGGTTGCGTTGGAGGGCCTTGGGTCCTGTAGAAAGAGTATGAACCATTGACAATTCGTTTGTGCGTACAGAGTCGTTGAGGATGCGACTCTGATATACGAACCATACCGTGCTCGCCGCGGCATGAGGATGGCGGCGGCGGTGCAACAGGTAGGAGACGTGTAAGTGAACTTCGTGAGGTGCAGTCTCGTCGCCGGGTCCACGCTGGGGCGCGGGCGCGGCGGTATCGTGCTGGGCATGGTGTTGCTCGGCTGTACATTTCTTTTGTGGGGATGCGGCGACAATGTTCGCCTGCCGGCCGCCGATCAGTTGGCGGAGTTCCACCAGGCGGCGCCGCTGGACCCGGTGGTGGACGTGGACCGGCTGGTGCGGGCCAGGCTCTCGGGCGGAGCTTATCGCGTGCTTCCCCGCGAAGTCCTTGAACTGACCATGCCGGCGATTCTGCAGGTGGTCACGGCCCAGGAGGCGGGCAACCAGGCTGTCTCGACGCCCTATATCTGCCGGATCGGCGACGATGGGACGATTGCCTTGCCGGTTATCGGACCGATGCCCGTTGCAGGCAGGACCCTCAGCGAGATCGAGGCGGCCATCGTCGATGCCTATCACCCGAAGTACACGGTGACGCGGCCATCGGTGTTTGCACGGATCATGGAGTATCGGGAGGCGAAGGTTACGATCACGGGGGCCGTGGTCAATCCGGGGGTCTATCCGCTCAAGAGCGATCAGATGTCGGTGGTTTCGCTGATCATGGCGGCCGGAGGCATCGACAAGGAGGGGGCGGCGGCGATTCGTATTCTGCGGGCGGGGCGGCCGACAACCGGTCATCCAACGATTGAAGAGACCACCAACCAAGCCGCGGCGCCCGTGGCGGGGCCCACGCCGGACAACGTTCAGCCGCAGGATGTTGACGTGGTCCTGAGTTTTGACATGGCGTCGGGCCATACGTCGACGGGGGACCTGACCGTCGAACATCATGGCGATGTGATCGTGTTGGAGGGGTACGATTTGAAGAATGCCGAGCAGCTTGCCGCGTTGAAGGCCATGCTCAATGAGAGGGATTCGCACGTCGCGGCGGCGGTGGATCAGAAGCTCGACGAGTTGATCGCCGTCATGAACGGTCGTGAGCCAGCCTCTTCATCGGATGCGGCGTCCGACTCGGTCCACGATGTCATCGAGGCCCAGGCGCAGAGCCTGGTGGCGGCGCATGAGGCCCAGTCGAGCGAGGAGCATCAGATCGTCCTGCCCGTCCGGGGCATGAACATCCCGTTCTCGGACGTTGTTCTGGTGGACGGCGACACCGTGATTGTGGAACGTCTGCAGCAGCCGTTGTTCACCGTGCTGGGTCTGGTCAGCAAGCCCGGCAATTTCCCGTATCCTTCGCACGCCCGCTACAACCTGATGCAGGCGCTGGGGTTTGCCCAGGGTCTGGATCCGACGGCGGAGCCGCGCTACGCCACGGTCTACCGCATGGCGGCCGACGGCGATGTCGTGAGCGCCACATTCAAGATCGTTCAAACGAAGAAGGGCCCGGCGCTGACGGAGTCCATGAGCGTGCCGATCAAGCCCGGCGATATCGTCGCCGTGGAGCACACGCCGCGGACGCGGGCGAACGTGTTCTTCGACAAGATGTTCCGTATAAGCCTCGGAGCGTATATACCTCTGACCCAGTTGGACGGCAGCAACTAGTCGGCCCGTTCGAGAGCCGGCAGACCCTGATAAGGGAGGTTGATGTGATTACTCAAAATGGCAATTCGAAGGTACTCGATCAGAACGGATCCGCAGGCGTGTCGACCCCTTCGGCGGTTACGGAGACCGTTGCGGAGGTCGTCTGGCGCGGACGGTGGGTTGTTCTGCTGTCTACGTTGGCATTGATCGCGGTGGCCGTGGTTTACATCATGAATGCGACGCCGATCTTCATGAGCACTTCGCGAATCTATGTCGAGCAGAGCGGCCCGCGCATCGTGAGCGAACTGGAAGAAGGCGTGATGACGCAGTCGAAGAACTACCTGTATACACAGGCCGAGTTGCTGCGTTCAACGCCAATCCTCTCGGCCGCGATGGAGAAACCGGGTGTAAAGGACTTCCGCATGTTCTTCGGCCAGGCCAATCCGCTGGCCTTTCTGAAGAAGGACGGATTGGAAATCGAGGTCGGCCAGAAGGACGACATCATCAGCGTTTCGGCCTATTCACCGAGTCCCGCCGAGGCCGCCCAATTGGTGAACGCCGTCGTGGATGCGTACATCACGCACCAGGCGACCACCAAGAAGAGCACTTCCACCGAGGTGCTGAAGATTCTGCAGAAGGAAAAGGCGACGCGTGCCGTGGAACTGAACGACTGCCTTGAGGCGATGGCGAATTTCAAGCGCGAGAACGAGTCGCTGGCGTTTGAGAGCCAGCAGGGCAACGTCATATTACAGAGGCTGCAGCAGTTGTCGACCATGCTGACACAGGCCCAGGCGTTGACGATAGAAGCCAAGACGCGATATGATTCCGTTGAGGGCCTGATGTCGGAACCGGAGCAACTGCGAAGCTACATCGAGGCGGAGCGCCGGACGGGCTATTCCTATCCGAGTACGCAGGAGCGCAGTTCCTTGAAGGCCCGGCTGGACGAGCTACAATTGCGGCTGGCGGACCGTCGCCGGCAACTCAAGGAGGACCATCCGGCGATCGCGGCGCTCCAGATGGAGATCGAGCAGGTTGCATCACAGATCCAGGGTCTCGACAAGCAGTTCATCCAGGGGTATATCGCGCTGGTGCGCGAGGAATACCGAGCGGCCCGGGAGAAGGAGGCCGAGATCAGCCGCCACCTCGAAGAGCAGCGCAAACTGGTGCTCCGGTTGAGTGAACAGGCGGCCCAGTATGCCATTCTGGAATCGCAGTACGAGCAGACCCGCAAACTGTGCGACATTCTCGACGACCGGATCAAGGAGCTGAATATCACCGAGGATGTAGGCGCCCTGAATATCAGCATTCTGGAGGTGGCGCAGCAGGCGACGAGTCCGGCGAAGCCTCAGAAGGCCAAGATCCTGGCGGCCGCCACGTTCGTGGGGCTGTTTCTGGGATGCGGCCTGGCGGTGCTCCGCAGCTTTCTCGACCAGCGGCTCCGCAGCGCCGAGGAGATCTCGGCCGTACTGGGCGTGCCGACGCTTGGCGTGGTTCCGACCATGTCGCGAAAGCTGACGGTGGCCACGCGGGGCCGGACGGTCCACATGGACCCCACGTCGCCGGTGGCCGAGGCCTATCGGACGATTCGGACGGCGGTGTTCTTCAGCGTGCCCAAGGGGCAGGCGCGGACGCTGCTGGTGACGTCACCGAGCGCCGGCGACGGCAAGAGTACGCTGGTGAGCAATCTGTGCATCGCGATGGCCCAGGCGGACCAGAAGGTGCTGTTGATCGACGCCGATTTCCGAAAGCCGATGCAGCACGCGATTTTTGAGATGACCCGGGAGCCGGGCGTCTCGAACATCATGGCGGGCACACATACCATCGACCAGTCGATCCGTCCGACCAGCGTCCCGGGTCTTGATATCCTGCCGTGCGGACCGGACGTCCCGAATCCGTCGGAGATGCTCAACAGCGAGGCCTTCGCCGATATCATCCTGAAGCTCTCGGCCCGTTACGACCGGGTGGTGGTGGATGCCCCGCCGGTGATCCCGGTGACAGATGCCTGCATTCTGGGGGCGATCTGCGACGTGACACTACTCGTGCTCCGCGCCGAGAAGTCCACGCGAAAGACGGCCCAGCAGGCCCGCGACGGCCTGTTGAGCGTGGGCGCCCGTATTCTCGGCGCCGTGGTCAACGACGTCCATCGCGGCAAGGGACGCTACGGGTACTACTATGGCTACGGGTACTATGGCTATGGACACAAGAAGGACGGCGGCAAGCAGAAGCTGATCGCGGTGGCGTCCTCCTGAGTCCGGTGTCTTATTGAAGGAACGAGTCCGACGTGGTTTCCGAAGCGAACAGACAATCGAATGAGCGGCTGCCCGAGCGGGCGTTGAATACGCCGACGCATCCGTTCGTGGATATTCACTGCCACTGCCTGCCGGGACTCGACGATGGTCCGGCGACGATGGCCGAGGCCGTGGCCCTGTGCAAGGCGTTGTCCGACGACGGCATATCGACCGTCGTGGCGACCCCGCACCAGTTGGGCCGCTGGGACGATTCCAACTGGGCTGCCCCGGTGCGCGCGAGCGTCGCCCGGCTCAGGACGGCCCTGGCCGAGGCGGACGTCCCCCTGAACATCCTGCCCGGGGCCGATGTGCGGGTGGACGAACGGCTGACGGCCCTGATCGGCCAGGACAAGGTCCTGACCGTGGCCGATGCGGGCAAACACGTGCTGCTGGAATTGCCCCACGAGACATTCATCGACATCGAGGTCCTGCTGGTCGAACTGGCCGTGATGGACATACGCGGCATTGTGACGCATCCGGAGCGCAACAGCTTTCTCAAACGCCAGCCCGACGCCGTCCGCAAGTGGCTCGATCACGGGTGCATCCTCCAGATCACGGCGGCGAGTCTGGCGGGGCGATTCGGGCCTGAGGCGCAGCGGGCCGCGTGGTATTTCCTGGACATGCCGTTCCCACTGGTGGTGGCCACCGACGCCCACGACCGCCAGTCCCGCGGCCCCTGCATGTCGGAGGCTTACGCCATGCTCAAGGAACATCGGGGACGCAGGATCGCCCGGCTGCTGTGTGTGGATAATCCGGTGCGGATCGTCGAGGGACGGGAGGCCCTGGCCGTCGCCGAACTGGCTTCAAGGGGGCAAAACCTATGAGTACCCCGCAACTGGATCACACGCACGACTTGCAGATGTCACGGCGGTTCGACAATGTGATCGAATGGCTGGTCATTGTCCTGCTGGCCTTCATGCCGCTGGCTTTCGGCGCCGTGGAGGCCTGGAGTGAACAGCTGGTGGTTATCCTCGCGGCGGCCATCCTGGTGGCATTTCTGCTGAAGGCCGTGTTGTATGAGCGGACGGCCCTGGTGTGGTCGTGGGCGTATATCCCCGTCGCCCTGTTCATCGGGGCGATTCTTCTGCAGTTGGCTCCGCTGCCGGTTGGGCTGGTTCGCGTGATTTCCCCGAACACGGCGGCGATCAAGCAGCGGCTCCTGGAGGGTCTGCCCAATGCGGCCGAGCACTTGGAGACGATGACCCTGAGCTTCTACCCCCATGCCACCCGGCACGACCTGCGGCTCGTTCTGGCGGTCGCCGCGGTCTTCTGCGTGGTCTTGAACATCTATCGGCGGACGGAACAGATTCAGCGGCTGCTGGGAGCGATAGCCATTATCGGCGGCGTGGTGGCGATGCTGGGTCTCTTGCAGCGTCTGTCGGGAACCGACCGGATATACTGGATGGTTCCGACGGTGGAGGGCAAGTTTTCTTTCGGAACATTCATACTGCACAGCCATTACGGGCAGTTCATGAACCTGTCGGTGGCCGCGGCGCTGGCCCTGGTACTGGTGAAGCTGCAGGAGCAGTTCGGCGGCACGAAGATGACGCCGGCGGCCGTCACTGAGTACTTCAGTTCGTCCGAGTCGCGGACGGTCTGGTTCTTCATCGCTATTGTGGTGCTGGGCTCGGGGACGATATTCCTGTCGATGAGCCGCGGCGCCATGATCAGTCTGCTGATTGCCGGCTCCTTTACGACGCTGGTTCTGACCTACAGGCGGTCGCTCAAGGGCAGCGGTTGGGCCATGGCGCTGATTGCATTGTGCGCGTTCATGTTCGTGTTGTACGTGGGCTTCGACGCCGTCTATGACCGGCTGGGGACACTGGGCGACCTGAAGGAGGCCTCCGGCGGACGGATGCAGATCCTCAAGGACCTGTCGGTCTCATTCAAGCGTTTCCCGGTGGTCGGGACCGGTCTGGGCACGCACGAAGTGGTGTATCCCATGTTCGACCGTTCCACATCCCCGGCACTGGCGGCCCACGCGGAAAACGAATATGCCCAGGCGGCCGAGGAGACGGGATTGATCGGGCTGGGGTTGCTGGCGGCCTTCGGCGTGGTCGTGTGGCTGGGCTACCTCCGCAGCGTGCGCAGCGAGTCCATCCCCATTCGAACCGCCGCTTACGGGCTGGGTATGGGGCTTCTGGCGATATTGATTCACAGCCTCAGCGACTTCGGGCAGCATCTGCCCGCCAACGCGATGCTCACGGCGGTGTTCTGCGCACTGCTGCTGTCTCTCAAGAACATGCGCCGCCAGTACCATTCGCCTTCGCACGTGTTTCGCGCATCCCAGGTCCCCAAGGGCCTGCGTATTGCGGTGGTGGTCGTTGTCGCCGCCGCGTGGGCGCCCGTGCTGCTCGGGGCCAATGATGCGCGGTCCGCGGAGGCCTACTGGAAGCAGGCCGAATCCGGCGAGGCGGTGCTCCGCTCTCGCAACTGGACCGGGAGCAACGCCGAGTACGTGGTGCTGCTGGACAACGCAACGAAGGCCGCGGCCCGGCGCCCCGACAATATCAAGTACCACCACTGGCTCAACGTCTACCGCTGGGAGAGTATCCGGCGGTTTACCGACCCGAACACGGGTGAGTTCGTATTGAATGAGAAAACCGCGGAATTCACGCAGCGGATCGTCGACGAGTTCAAACAGGCCGTGTTCCTGTGTCCGACATACGGGCCGACCTGGTGCGTCATGGGGCAGTTGGAGAAGTTCGTTCTGGACCTCGACGAGGGGGCCGCGCGGATTCGAACCGGCCATGAGCTGGCTCCGTGCGATCCGACGGCGTGCTTTACGGCCGGTCTACTGGACGCGATAGAGGGCGATGTCGAGGCCTCCTACGAGAAATTCCAGCGGGCGCTGGAACTCGATGCACGGCTGTTCCCCGACGTGGCGGCCGTCTACATCAACACGCTGCGCCGACCCGACCTGGCCGTGGCCATTGCGGGAAAGAACACCTCATGGCTCACGCAGACGGCCAACGTGCTCAGCGAAAGCGACGAGCACCAGGAGCTGATTGACGAGGCGCGCGCAAAGGTACGCGACCTGCTCAAGGCCCGCTGCGACGAGCCCGGAGCCCCGGCGACGGCCTTCGCCTCGCTGGGCTATGTGTATTACCGAGAGAAGAATATCGGCGAGGCCATTGAGTGCCTTCGCCGCGCCGTGGGGCTCGACTACGGTCAGGTGAACTGGCGGCTGACGCTGGCCCGCGCACTGGCCGAGACCGGCCAGGTCGACGACGCCATCCACGAGGCGCGGATATGCCTTCGCCTGAATCCGCAACTGAAGGCGGCCGAGCGGTTGATCGGGGACCTTTCCGTCCGCGTTGCGCCGGATGCCGGCAGCCCGTAAGAGTCGTTGGTCGTATATCGTATTGCGTATATCGTCGTTCGTATTTCGTACTGCGTCGTGCGTATGGCGTGTCGCGTGCGTCGTGAGTCTTGGGTCTTGAATCCAAGGTCTTAGGTCTGTGGTGTGCCTCCCACGGGGACGGAGTCTGCGCGGGGTTTGCCGTGTGTCTTTCTCCGTCGGGTGTCGTGTAAGGAGTTATGAAGCCTTATCTGCTGTCCTATTTCGGTTCGCTGCTGGCGGGGCTGCTTATCATGCCCGCCGTGATCGCCCTGTCGCGGCGGCTGGGTCTGGTGGACAAGCCGCACGCCCGCAAGATCCATTCGAGGCCCACGCCCCGGGTCGGCGGCATCGGGATATTCCTGGCCGCCGCCTGTATGGTCGGGCCCGCCCTGTGGGCCCAGGGCCTGCTGGGCAACGGTTTCGGCCATATTGACCGGCCGTTTGCGGCCCTGCTGGCGGCCTCGGCCGCCGTGTTCATGGTGGGGCTGCTGGACGATGTTCACTCCATGTCCGGGCAGGTGAAGTTCCTGGCCCTGGGATTGTCGGCCCTGGTGGTGTGCGCCTCGGGGGCCCGGATCGACTCGCTGTCGATCGGGGGGCTCGGCGTGCTGGACCTCGGTATATGGAGCTGGCCGGTGACGGTGCTCTGGATCGTGGGCGTAACGGTCGGCCTGAATTTCATCGACGGCGCCGATGGGTTGGCCGGCGGGATCGCCGCGATCGCGTCGGTCGTAATCGCCGTTATTGCGGTCTGTTTCGAGCAGGCCTTCCTGGCGCTGACGATGCTGGCCCTGGCCGGGGCACTGTGCGGATTCCTCTTCTATAACTTCAACCCCGCCAAGACGTTCATGGGCGACTGCGGCAGCATGTTCCTGGGTTTCTCGCTGGCGGCCGGGGCGGTCGTCTGCGCCTCGGGGGCCGGGTCCATCGTCGCGGTGGCGCTGCCGGCCGTGGCGCTGGGTGTGCCCATCATGGACGCCGCCTGCACCATGGTCCGCCGCGGGGTGCTGGAACGGCGGTCGATCTTCAAGGCCGAACGCGGCCATATCCACCATCGGCTGCTGGACCTCGGGTTCAAACAAAAGCACGCCGTTGTGATTCTCTACGCCGTCACGCTCGTCGCCACGTCGCTGGGCGCGTTCATGCTGGTGACGGCGGCATGGGCATCCGTGGCGATCTTCCTGTGCGTCTTCACGCTGCTGTTTCTGGTGTTTCAAATGGTCGGATCGGTCCGCCTGCGTGAGACAGCCGAGGCCATCCGCGGCCAACGGGCCCTCCGCAAGGAACTGACCCACTACAAGGACTCCTTCGAGGAGATCCAGTTGCACATTCGGGTGGCGCGGGATTTCGAGCAGTGGTGGTCCGCGGTCTGCCAGGCCGCCGCGCACATGCGGCTGGCCTGGATCTCGGTGAAGCTGGCCGGCGACAACGGCGACACACACACCTCCGTATGGCGGCCCGCCGACGCCGTGGGACTCTCGAACCTGACGATCGTGCGGCTGCCCGTGGCGGCGGCGCAGGGGCCGCTGTCGGCCGAATTCGAGCTGGCCGTCCCCTTCGACGGCACGCTGGAATCGGCCGCTCACCGCATCACGCTGTTCAGCCGACTGCTCGACGAGACCGATTTGTCGGGGCTGCTCTCGCCGACGGAGCCCGCGAAGGAGACCATAGACCCTAGGCCGTAGGCCCAAGCCTCACGACGCATGACGCACACAGTACGCGATATCCCGATGTACATCGGGAACGAAATACGAAACATAGCCGGCGGCGCGCGGGCGGACCGGTCCTTTCCATGAAGTTCCACCGAAATCCGCCTCATCCTCAGCAATGCCGGTTCCCGGCAGGGCCGCCCAACGGCCCTGCCTCCCTTTAGATACTATCGGCCGGAACCAGGACGGCCTGTTAGACATTCCGTGAGCTCAACAGGCCAGGCCTGACCGCCACGTGCCGTGTCGATATTCTCCAGTCCCCTGGGAACTCCATGTCCAATAATGACGGCAGCGACGCTTTGACGGACAGTCCGCACCTCATAACCAGGCTAATACGAGGCATCGGCCACAGTGTTGAGTCGCAGAAACTTGCTCTGCAGAACCTGTCCGGACTGATGGTCTTCAATTTTCTGGCGGCGGGCTTGATGTTTGTGGCCAACGCCTATGTGGCGAACATCGTGGGTAGGACGCAGTTCGGCCTGTTTGCCTTCGCGGTGGCCTTGGGACATTATGCTCAGACGGCCGTGCGCTTCGGCGCCGAGAGGACCCTGGTGCGGGACCTGGTTCACGAGCCGCACCTATTCGTGGAGTTGACGTTGGGCAGTCTGCTTCTGCGCAGCGTGGTCTTCCTATTGTGCTGCCTCATGCTGTTCGTCTGGCTCGTGACGTCGCACAGTGCGGCGGGGTCGAGATGGGGGCTGGCCATGATCGTGGCCTCACACGGGTTGTTCTCGCTCGATTTTCAGGCTCTTTATGATACATGGCACAAGATGTCCCGGCATGCCGCCTACAATCTCGTCAGGCGGGCGTCCTTCAGTGCGGCGGTGTTTGCGACAGGCTATTGGGCCCCGGCCAGGCTGACCCTGAACAGTGTCGGTTTCTACATGCTCGGCAGCACGGTGCTGTATCTTGGGCTGCAGTACAGTTGGGCGTTGAAACGCATGGAGATCCGCCGCCGCACGATCTCGCTGGCGGCGATGGCCGGCCGACTGCTCAAGCAGAACTACTGGATGTGTCTGGCGACGCTGGCGGCGCTGTCGTTCAGTTCGCTCAATCAACTGCTGCTCAAACACTTCAAAGGGGCTGCAGAACTCGGAGGGTATGCGGCATCCTGGCAGATCGCCGTGGCCGCCACGTTGATGCTCCAACAGATCGCGCGGATCGGAAACCCGAGAATGGCGCAGGTCACGCGTGCGGGCGTACGCAAGGGCGTGCGCATCGGCTTCGTGTTTCGCTATGCCGCGGTCATGTTCGCCGCCGCCGCCGTGGTCGGAGTGCCCGCCATGCTCTGCCCCAGGCTCATCCTAGGCTGGGTATTCAAGCCGGAGTACCTGTCGGCGGCGCCCATCCTGCGATTGCTTGGCGCCTACGTCATGGTCTTCTCCCTGGGTTCGGTGGCGTCGCAGTATGTTGTCTCGGCGAGGATGGAGCGGATGTACTTCGGCAGCGTCGTTGTCGGCGGCGTGGCCAGTATCATCCTGTGTATTGTTCTGATTCCCCGATATATGGGCCTCGGCGCCGGCTGGTCCCTGGTGATTTCACACGGGCTGGCGATGCTGGCGTACTGGCTGGCGATGGTCTACCATGTTCGCAAGCAAGCCGGATGACACCCCGGTCAATGTCTGTAGCGCCGTCGTCGCGCAGGGGCTCTGCTGCGGCTGTGGAATGTGCGCCGGGGTATGTCCCAGTCAATACCTGGGCATTCAGTTCAACGCGTACGGCGAATTGTCGCCGTGTCCGCAGCCCGAATCGGCGTGCAGTGGGTGTGGCTTGTGTCTGCGGGTCTGTCCGATGTCGGAACCGTCGCCGCCGACCGACCGGATCGCCGCTGAATTGGCGCCGCAGTGGGGCCAGGTTTCGCCTGATGCGGTGCTGGGATCTCACCTTCGGCGCCTGGCGGGGTACTCCGCCGCCGCCGGCCATCGCACCAACGGCGCTTCCGGCGGCATGGGAACATGGATCCTTGAGGCGCTGCTTACCAAGGGCCTCGTGAACGCGGTCGCGGCCGTGGGGCCGGGTGTGATCCCGGAAACGGGGGCCATCTGCGGCTATCGATGGTGCGGGACGGCGGCTGATGTCCGCGCCTGCGCCAAGTCCGCATACTATCCGGCGGAATTGAGCCGCATCATACAGCACATCAAAAGCCATGAGGGACGCTATGCCGTTACAGCGCTGCCCTGCGCGGTCAGGGCCCTGCGTCTGGCGATGCGGGCCGTCAAATGCCTGCGGGAGCGCATCGCCTTCATCGTCGGCCTGACGTGCGGGTACGGCATGAGTGCATTCGCGGCCGAATATGTCTGTGCGGACGCCGGAGGCAATCCCCGGCAACTGAACGAAATCACGTTTCGAATCAAACAGAATCAAACGCCCAGTGCGCGGGTATCCCTGATCCGTTGCGTCAGCGGTCAGGGGACGGACGGTGAACATGTCTCTCTGCAACGCAGCGACGAGGCGTTCGGCAAGGCCGGGGGCAACAGGTGGTTCACGCGGCGCGCGTGCGACTATTGTGATGACGCTTTTGCCGAACTGGCGGATGTCTGCCTCATGGATGCATGGCTGCCCGCCTACCTGCGGGACGTCAGGGGCAACACCGTTGTCGTGGTGCGTCATTCGGCCGTCGGGGCTCTTCTGGATGACGCCGTCGCCAAAGGAGACATCACCCTGGCCGATGTGACTCGTGATGAAGCGGTGCGAAGCCAGAGTCCTCTGTTGTGGTTCAAGCGGCGTCTGATTGTCGAACGGATTCGCAGGGCCAGGAAGGCCCATGCGCCCTTGCCGGCGCTGCGAATGGACCTTTACGGGGACGACTTGAGCCTGTTGGAAACGGTTTACGCCCGCGTGCTGATGCACATGCGGGACGCGAGCCCCCGGGCATGGTTGGATTCGAGTAAAGACCCCGTCGCATTCCGGCGAAGGCTGCGAGCCCCATCACTGGCGGCCGGGCTGTTGCGAAAGCTCATCCGCAAGGGGTGTCGTTCATGCGGCGAATAGGGCTGCTAACGTATTACTGGACGGAGAACCCCGGCACGGTCATGCAGGCTGTATGCACCTACAGGGCCTTGCGGAAGCAGTTTCCAGAGGACCACGTGGAACTGGTCAATTATCGGTCGTGGCGGTATTGGTGGAGACCCAATCTCTCTTGCATCACACCCGCCCAGTGGGGCCGCGATACGGTCCGGATGCTCAAGTACAGAAAGGCCCGCAAGACCCTTCTGCCCTTCGGTCGGCAGTCGCTGGTGACAACGGATTACGAGAGGTCGCAGGCGTTTCTCCGGGAGCAGGACTATGATGTGCTCGTCGTGGGCAGCGATACGCTGCTGGAGTTACACCGTTTCGGACCGGAAACCGTCACGGCATTCTGGCTCGCACCCGACATCAGGGCTCGTAAGGTCATGTGCGCCGCCTCGGCCCGGTCCACATCGCTTGGTGACCTCTCCGAGTTTCAGCGCAAGACGCTCGAAGCCAGTGTACAGGGTTTCGACCTGCTGGGTGTGCGGGATCCGGCGACGTATGAACTGATCCGCGGCCTCGGAGGACCGCCCGATAAAATCGAGATGGTTCCTGATCCCACGTTCACTTACGACATTGACTACGGACCGGCGAAGGCCTATCTGCGAAAGAAGCATCTTTCGTTCGAGCGGCCCACGGTGATTCTGCATATGACACGGCAGTTTACGTGGGCGGCCGATCTTGCCGATGCATACAGGGCGCGCGGTTATCAAGTCGTTTCGTTGAGACCGGCCAGGTACGCGGATTACATCTGCAACGACGTCTCGCCGCTGGAGTGGGCTGGCTTGTTCCGCGACGCGAAGCTCGTGATTACGCACCGGTTCCACGATACGCTGTTCTGCCTGAAGAACCTGACGCCGCTGCTGACAGTGCTGCCGCGTGCGTCTTACGAGACGGCAGGCGGTCACTCCAAGTACGATGGATTACTCAAGATGTTCGGCATGTCCGAGACGCATCTGATTCGTGACCACAGCGGCGCGACCGTGAAGCAGATACTGGATGCCGGGGAACGCTCGATGGAGACCCACAATCCGCAGGTGATCCGGCGAGGACTGTCCCAGTATCAGGACCAATACGAGGGGTTCCTCCACAAGGTGGCGGCTCTGCCGACACGGGAGCCGGTCAAGGCCGCGGGCATGCAACCGATTCGAACGGAGACCGGGACTCATGGGTAGATCCGCACAGTGGATTCGCAACCCCGCCGCCGATCCGACGACACCGATGCAAGCCATTGCTCGCCAAGTGGCGTCGCCGGTCGGGCTCTACGTCCTGTGCATCATGGGTCTGCTCAATCCCAGCATCGCCCAAGCCGGGTACTACTTCTTTCCGTCAGGCATCTTCGGCATGAGTCTGATGCAATTGTCTCAGGGGATATTCTTCCTCGTTGTGCTCGCCACATTGCCGTTCCTATTGCCCTTCTGGCACCGATACGCCGGCCTTTATGCGAGACTCCTGCTGGCTTTTGCCTTTGTCCTTGGGCTGGTTTACCTCCGAGGGGAAATCGCGGACAGCATCCCGTCGCAGCAGGCTCGCGCCGAACAGATGTACTACTTCAAGGTGATATTCGCGTTGACCGTATGGGTATATGTGGCATTGGTCGTGCAAAACCCGGCTGATGCGCGCCGATTCCTGTATTGCATCGTCATCGGCAGCAGCCTGTGCGCACTTGTGGTGCTGTACTTCTATATCACCGGCCGCGGCCAGGTGCGAGCCTACCTCTATGCCGGCGTGGTTGCCACGCGCGGCGCCGAAGGCGTATCCGGCAAAGCAACGCTCGGCTTTCTGCTTCCCAGCATCTGGGCAACGCTTTACCTCTCAATAAA
This sequence comes from Phycisphaerales bacterium UBA2266, assembly GCA_002347125.1. Classification (GTDB taxonomy): domain Bacteria; phylum Planctomycetota; class Phycisphaerae; order Sedimentisphaerales; family Anaerobacaceae; genus UBA2266. The sequence goes on from DDXG01000347.1 coordinate 15,656, forward strand.
CATGAGGAAACCCTGGCTTCTGCTGCCGGCCCTGCTTCTGCCGGCGGCGGCATTCGTCATGTACGACCGAACCAGCCAGGTTGCCTTCGTATCGTCCGGCGCTTGGTTGGTCGGCTGGGGCATCTTCGTCACTAAAGATAGACATAAGCGCAACAGACTGATGCTTTTCGTCCTTGTTCTGGTTGTGGTCGCCGCCGTCTATTTCAGCAAAGTGGGTATTGAGCAATTGATGCGGCGCTGGACCTATGATCTGAGCAGGGGGTCCATCGGGTCGGGTCGATATGCTTTCTGGACCGGCGCATTGGATTGGCTCAAGAACGAGGCCGACTGGGCGGATTTCCTGTTCGGTATGGGGTATGGCCAAATGGTGGAGCGGATGGCTTCGGTCGCAGGCATATGGGTCCATACCCATAGCGATGTGTTCGACTTGCTGTTGATCGCGGGCGTCGTGGGGTTGTTGTTGCTGGCACTTTTGTATTACACCCTGGCGAAGATCGCACTGTTACAAGACAAAACTACTTCTGAAT
>DDXG01000397.1 GCA_002347125.1 Phycisphaerales bacterium UBA2266
CTTATGCTCTTATGCTCTTATGCACTATTGTTGCAGGCCGAGCGTGGCCGGGTAGTAGTAGCCCATCGTCTGGGCGGCTACGCCCAGCCGATACTGGTGGTCCTGCAACAGGCACGTTCGGCGGTCCTCGGTCGGGATTGTCGTGGTGTAGATGCGCAGCTCGCCTTTGAGGGCGGTGACGACTTCTTCCCGCCAGTCGCCCAGGCAGTCCATGACGACGATGGGTGAACCTTCGAGTTCCTGAATTGTCTCGTCGGGCCAGTTACGGATCGTTCGGCCGATGACAACTTCTTTCTGCGGGTCGGCATCCCACCAGAGGGCTCGCGGGGCCAGCGGCGTGTCTTCGTAGAAGTTGAGGAGCTTTCCGTCGGCGCTGTAGAGCCACCGCTTCTTGTAGTCGCGTTCTCCGGCGTAGACCTCCATACCGGGGTGCTCGGCGAGGATGTCGGCGGCCATGCCCTGGCCGTGGACGTGGAACGTGGGTTCGCCATGGCCCCAGAGGATACGGCCGGTCGCGGCGTCGACGACCATGAGTCCGTTCTTCGGGCGGCGAGGCTCGATCCCGAAGAAACACTCCAGGCCGGGGTTATCGGGGACGATGTCGGCGACGTAGAAGGCATCCGGGTGGCCGATTTCAAGGGTCCAGAGCCCCCTGCCGTTGTCGTCGATGACGGCCGCGCCGATGACAAGTTCATCGCGTCCGTCGTTGTCGACGTCGGCGGTAATCAGGCCGTGGCCGCTCTGGCCGGAGTACTTCTTCGCCTCCTGGGTCGTTTCCCAGTTCCATATCGTGTTGAAGTCCTTGTCCAGGGCGCGGATGCGGATGAGGTTGTAGGTGCCCCGCTGCATAATCAGCGAGGGGGTCTTGCCGTCCAGGTAGGCGACAGCGAGGAAGTTGCGGCAGTAGTAGTTGTAGTCGCCGTAGCCGTCGCGGCCCAGCCAATCGGTCTTGGCGAGGACCTCGCCGGTGCGGCCGTCGAGCTTGATGAGCCATTCGGGGCCGGTCTGGACGAGGCCCTTCTCATCTCGCGGGTCGCCCTCGCCGGCCTTGCAGTAGACCTCGGCCCGCCCGTCGCCGTCGAGGTCGTAAATCACCCACGGGGAGTACCAGATCCCCGCCTCGATGGACCAGCCCATGTCGTGCCGCCACAGGAGCTTGCCGGAGAGCGTGTATGCCTCGATCTTGTAGGTGGTCGTGCTCTTTTTCCAGTAGCCGGGCTGCTGGTAGGGATCGGTGTTGAAATTGGGCTGCTTGATGAGGAATTCGAGCACGCCGTCGCCGTCCAGGTCGCCAACGCCGACCTTCTGGAAGTCGTAGTCGCCGGCCAGGGGGATGCTGAGGTACGGTTTGGGGGTGTCGGAGAGGTTGATGGTGGTGGTGGCAAGGACCGCTGGGGCGGCGGCTCGCTCGCCGCGGCGGTTGCGCTGCAGTTCGTACGTGTATGTGGCGGATTTGTCGGGCGTGGTGTCGGTGAAGCAGGTGGGGCTATAAGGCTCGCCCGTCAGAAGCGTCCGCTCATCCGAACCGGCCTTGGTGCGGTAGAGGCGAAACTGGATGTTCGGGCGATCCGCCTTGAGCAACCGCCAGCTCAGAAAGACCGAGCCATCGGGTTTCTGCACGGCGACCAGGCCACGATCGAGGTTCTCGACGGCCAGGGCTGCGGCCGTCAGGGCGAGAATAAGAACAACCCGTGTGAGGCATCGGGATGGCTTCATGGTTCCTCCTACTACTTCTGCAAATCCGAATGTCGAAACTCGAAACAAATCCAAATGACCGAAACTGTCGGGCCCGACTGTAGCCGAAGGGAGTGGGATTATCAAGAGGTTCTCACCGCGGAGGATGCGGAGGTCGCGGAGGCAAGGCGAATATCAAACAGCAAAGAGCAAAACGACAAATCAAAAGGCAAAAAGGGGCGAGGACTTCTGCCGTAACCTCCAGCGGTGGGTTATACCAATCTGGGGGAATGGGGCGTCTTGATGTTGTCGGGCGGCGGTGGCTCGTCGTTCGTATTTCGTTGGTCGGACCCCTTCAATTCGTTTAATGAGGTGACAGGATGGATGCTTCGGGCGGCGATAGGACAATGGACCGGCGGGGGTTTCTGGGGTCGGTCGCGGCGGCTGGCATGGGGGTTGCGATGGGGCCTATGGTGGTAGAGGCGGACGAGGGGGCGAGCAAGGGCGAGGAGATCAGACTGGGATTGATTGGGTGCGGCACTCAGGGCATGACGCTGGCGCAGGCGTTGGTTCGGTTGCATGCAGTGCGGATAGCGGCCGTGTGCGATATATGGGAAGAGTATGCGCTGAAGCGTGCAGTTCGGATACTGACGGCCTATAAGCAGGAGACGACGGGCTACGTCGATTACCGGGAGATGCTGGTGAAGGAGAAGGGCCTCGATGCGGTGATTGTCGCTACGCCGGATGTCTGGCACGAGGAGCAGACGGTGGCGTGTCTGGAGGCGGGGCTGCACGTCTATTGCGAGCAGCCGATGGCTATGACGGCCGCGGGGGCGAGGCGGATGGTGGCGGCGGCGCGCAAGGCGGGCAAGCTGTTGCAGGTCGGCTATTCGCGGCGTAGTGACGCGCGGTACCGGTTTGCCAATGAGAAGCTGATACAGGGTGAGCGGCTGCTGGGGCGGATCGGGATTGTCAACGGGCAGTGGAATCAGTACCGGCACATCAATCTGCCGGCCGGCTGGCCGAAGGGGACGGAGATATGCGGGGCGATGCTGAGTGAGTTCGGGTATGACTCAATGGAGCAGCTTCGCAACTGGCGCGACAGCCGCCGGCACAGTGGCGGACCGCTGCTGAACCGCTCGTCCGGGCAATTGGATGTGTATAACTGGTTCCTGGGGGCTCGGCCGGGCGGGGTGCTGGCCAGCGGCGGTCGGAACTTTCTCAATGCGGCCCAGTCGCAGTGGTATGACAACGTGATGGCGGTGCTCGAGTATGAGACGCCCGAGGGGGCGGTGCGGGCGTACTATCAGACGATTCCGATGAACAGCGGTGGCGGGCGGTATGAGGCGTTTGTCGGGGATGAGGGGACGCTGATTATTGACCAGGGGCCGTCGTATAGGACGCAGGTGCACCGCCAGCCGGGGGCGGATACGGCCCAGAAGTGGAACCGGCTGGTCCGCGAGGGGCTGCTCAAGGCCATTGGCAAGGAGGATGCTGCGGCCGGGGAGATGTCGTGGCCGCTGTATGTGGATGAGTCGCCGCCGCCTTACAAGATGCAGCCGCTCATGCTGGGGCTGGGGGACGCCGAGCCGTTCACCATGCCGCACGTGGGACCGCACCTGGAGAACTTCTTCGAGGCAATCCGGGGGCGGGCGGTGTTGAATTGTCCGGGTGAGGCGGGATTTGCGGCGCTGGTGACGGCCTTGAAGGCGGCGGAGGCGATGGGGGATGATGGGCGGATCGAGGTGGCGGGCGAAGAGTATGAAGTGTAGGGGCGTGGGACCGGCAGATATCAGATGTCAAACAGACAATAGCAAAACAATATAGCAAAAGGCACAAAGCAACCGGGACGGCCTATCCCCGGCAGAGGTGGTCGTAGCCGGATGGGGTCATGGCGGCGGTGGCCCCGTTGGGCGATTGGAGGCGGATGGCGGGGTCGGCGGTGACTCGGCCGATGGAGGTAATGGGGGTGGGGTGCGTCCATGCGGCGGCTAGTTTCTCACAGTTGTCGGCGGTGAGGGTGAAGAGCAGTTCGAAGTCTTCGCCATCGTTTAGCGCCGAGGCGATGGGGTCGGGGGATCGCCGGGCCTGGTCCGAGAGCGGCAGTTTCCCGGATTCGATGACCGCGCCGACCTTGCTCTGCTCGCAGATGCGGGTCAGGTCGGAACTGAGGCCGTCGGACAGGTCGATCATGGCGTTCAGCGGCACGAGTTCGGTGATGGCGAGGGCCTCGTTGACGCGGGGAGTGAATGTCAGGTGCTTCGTGGGGTCGTTCCTGTCGTGTATGGCGTATGGCGTATCACGCATTGTGCGGTACACCCCACTAGCCACGGCTTCGTCCATCGTCCGTCGTCCATCATCTTTCGTCGCTCGTCCCTTCCCTGGGGCGCAGCTTTGACGACGGGGATAGGCGCCGCCGAGGGAGCCGGTGACACAGACAATATCGCCAGGCCGGGCCGTACTGCGCCGGACCGGGGGATGTGAGCCAGGCCTGCTGAGCATTGTGACGGTGATAGCGAAGGGGCGGTCGGTGCGCCATACCGTGATGTCGCCGCCGATGAGCGGACAGTTGAACGGGTCGCCCGCCGCTCGAATACCGGCGTGGATTTCCTTCAGCTCTTCGGGCCCCCAACCCTGGGGCATCGCGACGGCGACCACGGCGGCCAGCGGCGCCGTGGCCATGGCGGCACAGTCCGAAAGGCTCACGGCCATGGCCTTTCCAGCGGCCTGGGCCAGGGTGCAGCGGGTCAGGTCGAAGTGCGTGCCATCAAGGAGCATATCGGTGGTAACCAGGACGGACGCATCGGGAGAAAGCCGGATTTGAGCCATGTCGTCACCGATCCCGATGGGGAACCGATGCGGGTCGAGGCGACTTCGTTCAGCGAACCAGCGGGTTATGCTGTCTTCGGCGGAGGTCATCGGGCGGCCAGGACTTTTCTCCAATCGGCGATCTGTTTTTCAGCCTGCATCGTGCCGCCTGCCCCATCGGTGGCGTAGTGTTTGACCACATTCGCGGGGCCCAGGTAGTCGTAGACGTCCTCGCCGACGGCCGTGCAGTAGGCCCGGAGTGTCTCAATGGGCAGATCGCCGAGCTGCATATCGGCCTTCTCACACTCGGCCACCAGGGCCCCGACGATCCCGTGGGCCTTGCGGAACGGGATGCCCTTCCTGACAAGGTACTCGGCCAGGGCCGTCGCGTCGAGGAACCCCGTATCGAGGCCGGCGGCGATGCGAGCCGTGTTGAACGTCGTGTTGCGGACGATGGCGGCGGCTATGTCGAGGCAGGCCTCGGTCGTGTCGGCGGCCGCGAAGACGTGAACCTTGTCCTCCTGCAGGTCGCGGTTGTAGCCGGTCGGCTGGGCCTTGAGAATCGTGAGCATCGCCACCAGCGAGCCGTACACCCGGCCGGTCTTGCCACGGATCAGTTCGAGCATATCGGGGTTGCGCTTCTGGGGCATCATGCTTGATGACGTGCAGAAGCTGTCGGCGATGCGGATGAACGCGAACTCGCTCGTGCAGAAGATGATCCAGTCCTCAGCCAGGCGCGAAAGGTGCGCGGCAACGAGCGAGCAGGCGAAGAGGAAGTCGGCGCAGAAGTCGCGGTCGGTGACCGAGTCGATGCTGTTGACGGAACGGCCGGCGAAGCCCAGGGCCTCGGCCGTGGTCCGGCGGTCGAGCGGCAATGTGGAGCCTGCTACGGCCCCCGATCCCAATGGACAGACGTCGGCGAGGGCGGCCGCATTGGCCAGTCGCTCGTAATCCCGCTGCAGTTGTGGGACGAAACTCAGCAGATACGCCGCAATGACGACAGGCTGGGCCCGTTGCATATGTGTATAGGACGGCATCACGTCCGTGGTGTGCTTGCCGGCCAGGTCGAGAAAGGCCCCTTGAAGGGTGGTGATCTTGGCCTGGAGGGTTTGGATCTCGTCGCGCATCCAGAGGCGCAGGTCGGCAGCGACCTGGTCGTTGCGTGAACGGCCGGTGTGGAGCTTGCGGCCGACGTCGCCGATCTTCTCGACCAGGGCGGCCTCAATGGCCATGTGGATGTCCTCGTGCTCGGTGTGAAATGCAAATCGACCGGCCGCAATCTCCTTGCCGATCTCCAGCAGGGCCTCGTGGATCGTATCGGACTCGGCCTGAGTGATCAGCCCGCATTCGGCCAGCATGGCGGCGTGGGCGATCGAACCGACGATGTCGTACTTGTAGAGACGGCGGTCGTACGACAGCGACTCGACGAAACGGACGGCGAGGTCATCCGGCGTGCCCACAAGGCGCTTTTCCCAGCTTTTTTCGGACTTGCCCATATTTGTGCTCCACGAGAAAGATTCGAACCCGGGATATGATACGGGCCGACCCGCCAGACGTCAAGTTGGGGATGCTGCCGGCCACAGACAACCCCGCCAGGCGGGAAGCGGCAAAGCCGTAGGAAGATCGTCTGTCTTGCCCAGATTAACGCGCCCGTTCTTCGGCCCCGCAAGGCCACTGCTCCAATTTGCAGGGATTGCGTTGGCGATCAGCGGTCGGCGACCTGTGATGGGTTGCCAATCGCCGGGATAGAGGTTAGGCTGGCCGGGCGCTTGGAAGCAGACGAGGGCGGAATGCCCTGGGTGGCCTTCTGTCACGGGTGCGATGTCCGTGCTGCGTGCTATTTTCTAGGAGTTGTGGATGGCTGGACGCATCTTGATACACGGTGGTCGGTTGTTGGACGGCGAGCAGGCCGTGGACGTACTGGCCGACGGCGGGACGATTACGGCGATAGGGGCCGGGCTATCGCAGGCCGATTGCGAGCGGGTGATTGATGCGCGGGGTCGCCTGGTCTCGCCGGGATATGTCGATGTGCACATTCAGGGGGCCGGAGGGGCCGATGTGCTGGATGCCACGCCGCAGGCCCTGGAGACCATTTCGCGGACATGCGCACGATTCGGCGTCACGGCATTCCTGGCGACAACGGTGTACAAAGCGGGCCGCGACAACCGGCACCTGCGGATCGCCGCCGAATGCGTGGGCCAGGACCTCGGCGGGGCCCGCCTGCTGGGCATTCATCTGGAAGGGCCCTTCATCGCGTCGGGCAAGCGGGGGATGATCCAGCCCGATTGCCTGTGCAGGGCCGAGCCGGAGGTGCTCGACGAGATCCTCACCGCGACGCGGCGGACACTTCGCATGATGACGATTGCCCCCGAATTGGATGGGGCCCTCGATACGATTCGACGGCTGGAGGAGGCGGGCGTCGTGGCCTCGTTCGGGCACTCGACCGCGGACTACGAGCAGACGCTGGCGGGCATCGACGCCGGCCTCTCGCACGTAACGCACCTGTTCAATGCGATGGTTGGAATTCATCACCGCACGCCCGGGCCGTTTGCGGCGATCTGCGAGCGTCGGCACGTAACCTGCCAGTTAATCAGCGACGGTGTGCACGTGCATCCGGCGATTGTACGGATGGTCTGGAGGCTCCTGGGGGCCGGGCGGATCGTTGCCATTACGGACGCGATGCAGGCGATGGGCCTGCCGGACGGCAAGTACGTCTACAACAGCCTGGAGTACGAATCCAGGGCCGGGGCGGCGCGGTACGCCGATGGCACGCTGATCGGCACCGCGGTCGGGCTCAGCGAGATCGTAGCACGGCTGGTGCGTTTTACCGGCTGCACCGCCGCCGAGGCGGTCCACGGCGTGACGGCCGGGGCGGCGCGGCTGCTGGGACTGGACGGCGACGGCACGCTGGGCGTGGGCCGAGCCGCGGATATTGTGCTGCTGAATGAGGATTTGACCGTGGCGATGACGATGGTAGGTGGAAGGATTGTATACGAAAGATAGCTGTGGGCGAGGTCCCATGGCGGACATCCGGACGGTCCACGGTGTGGTCTTGACCGCAGTAACCTTCCTGCTGGCCGGCGGGCTTGTACTCTTCCTTATTCCCGGCAGGTACCTGCCGCCGCATTGGGTGCGGTACGTTTCGGCAAGGGGGAACCTCCCGGGCAAGCCGGCGGAGCTACGAATCCCGAATTGGGGCGAGCGCCATGTGCGTGTCTCCCTGAGAATCAATATGACCGCCGACGTGTGCCGAGTCAGTCGCGTCAGTCCCGACGGCGAGGTAGTGGATCTATGCCGAATCGGACAAGGCCAATGTTGGGTGGACATCCCCGTGGAAGACACACTGAGGCTGGACCCGGGAGCCGGCAATGGTCGCTATCGGATGTCGGCGGGTTGGCCGTGGGGCCGATTCGGGCCATCATGGCGGATGTTAGGGATAGCGTGCTGTGCCGGCGCCTTGGCCGAAATGATGTTGGGTCGCAGGCGTCGTACATTGCGGGCATGGCGCGGGGTCAAAGGAAGGCACATCTGCCTGACGGCTGGCGTTGCCGTCGTTTCCGGCCTGGTGCTGTATCCGTCTGTGCACGAGTTTGGGCACTACATCATAGGTTTGATGCTCGGCGGGCAGGTCCGGGAAGTTCGATGGACAATCTTCTCGGGAGACCCTGGCGTATCGTTCAGCCGGCTGCCGGACGGGGCCGGGCCTTGGATGAGTGCGGCCGGGCCGATTGTTCCGACGATTGTTGCGGTGTTGCTGGTGTGCATTTGGCTGTGGCTTGGGCGCGGGGTGCGGTGGTATACGGCCGTGTGTCTGCTGGTTCCCGCGGTGATCTTCTTGCTGTCGAATCTGGGATGTGTGATTGAAGCCTTCGACAGTGGGGCACACATGAATCGACTATCGACGCACCTGGGCTTGTCGGGGGTCGCTCGGGTCGCCTTTGAGATGCTGCCGGTCGCGGTCAGCGCTGTGGTTGTCGGGCTGGTTCTTAGACGCCTGCGTCGTCGGCATCCAAGCGGCACTGATGCCTGAAAGCAAACATGCGCGCACAAAGATGGGAGGACGCGAACGTCCTCCCGTATGTTAGATGGCTCTTTCCTTTACGCACCTAAGTTAGCCCCATCGTGCGGCGCCGGGTTTACGATCCGACTTGTTGGCGCGTCAATAGCCACCGCTGATCTGAACTAATATGGCCGATCTGGTCATTGTGTAAGAGCCACTCTATTGCATTGAGCACAACATGAGAATCGGCAATCGCCGGCCGAACACTTTACATTTTCATCCCGGCTGCAAAGGTGCGCACGGAGCGTGATTTTTCCGGGACGTTGGTTGGCTGGGCAAGTTGGGCATTCTGGTAAAGATGTAGCGTAAGTCCTTGCCAAGGAAAGGCTTACGGCAATCGTGCCACTACAGAAATCTGTATTCCTCCGACGCGTACGCCAGATTTTCTTGACATCTTTCTCGCCACCCTGGGATAGCGCCCGCCCGGGACATATATGGAGGCCAGGCGTGCGGTTTGACTGCGCCTGCGGGGTGCCGAGATTGTGAAAACACGGTCGATGGTATGGTCCGGTGAATCGACCGATCGTCGCGGACTCTGAGAAATCCGCGATGCAAGCCACGCTCAGTGACCAAACCCCATCTGTCAGGGACGTCTCGAAGAGGACGAGGCTCTTATCCAGGACAAAGTGGCCGGATCAGTTGCCGTCTTGGAGCCAGAGGTCGGCTAGACCCGCCAGCTCGAAGTAGTCAACGCGGCCGGGGACATCAAACGGACTGAAGTCGGCTTTCGGGTTCGCGGGGGGGCCAGACCATTGGCCTGCAAGGACAGCCAGGTCGAGAAAGTTCACGATACAGTCACCGTTAAGGTCGGCCGGCGGGCAGCGGCTGAAGAAGTAGAGGGCGCCAAGGTCCTGTTCGGCCAGAGGGTCCCACTTGGGCGCCCCGACGACAGGGGTAGTAGCGTCGAAGGCGGTCGCGACCCCGAAGTAGTCGTCGTGCCGCCCGTCCGAGGCAGCGATGCGAGCCAAGTCCGCCCATTGGCCACCGGGACGGTGGAACAGATACGCCGCGCCGGTGCGGCTATTGGGGTCGCCATGCACGGACTCGCCGGGGGCCCCGACGATGGCGAGATCGTCCTTCAACGCGACGGATGTGCCGAAGAGGCCGTCTGTCATGGGCTCAGTAGAGCGAAACCAGCTCTCCCAGACCCAGATGGCACCTGTTAGTCGGTATGTGTACGCCGCACCGGCATTGAGCCGTTCGGGGGCATCGTCGCCCCGCGCGCCGACCAGAAGCCGTCCGTCGCGGAGGCTGACGCTGCAGCCAAACAGGTCGCCGGCGTCGCGGTCGATGGAGGTCAGCTTGGTGTACTGCAACCAGCGGGCCCCTCGGCGCTTGTACATATAGACAGCGCCCTGATCCGACCCTTCACGCTCGGCGCCTACGGCGATCCAGTCCCCGTCGATGGCTACGGCCAGGCCGACCTGGTCGGAGTAGCTGACATCATGCGGGATGAGCTTGCGACCGTTGCGGGGATAACGGCCTCGACCACGGAAGACATAGACCGCCCCGGCGTCATCCTCGGCCTCGTCATCGCCGTCGGCGCCGACAACGAGGTATGCACCATCAAGCGCCACCGTGATGCCGAAGTTGTCGCCGAGGTCGAGCCTGGGGGCCTGGAGCTTCTGCCGAAGAATCCACTGGCCCTTGCGGTTGAGGACATAACAGTACACGGCCCCCACGCCATCGGCCTTGTATGCACCGACCGCGGCGACTCCGCCATCAATGGCGACAGCCACACCAAAGTGGTCGTTGGCCGCTGCGTCCGGGGCGGTAAGCGTCTGGTAGAGGTTCCACTGCCCGGCCCGGTCCCGTTGGTAGATGTAGGCGGCGCCCGCATTCGGGGCGACCCCGCTGCTCATGTGGGCGCCGACGATCGCGAAATCGCCGTCGAAGTCAAAGGCGTAGCCGAAGAACGATGGCGAGTCTGGATCGTCCTGGGTGAAACCCCCCTGCTCGGTCCACGCCCCACCCATGTCTCGATAAGGCGGGATGACCCCCGCTGCCGCCAGTGCGGCTACAGCAAAAGGCTCTTCTCCACTGCCGCCAGGTCGGCCGCCAAGGACCGGCTCAGCGGGCCCATCGAGCATCCACACTTCAATGGCGCCGGCCCTGGGGTCCAACCATTGCAGGCCCGTGCCGATGAGGCACAGGGTTACTACGACAGACAGTGTTGTCCGCCTCCGAATGCGGTGCGTTGAGCACATAAACCATCCTCCGTGTTGCCCAACCATAATCATCTTGATTGTTTGCCCATCTTAACAAGACATCGCAGGCGGGGCAAGCCAAAAACCTGGACAAAAAACCCGCCTGACGGCCTCAGAAGAGCGTTTCCCGAAAAAAACCTCTCCCTGACAGTGGTCACGCCATGGGGGTTTCGCGGATGGTCTTGAGTGCCGCGTCGATATCGGCCGACTCGATGCCGTAGTGGGTAACGGCCCGGCAGCGGGCCGGGCCCGTGCTGATGACCCTGACCCCCCTGCCGTCGAGGGCCCTGACGAACCGGGCGGCATCCGTATTGGGGTCGAAGTAGACGATGTTGGTGCGAACGGCCGCCGGGTCGATGGCGATGCCGGGGATCTCGGCCAGGCCCTCGGCCAGCTTGCGGGCGTTGGCGTGGTCGTCGGCCAGGCGGTCGATCATCTCGTTAAGCGCGACGATGCCGGCGGCCGCGATGATACCGGCCTGCCGCATCCCGCCGCCCAGGACCTTGCGGATGCGCCGGGCCTGCCTGATGAACTCCGCCGGGCCGCACAGCAGCGAGCCGATGGGACAGGCCAGACCCTTGGACAGACAGAAACTCACGGAGTCGGCATCCCGCGTCAGATCCGTTACGGGGCAATTCAGGGCGACGGCAGCGTTGAAGATACGCGCGCCGTCGATATGTAGCTTGAGATTGTGCCGACGGGCGATGGAGGCAACGGCGGCGGTGAACTCGGCGGTCAAAGGGGCGCCGCCGCAACGATTGTGCGTGTTCTCCAGACAGATAAGACGGCTGCGCGGGAAGTGGACGTTGTCCGGACGAATGGCCGATTCGATGGCGGCCGGGTCGAGGGTCCCATCGGGGCGGTTGGGCAGCGTGTGCGGGTGGATGCTGCCGAGGACTGCAACGCCTCCGGCCTCGTAAAGGAAAGTGTGGGATTGGTCGCCAAGAATGACCTCGTCGCCGCGGCCGCAGTGGGCCATGACGGCCGCGAGGTTCGCCATCGTCCCGCTGGGCACAAGCATCGCGGCCGCCTTGTCCATGCGTACAGCGGCCATCTCCTCAAGGCGGTTGACGGTGGGGTCATCCCCAAAGACGTCGTCGCCGAGTTCCGCCTCGGTCATGGCCCGGCGCATGGCCGGCGATGGGTGCGTGACGGTGTCGCTGCGAAGGTCTATCGGTGTCATGGTCTGTTCCTGTTGTTCTGCGGCTCGGGGTAACGGTAGCGTAAGACGTGCTTGCCGCCGGGTCAACAGGAATGTGGCCCGATGGACGAAGGACGAGGGACGATACGAGTTCGAAGCGCGAAGCTCAAAACCCAAAGCAAACGCGACGGACGGACATCCGACGGCTCAAAACGGCTGTCACCCGTGCGGCCGGCCGTCGCGGACGATGTGTTATGGATATTAGGGACCCCACCGTATTATTATATCACGCCCATCTATTGTCCTGAGTCTCCATCACCCTCGCGACTCCATCGCCCTCCTTCACGCCCAACACGCCGCCGCCCTCAACCATGTTCCTGGCCCAAAGCGACAAATCCAGCACTTACAACAACTTGGCCTACTCAAAGAGCTGTCCCAATCCTACCACGCCGCCCCCGCCCGTCAAGGCAAATCCCGCCGGAAACAGATCCGCGGCCGACGGCCGCTCCGCCCGGCGATCCCGAACTCGCTTCGGGACTAGGAAAGTGGCCGGCTTGCGGAACTCATCCACAACCCGCCGGTCCCTGTCGTAGTAGTACCACCGCGTTCCACCGGCCGTAATGTGGTCCAGTTTCTTGACGCGCCGACCGAGCGCATCATACCAGAACGCCACGATATCCGTCTGGCCCCGCGTGATCTTCACAATCCGGTTCTCGTAATCGTATTTCGTTTTCCAAACATATCAGCCTCCTCAGCTCAGCTATTAAGGGAACAAGGTAACCTGCTCCCGGCATTCAAGAGGCAACACAATTTGCATCAGCCTCTCGCAGCCCTCTTTTCCGGGCTTCCGTAAATGCCCATCAGCTTGAAAAGCTCGTCTGCGACCCAGATGGAACTCGATGCCAAAACAATTCTAATCCAATCCGTCCCGGAGAGAACGGTCGTCCCGAACAGCGATTGCCCGATGGGGCTTTGAACAGCCCCTATCTGGAGGATAATCGCAATGCCCACACCCAGCAGGACCCAGCGATTGCTGAAGAGGCCGATGGAAAAAATGGACTGCGTGCTAGACCGGGCGTTAAAGGCATGGAACCATTGAAAGGCCGCCAAAGTGGTGAAGGCGACCGTCCGGGCATAGTCCAAACCGCCGCTTTCCTTGGAGTACCAGAAAAGTCCTATGGTGCCTGCGGCCATGATGGGCGTCAACAGCGCCATTCGTAGGGCCACCACCCGATCGATAATGAAGGCCTTCGGGTCCCTGGGCGGTCGCTTAAGGATGCCGGCGTGCCCCGGCTCCACACCCAGGGGCACCGTGCAGGCCCCGTCGGTGACCAGGTTGACCCAAAGGACCATCACCGCCGTCAGAGGCAGATCCAGCCCAATGATCAGGGCCGCCGCCAGGGTGAGGATCTCGCCGAGGTTGGTGGCCAGCAGGAAGAACAC
>DDXG01000022.1:0-13441 GCA_002347125.1 Phycisphaerales bacterium UBA2266
ACAAAACAGCCCGCGGTCGGATGCGGGCCGCTGACCGCCATCTCTGCATGGCATCACCTGCCCTGTCATGCACGGCAGGAAGAAAAGGGTGTATCAACCACCGATGAAAGTCGAGGTGCTCACTCAAGACCCAATTGTCAGGTACGACGCCTATCACACGCCCGGCAATCCTGGACGCAAGCATATTATCGGCACTTTGGCTCCGTCGGCTGGAAACGCCATTTTTCCCAAAAAATCTTGACACAAAATGGCTTTCCCATTAAGGTTTACGGGTTTCAGCGCAAGCGTTTACAGGGCTGCTATCTAAGGAAACACTGTTTGGAGGTTTTTTGTGGCTAAAGAGTTGGCACGTGAATTGATTAACGCAGGCGTCCATTTCGGCCACGGCGTGAGCCGCTGGAACCCCAAGATGGCGCCGTATATTTTCGACAAGCGCGGAAATATACATATTATCGACGTCAGGAAGACCCTTCGGGGTCTGTTGATCGCCCGCAAGCTTCTCGCTCAGATCGTCTCTGAGGGCAATGACGTCGTATTTGTCGGAACCAAACGCCAGGCCCAGAAGTCGGTTCAGGCCGCCGCTGAGAAGTGCGGCATGCACTACGTGGCAACGCGCTGGCTCGGCGGGATGCTCACCAATTTCCGGACGGTCCGCTCGCGGCTGCAGCACCTCGAACAGCTCGAGGCCATGCAAGAGAGCGGACAACTCGATGCCGAGAGCAAGAAGCAGGCGTCCCGGTTGAAACGGGAGATGCGGAAGATCCGCTCCAACCTGCAAGGCGTACGCGAGATGTCTCGCCTGCCCGGCGCCGTCGTGGTGGTTGACGCCCGCAAGGAGTACCTGGCCCTGCGCGAGGCGAGGAAACTGGGTATCGCGACTATTGCCGTGCTCGACACCGATTCCGATCCCGACACGGTCGATGTGGCCATCCCCGCCAACGACGATTCGATTCGGGCCGTGGCACTTATACTCGACGATCTGGCCGACGCCGTCTCCCTCGGCAAAACACTTGCCCCGACGATGCGTGAGGCCAAGCAACCGGTCAAGCGGGTGCGCTCCCGCAGGCCGACGCTTGCACGGGCCGATGATGGTGCCGCCGCTCCGAAGCGTTCCGCCGAGCACTCGCCGCCGGCACCCGCCGAGCCGTCCGAACCGGCCGGCTCGACCGTCGCCGCAGAGCCGCCAACGGTCGAATGATCGCCTCCGGCGATGCGCCACCTGCGATACGATCAGAGCGATGGAAATACTCGGTGCGTTCCCCTGCGGGGACCTTCCGACTCAATGAAACCGACTACCGCCCCCGGCGAGCAGCACAAGACAGGAGCATGATATATGGCCGATATTTCAGCCGCCGACGTAATGAAACTCAGAAAGATGACCGGCCAGGGCATGATGGACTGCAAGGCCGCCCTGAACGAATCCGGCGGCGATGTCGACAAAGCCGTCGAGATACTCCGCCGCAAGGGCCTGGCCACGATGGCCAAACGCGCTGAGCGGGAGACTTCCGAAGGCCTGGTAATTACACGGGCCACGGCCGATGGCGGAACAGCCATACTGGCCACCCTTTGCTGCGAGACGGATTTCGTCGCCAAGAGCGAGGATTTCAAGGCCGCCGCGGCGATCATGGGCGAGTATGCGATGGCCTGCACGCAGAGCGAGGGCGCCCAGAGCCTGGCCGAGACCCAGCTCAAGGGCAAGAAGTTCGCCGACCTGCTGACGGAGCTGGTGAGCAAGACCGGCGAGAAAACCCTCGTCGGGGATTACGCGAAGTTCACTCTGAGCGGGCCGGGCCTGATCACCACGTACATCCACTTCAACGGCAAGGTCGGCGCGATGGTNNGGCGGTCGCCGCTTCCGACGTCATCAAGAGGGTCGCCGCCGACGTCGCCATGCACATCACCGCCGCCAAGCCCCTGGCGCTCGACCACAGCGGCATCGACCCCGATATCGTGGCCCGCGAGAAGGCCATTTTCGCTGATCAAGTCAAGGGCAAGCCCGCGGAGATCGTCGATAAGATCGTCGAGGGCAAGATGAAGAAGTTCTACGCGGAGAACTGCCTGCTGGATCAGCCGTTCGTCAAGGACGACAAGAAGAGCGTCGCCGAGGTTGTCGCCGAGGCCGCCAGGAAGGCGGGCGGACAGGCGAAGGTTGCGCGGTTTGTCCGCTTCGAGGTGGGCTAAGTCGCCTCTTGCCGTTGCTTGCAGGAACTCCGTGGAGGGCATATACTACGCACGCTATGGGCAAGAGCAAATACAAACGGGTGTTGCTGAAACTGTCCGGGCAGAGTTTTTGCCGACCCGGCGGTTTCGGCATTGACGGCCCCTGTCTGGAATCCATCGCCGCCCGTGTCGCGGATGTCTGCAAGCTCGGCTCGCAGGTGGCTATCGTGGTCGGGGCGGGCAATTTCCTGCGGGGCGAGGCCTTCTCGAAGACCAGCCACATCCCGCGCAACACCGCCGACTACATGGGGATGCTGACGACAATCATCAACGCCTGCGCCCTGCAGGAGACGATCGAGCGTATGGGCCAGCCGACGCGGGTCCTCTCGGCCATTGAAGTCGACGCCATGTGCGAGAAGTTCATCCGCCGCAAGGCCCTGTGGCATCTGGAGAACGGCCGCGTCGCCATCCTCGCCGGCGGCACGGGCAATCCGTTCTTCACGACGGACACATGCGCGGCCTTGCGGGCCTCGGAACTCGACGCCGAACTGCTCATCAAGGCCACGAAGGTCGACGGCGTCTACAGCGCCGACCCCGTCAAGGACCCCAACGCCGTGCTCTATGACAGACTGTCCTACGAGGAGATTCTCGCCAAAGACCTCCGTGTGATGGACCACGCCGCCGTCAGCCTCTGCCGCGAGAACCGCATCCCCATCGTCGTGCTGAATATCTTTGAGACGGGCAACATCACGAAGGCCCTTTGCGGCGAGCCCGTCGGTACGCTGATCTGCTGATTTTCGGAGTTGCGCCATGCCAACGACCCCGGTCATCAAGGACACCGAAGCAAAAATGAAGAAGGCGGTTGAAGTCCTTACGGACGAGTTCAAGGGCGTCCGCACCGGCCGGGCCTCCACCGCCCTCGTTGAGAACATCCGCGCCGACTATTACGGCAGCCCCACCCCCATCAAGCAGATGGCCTCCCTCGCCACGCCGCAGCCCGACATGATCGTCATCAAGCCGTTCGACCCTTCGGCGGTGAAGGAAATCGAGAAGGCCATCAAGAACAGCGACCTGTCCATCGCCCCGATTGTCGACGGCAAGCTCATCCGACTGAACATCCCGCCGCTCAGCGAGGAGCGCCGCCGGCAACTGGTGGCCCAGGTCAAGCAACTCGGCGAGCAATCCAAGGTCGGCCTACGCAACATCCGTCGCGATGCCATCAAGCAACTTGAGCAGAACGAGAAGGCCAAGACCATCACGGAGGATGATCTGGAGAAGGGCAAAAAGCAGGTCGACGACCTGACCAAGAAACACACCGACGAAATCGACGCCCTCGTCAAACACAAATCCGACGAGATCATGCTCGACTAGGCCGGGGCACGCCACATTTCCCCATCGATCCCCTAAAGCGGCCGTTTTCACGCCGACAGCGGGCTTTTGCGCTCGCTTGCGGCGCTTGGGCGGCGGGCTTTTTCCTTTTATCCACGGCTCGTGTGGACTATCATTTCTTTCGGGCGCAAGTGTAACGGATTAACAACTTTTTATGGGAGCACGACTATGAAAGCAAAAGGCAGTGCCCAGGTCGTCCACAAGAGTAAGGCTAAAAAACTCCTCATCTTCATTCCAGCGGCGCTGGTTGCGCTGCTGGTCCTGGCGTTTCTGATGGTTCCCCTGGTGGTCTCGTCAGGGCCGGTGCAGCGCTTCGTCGTCAAGAAGATCAACACCGCCACCGGGGGCTCAGCCGACATGGCAGATCTGAAGATGGGCTGGGGCAAAGGCGTCCGCGTTTCGGACCTGACCTACAGCGACAAGACCGGCGGTCTGTCGCTGGCGGTCAAGCGGATATCCACGAAACCCCACTACGCCTCCCTGCTGGGGGGCAAGGTCTCGCTCGGCAGGACCGTTGTTGATGAGCCCCAGGTTCGCATCGACATGCGCAAGATGCCGGAAAAAGGCGTCTCAAAGCCCGACCGGGGACCTTCAACGCCGTCGGCCGAAATGCCCGTTCACCAGGTGGACCTGGTGGTCAATGATGGCAATGTCCAGGTTACGGACAGATCGGACCGGACCACCGAACTGGCCGATATCAACAGCGAACTGAACCTGCGGCCCGTAGGCGTTGCGACGCAACTGAAGGTCGCGATGGCCGTTCCGGCCGCGGCGACGTCCGCGGGCGTCACCGCTCAAGCCAATGTCAACCCCAGCGAGAGCAAGGGCTGGGCCCTGGAGGGGATCACCGGCAAGGTGTCCGCCCAGGTCAGCGGCCTGGAACTTGAGACCCTTGGACCGTTGCTGGCCCTGGCGGGCGTCAAGGTCGACGCCAAGGGCAACGTCTCCGGCAAGCTCGACACCCAGATCACCGACGGCCGGGTTGAGAACCTGACCGCCAACGCCACGGGCAAGAAGGTGGATGTCTCATCCGAGGCCCTCAAGGGCGACCGGATCCAGACCGAGAACCTCAGTCTCGACGTCAAGCTCGCGGCCGACCGCAACAAGATCGACATCGACAAGCTCGATATGTCCACGGATTTCGCGGTCCTCAACGCCGCTGGCACCGTGCCCATGTCGTTGAATTCACTCGACAGCCTTCTGGCGGCCGACTCGACCGCCGACATCAAGGCCAGCGTCCGCTGCGATGTCGCGGCCGTGACGGCGCAGTTGCCCCAGACGCTGCGCATCAAGGAAGGCATGAGAATCACCTCCGGCCAGATCGCCGGCAACATTCAGACGTCCACGATCGGCGGCCAGCGCAAGATTCAGGCGACCGCGGGTCTGACCGACCTCGCCGGTATCATGGACGAGAAAAAGCTCTCCCTCGATCAGCCCGTGAATCTCGCCGCCGAAATCGCCGCGAGCGAAGGCCTCACGCGGTTCGACAAACTCGATGTCACATCGTCCTTCGCCAGGCTCTCGGCCAGCGGCACCACCGAATTGCTCAAGTACAACGCCCAGGCCGACCTGTCGCTGCTTCAGGCCCAGCTTGGCCAGTTCGTCGACTTCGGCGCCTACCACTTCGCCGGTTCCGTCGCCGGCAACGGCCAGATGTCCATGACGGAAGAATCCATCGGCGAGGTGGGCCTGTTTACGGCCAAGAACCTGACTTTCAGCGCGAAAGAGGGCACCCCGCCGGTGACCTTTGGTTCGGACGTGACCCTCGGCTTCGACGCCGATTACGATCCCAACCTCGGAGCCCTGGCCGTCAAGTTCATCGAGTTCAACAGTGAACTGGGCAAGCTCGAAACCCGAAACGCCCTCATCGGCATCGGCGAGAAGGCCCCGCCCACGAACGTCACCGTCAAGGCGACCAACCTCGACCTGGCGAAGGCCCAGCCCATCGTCTCGCAGTTCGCGGAATTGCCCGAGAAGTGGACGATGGCGGGCATCGCCTCCTCGAACCTGAGCATGGCGAAGATCAAGGACGGTTACGCCGTCAAGACCGACGATGCGATCATCAACAACCTGAGAGTCACATCCGAGGGGACCGAGCCTTTTGTTCAGCCGCAGGTTAAGGTTGTGCTCGACGGCGAAATCTATACCGCCGGCGGCGGTTACAATCTCAAGACCTTCACGATGGACAGTCCGCAATTGAAACTCGCGGCGAGCCTGTCGAAGATCCCCGCCCCTGAGAACAAGACGAATCTCAAGGGCGCCGCCAAGGCCGATTTCGATTGGGCCGCGGCCGCCCCGCTGGCCAGGCCTTTCATGCCGGAAGGCCTCGACCTCTACGGGCACCGCGCGACGTCGATTAACTTCGCCAGCCTCTATCCGGCCGGGCAGGACAAGGGTTTCCTGAGGAATCTCAACGCACGGGCCAAGTTCGGTTTTGACCGGGCGTCCTACATGGGCCTGAATTTTGACGCTGTCGACACGGACATCACCGTAGACAGGGGTATCTTGACGCTCGCGCCGTTCTCGACAAAGGTCAACAACGGCACGGCCAGCTTCGCGGGGAAGATCGACTTCAACGCCGATCTGCCCGTCCTGCAGACCCCGGGTCCCATGCAGATGGCCAGGGACGTTGCAATCAACCCCGAGACAACCGCCAAGCTGCTCCAGTACGTCAACCCTATTTTCGCCAATGTCACTCTTATCAGCGGCGAGGCCAACTTCGACTGTGAGAAGATGGTTATCCCGCTGGCCAAGGGCGAACCGAACGCCATCGAGGTCGCCGGGACGCTCGCCATCAACAATATCAACATCCGGGGCACGGGCCTGCTGGGCCAGATCCTCTCGATCAGCCCCGCCGCGGCCCGAGGCGCGCACCTGACCGTGCACCCGACGGCGTTTACGGTCAAGGACAGCGTCATGCGGTACACAGACAAGATGCAGATTGATTTTGGCGAGTATCCGTTCGACTTCACCGGGGCGATCAACGTCGAGACCCTCGCCTTGGGCAATTACACCGTGACCACGCCCTATACGACCGACTTCAAGCCCGTTCGCTCCAGCCAGGCGGCGGGCGTCAAACGCGTGGCGCTGCCCATCAGGGGCACGCTGGGCAGTCCCAAGCTGGACACGGAGCGGTTTCTCCAGCAACAGGCCCTCGGCGGATTGCTGGACCGCCTGCTGAAGTAGAATACCGAGCGCGGCGCACGTCGCCGTGGATGACGGTTGACACGGGCGCCGACGCCCGTGCATGATAGGCCGTGACCGGGGCCGTACAGGCTGCGGGGCGGTTGTGCGCCCGGTTTGCGGAACAACCGGACACTGCGACCGGATTGTTCTTTGCGCGGAATGAAAGGAAAGGTCATGTTCGAGCGAATCATCGCGGTGCCCAGGCAACTGCTGACCACGCCGACGGCCCAGCTTGGCAAGCTCGGCCGCTTCGCCGTCTTCCAGATCAAGCTCTGGTCCCACTGCGCCCGCCTGCTCCGCGCCAACCGCGCCGGCCAGCAGGCGGCGGCGCTGGCCTATCACACCATCTTCGGCCTTGTGCCGCTGGCCATCGTCCTGTTGCTGATCTTCCAGCTTTTTCCCACACACCAGGACATTGCCAGCCGTATCCAGTATTTCACTTACGAACAGCTCAACCTTACCTACGTCGAGGTCCCAGACCCGCGCGTCCCGGGCCAGATGATCCTCCTGACCGACTCCATCAACGACATCGTCGGCGACTTCTTCAAGGGCGTCGGCGCCGGCTCCATCACGATTATCTCCGTCGCCATCATCATCTGGGCCGCCATCGCCCTGCTGGGCACCATCGAGCGGGCCTTCAATAACATCTGGCACATCGGCCGCGGCCGCAACCTCCTGCATCGAATCATCAACTACTGGGCGCTGCTGACACTCGCCCCGTTGCTGATCGGCGTCGGCGTCTACATCAGCGGCCGCTTTGCCTTCGCCGACTATCTCAACCGCGACGTCTTCGCCGACGGGCGTCAGAATCCCTTCTTCTCGGCCATGATGCCCCTGCTCAGTTCCTACCTCATCGCCACGGTCGCCCTGTTCCTGCTGTACTACATCATGCCCAACGCCAAGGTCAAGGCCCGGGCCGCCGTTTCCGGAGCGCTGGTCGCCGCGGTGGTCTGGGTCGCCGCCAAGAACGCCTTCGGCTACTATCTGAGCGTCTCGAAGTTCTATCAAACCGTCTACGGCGTTTTGGCGTTGATCCCCCTGAGCGTCCTGGCCGTGTACATCACGTGGCTGATCGTACTGTTCGGACTGCAACTGACGTACACGACGCAGCATCTCAAGAGCCTCGATGCCGCCGAGATCGCCGCCGCCCGAAAGCCACAGCGCCAGTTCATCGCCAATGACATTACGGTCATCAACATCCTGCGTCTGATCGCCGAGGCGTTCGAGCGTGGCAAACCGCCCATCAAGGCGGAGACTATCTGCACGCAACTCGACATACCGCCTGAGTTCGGCGACCTCATCCTGCGCCACCTGGGCAGCGCCGGGCTGATCGTCCTGACTAGCGAACCCGCCAACGGCTACCTCCCGGCGAAAGCCCCCTCGGCTATACACCTGGCCGATGTCCTGCAAATCGTCGCCTCCATCGCCCTGGCCCAGAACGCGCCCGACCAGCCCGCCATCATCAACCGGATAGCCGAATCCCAAAGAGCCGCCCTCGCCGACCGTACCCTCCAACACATCCTCGACAACCCTTCGGCGACGGACATCTGACGAGAACCGTGTTGCCGGGATCCCAGAATATACCGGATCCCTGTGATTGCCTGGAGCAACAGTACGAAAGGACCTGTTGTGCGAATCGTTCTCAGCAAACATGTGGCGTTTTCTCTGGGCCTGTGGGCTCTGATGGGGGGGATGTTCGGCGATGGCCTGATCACAGCACGGGCCGGAACCGCCAATGATAGGCCCGACGCCTGGGCAGGTGTGCAACTGTTGCTGGATGACTATCTGATCGAGGAGAGCGAGAACATCATCAGACAAGTCAACCCGCCCAAGCGTGACCCGAATCTGCCCAATCCGCTGATCCGGGGAGACGAGGATGGTTGTTTTCAGCCTTTCTTCAGTGTCCTTCGAGACCCGCAGACCGGGCGATTCCGAGTCTGGTACGGCCGTTGGACGAACGATCGAAAGATGGACCGGTCGCACATTGGGTATATGGAGTCTGACGACGGCATCGACTGGATTCGGCCGCATCGCGTGTTGCAGGACCCTTCCGAGATACAGTTCGGGTCCGAGATACTCGACGAGGGGCCGGACTATCCCGACCCGACGTCGCGATACAAATACGGCTACTGGGCTGACGGAGGCTTGCGCATCGCCGTCTCGCCGGATGGCCTGAATTTCCGGCCGCTCGTGGACCGCGTCGTCCTCAAGCATGACCACGACATCAACAACATATCCTGGGACCCCATCCGAAAACGCTATGTGGCTATCCTCTCGGTCTACCGCCCCGACCCCGAATGGGAAGGCCGACGACGAGTCACTATGCAGAGCTTCAGCGACGACCTCATCCACTGGGAGGAGCCTTGGTACGTGTTGAGGCCCGATCTGAAAGAGGACGAGGGGATCACCCAGTTCTATGCGATGTCCGGGTTTATTACCCGCGGCCCGCTTCGCATTGGAATGGTCAAGGTGCTGCGCGACGATCTCAAGGCTGACGAGCCGCCGTTGGTGGAAAAGGATGCCTACGGAATAGGATACACCGCTTTAGCCTGGACGCGCGACGGAAGGAATTGGCATCGCGAACGGCAGGCGTTCTTCGACCGTAACAGCGAACCGCGGACCTGGGATCGCGCCCATGCGTGGATCGACGAGCAGCTCATTGTGGGCGATGAGGTCTATCTCTACTATGGGGGATACAAACAGGGCCACAAGGTGAACCGCTTTCGGGAGCGGCAGATCGGTCTTGTGAGAATGCCCCTCGATCGCTACGTCGTCCGCACATCGGCGCCCGGCCGAGTCGGCCAGCTCCTGACCATCCAGCAGGTCGCCGGGTCGATCCGTGGGCTTACCGTCAATGCGGATGCTTCAGCAGGAACGCTCAGGGTGCAGGTGCGCGATGCCTGGGGCGATGTCGTCGAGGGGCTGAGTTTCCGCGACTGCCTGGAGGTCACCGGCGACGGCACGAAGCTGCCGGTCCTCTGGACCAGCCAGGAGGAAACGATCCGGCGACTGGCTGTGCTGAGGGGCAAGCGAATCCGCCTCGAATTCGAACTCAAGGACGCCGGCCTGTTCGCCTTCGAGCTTCTACCGTAGAGTGCCGCCGCGTCTGGGCGACAGTCATGATGATGTGCTGAAGGTGGGCGCAATGCCGCCGGGCGCCCGACATCCTTTGGGGATTATTGGCCCAACAGCTTCTTGCCGCGGAGGATATGGTGGTAGTGCTGGGCGAAGCGATGGGCCTCGTCGCGGACATACTGCAGGAGCTTGCGTGCGGGGGCATTGGCGGGCAGCCTCAGCGGCTCGTGTTGTCCTTGCAGGTAGATGGCCTCCTCGCGCTTCGCAATGGCCGCCAGCCTGACCCTGCCCAAGACCTGCTCCGCATCGCCCGCCCGCGTCTCCTGTTGCACCATCTCCCACAACGCCGCCTCGGCCGCATGCAAATGCCCAAGCCCGCCGTCGATCAGTATCAGGTCCGGCCACAGCTCCTGCCCCCGCATGGCATACTTGTACCGCCGCCGCACCACCTCGGCGATCATCGCGTAATCGTCGATGCCCTCGACCGTCTTGATGCGGAACCGCCGGTAGCCGCTCTTGAACGGCCGACCGTCGATGAACTTCACCAGCGAGCCGACGGCCTCCTGTCCGGCCAGGTTCGCAATGTCGATGCCCTCGATCATCCGCACGGCCGTGTCCGTACCGAGAATCCGCCGCAACTGCACCAGGGCCTCGGTAGGGTCCGCGGCAAAGACTTCCGGCTGGATGTGCTCCTCGGGGATGCCTCGGCGGTCCAGCCGTTCCATCAACCGGATGCGGTCCCGCAACTCGGCGGCCTTCTCATAGTCGAGCGTCGCCGCGGCGGCGGCCATCTCGGCGTTGAGCCGCCGCAACAGGCTCGATCGCTTCGACTTGAGGAACCGAATCAGGTCGGTGATGCTCTTGCGATACTCCTGCTTGTCGATCCGCGCCCCGCAGGGGGCCGTGCATTGGCGGATGCTGTGCAGCAGGCACGGACGAAAGAACCGCCGCTTCTCGTCGTCGGCCCGGATCTCCAGGCCGCACGTGCGAAAGCGGAATATCTTCTGCAACTCCACCATCACCGCCCGCAAGTCCTTCGCCGAAGCAAACGGCCCGAACAGCCGTACCCCCTTCTCTCTCGGCTTTCGCGTGATATACACCCCCGGGAAGTCCTCGCCCGTCGTGATCTGCAGATATGGAAACGTCTTGTCGTCGACCAGGTCCGTATTGTAGGGCGGGCGGATGTCCTTGATCAGCCGGGCCTCGTGCAGCATCGCATCGACCTCGGTCTCCGTTTCCAGGTAATCGACCGTCTCGACCCTGGCGGCCATCTCCGCGATCATCGGACTACGGCTGCCCGCCAGGTCCGCGCCCTCCTGAAAGTAGCTGGCCACCCGCGAACGCAGGTTCTTGGCCTTGCCGATATACAGCACCGCATCGGCCACTCCCTTCATGAAATACACCCCCGGCCCCGTGGGAAAACCCTTGAGGGCCTGCCGTATCACCTGCAACCGGTCTTTGTCGCCACTGGCCGCCATAAGACAACTGTCCGCAAGTCTACCCGTCCGTGTTCATCAAATCAACTCGCCGCCCCCGGCTGCGCATTGCCCTGCGCCCTGCCTCCTGTTAGACTGACCTGCGAGTATTCGGAGTCGCCAAACCGGACCACTGCCCAGCATGGCCGGCGGGCCAGACGCAATCCTGGTATGATCCAATGCCGCCAAACATCTACAGACCGATCTTCATATGGCTCCTGGCCTGTGCGGCCGTCCCCTGCCCGGCCCGGTCCACCTGTGAAGTTATCCGCGACCCACATTTCCGCTGTGGTTTTTCGGTTCTGAGCCCCGTGCACGGCCGTAAGGCCGTCGTGGGCAAGCTCGCCGTCGAGCCGAACGCCGAACCCATCTGGCAGCTTGCCCAATGGCACAGCCGTTTCACGATTGCCGGCGCCGAACCCGGCCACCCCTGCCCCGGCACCATCCGTTACTCGAACTCGGCCAAGACCGTCGCCGTCGGCGATTCCAATACTGCCAACGCCGACCTCACCCTCGCCATCGACTCCATCCGGGAATACAACGGCAGACTCCGTAAGGAGGGCGAGCCGTGGCCGCACCTGCTCGTCGAGCAGGCCATCGACGGCTGCCCGACCCTCGCCGAATTGGCCCGGCTCGACTTCCACATCGAAGCCCGCCTGCGTTACAGCGTCCGCATCGAGCCGGCGGGCTATTCCACGGGCCTGCACTGCGCCCAGGTTCCCTTCGTGCTGACCGTTGCGAACGTCAACCCCCAGTCTCCAGGCCGTGGCGACTTCCTCTGGTTCGTCGTGCCCATCTACGACGACCGCCGGCCCCACCCCGCCCCCCACATCGCCGAGGATACCGCGGACCCGTCCGCCAAACTCATCTACAACCCCGGTGCCCTCGCCTATACGCGAGAGAGCCTCCATAGCGGCCGCTGGCTCACAATCGACGCCGACCTGCTGCCCCACATCCATAAGGCCCTCGAAACCGCCTGGTCCAGAGGCTACCTGCCCGATTCCCGCGAACCCGCCGACTACCGCATCACCAGCACCAACCTCGGCTGGGAGGCCCCCGGCCTCAACCAGTCCGCCATCCAGGTCCGGAACCTCAGCCTCCTTGCGGCCATGAACGATGCGTTGTGAATGCCGAACTCACATGCACCTGGTTACTTTCGCAGGAGCAACTTCCATGCGCCCGTGAAGACGGGGGTGAATCGTCCGGCGCCGCGTCGATGTCACGGACCTGTAAGCGGCTTTGTAAAAAAATCGGGCGCGTAGATTCAGCAATGACAAGGACTAAGGAAAAACTGCCCCCCGCGCAAACAAAAATCCCAAGTTTGGCCTTTACAGTTTATTGGGCCGGCGTTAACTTGCCGATACTTGCTCTTGCGGGCCAAAACACAATATCTTCTTTGGCCGGCGCCTGTTTGTACTACATATTGTGCTATCATATTCTGTGTTGTTATCATAATCGGCTGTGCACGGAGGCGCACAAATGGCATCGAAGTTCAACCCTGAGAACCCCTTTGTGGTTCAGAAGAAAGAGGAAGGCGCGCCGTTGGGCGACCGCTGTGGTGGTGTGAAGATCGAATACCATTTCTCCGACCCCCAGGTCCATCCCTTTGATGAGATTGACTGGGAAAAGCGTTCCGCAAGGATCAATAGCGACAGCGGCCAGGCCGTTTTTGCCCAGGATGATATTGAAATGCCCGCCTCCTGGAGCCAGTTGGCCACCAAGGTCGTCGCCAGCAAATACTTCTACGGCGACGTCGAAACGGGAAAGCGGGAGAACTCCCTCAAGCAGCTCGTCCATCGCGTCTGCCGCACCATTGCCGACCGCGGCCGCAAGGACGGCTACTTCGCCGCCGAGGCCGACGCCGAGACCTTTTACCGCGAACTGACGTGGCTCTGTGTCAACCAGTACGGCTCGTTCAACTCCCCCGTCTGGTTCAACGTGGGCCTCTACGATGTCTACGGCATCGCCGGCAGCAAACACAACTATCACTGGGACCCTGAGCAGAACCAACCGGCCCCCTGTGAGAACAGCTACGAATACCCCCAGGCCTCCGCCTGCTTCATCCAGTCGGTGAAGGACTCGATGGAGGATATCATGCGCCTGGCCGCCAGCGAGGCCATGCTCTTCAAGCACGGCTCCGGCACTGGAACCGACCT
>DDXG01000022.1:13496-43483 GCA_002347125.1 Phycisphaerales bacterium UBA2266
TTCATCACCTGCAAGACCGAGGAAGAGAAGAAGGCCTGGACCCTCATCGACGCCGGCTACAGCGGCCAGTACAACGAAGAGGCCTATTCCAGCGTCATGTTCCAGAACACCAACCTCAGTGTCCGCGTAACCGATGAGTTCATGCAGGCCGTTGAGAAGGACGGCACGTGGCGCACCTATGCCGTTACAACCGGCCAGCCCATGGGCGAACATTCCGCCCGCAAACTCATGCAGGAGATCGCCGAAGGCACCCGCGTCTGCGGGGACCCCGGCCTTCAGTACCACAGCACCATCAATCGCTGGCACACGTGCCCCAGCAGCGGTCCGATAAACGCATCGAATCCCTGCAGTGAGTATATGTTCGTCGATGATTCCGCCTGCAACCTGGCCTCGCTGAATCTGATGAAGTTCCGCAACGAAGACGGCACGTTCGACGTGGAGCGGTTGCGACGCGCCGTGCGGCTGTTCATCATCGCCCAGGAGATTCTCGTCGATAACGGCAGCTACCCGGACGCCGCCATCGCCCGCAACAGCCATCTGTTCCGGGCGCTGGGCCTGGGATTCGCCAACCTCGGCTCGTTCCTGATGAGCCTGGGTCTTCCTTACGACTCCGATCAGGGCCGGGCCATCGCCGGGGCCGTCTCGGCGATACTCACCGGGGCCGCCTACTCCGCCAGTGCTGAACTGGCATCGGTTATGGGACCTTTCGCCGAATTCGAGAAGAACCGCGAGCCCATGCTCAAGGTCATCAACCTCCACCGGCAACATGCCTACGAAATCCCCGAGACCCATTGCCCGGCCTACCTGCGCGACGCCGCCAAGGACGCCTGGGATATGGCGCTCGACGCCGGCACGCGGCTGGGCTACCGCAACGCCCAGGTCAGCGTCATTGCGCCCACCGGCACCATCGGCTTCATGATGGACTGCGACACCACCGGCATCGAGCCGGATATCGCCCTGGTCAAGTACAAGCTGCTCGCCGGCGGAGGGATGCTCAAGCTCGTCAACAGGACCCTGCCGATGGCCCTCGAACGCCTGGGTTATGACGCCCAGGAGATCAAACTCATCACGGATTACGTCGACGAGCACGAGACCATCGAGGGGTGCAAGCAGTTGAATCAGGACCATCTGCCGGTTTTCGACTGCGCTTTCAAGGCGAAGAATGGTAAGCGCCATATCCATTACATGGCGCATCTGAAGATGATGGCGGCCGTGCAGCCCTTCATCTCCGGCGCCATCAGCAAGACCATCAACATGTCCAAGGAAAGCACCGCCGAGGAAATCCAGGCCGCTTATATGGAAGGCTGGAAGCTGGGCCTTAAGGCCGTGGCCATCTACCGCGACGGCTCCAAGCGCCTCCAGCCGGTCTCGACGGAAAAGCACAAGGACGGCGCCGCGAAGGCCAAGGCCGAGACCCCGGCCGCCAGGCCTTTCCGAAGGCGCCTGCCCGATACCCGCAACAGCGTAACGCACAAATTCTCTGTCGCAGGCCATGAAGGCTACCTGACGGTGGGGCTATACGAGGACGGACAGCCTGGTGAGTTGTTCATCACTATGGCCAAGGAGGGCAGCACCGTCGGTGGCCTCATGGATGTGATTGGCACCTGTACATCGATGGCTCTGCAGTACGGCGTGCCCCTGATTACCCTGGTCGATAAGTTCCGCCATGCCCGGTTCGAGCCGGCCGGCATGACGGCCAACCGCGAGATCCCCTTCGCCAAGAGCATCATCGACTACATCTTCTGCTGGCTCGGGTGCCGTTTCATTCCCGGCTATGCTGAGAACAACACGCCCAATCGCGGCGGAACGGCCCCGGCCCCCAAAGCCGACAACACCACCACCGCCCGCGAGCTGGTGGAGAAGACCAAAGACCTCGCCAAGAAAATCGCCGAGGCCCGTGCCGAGACCCAGCCCCGGGAAAAGTCCGAAAAGCCCGTCAGGAAGACCCAGACCCCGATTGTGCGAATCGACGCGCACCTCAGCGATCCGGACGGCGAGACCATCGACGGGCCGACGAATCGCCTGACCGCACTAATGACCTCGGCCGTCTCGGGCGGCTCCGGCGCGCTCGAATCGGCGATGGAGGTCATGCACCAGTTCAACGCCCAGTTCCTGCACTTCGGCGATGACGCCCCCGCCTGCGACATTTGCGGCTCCATCACCGTCCGAAACGGCACCTGCTACAAGTGCTTCAACTGCGGAAACTCCATGGGCTGCTCTTGAGGTTCATGATCTACGGTTTATGAGTGATGATCTGGTGGGGCGCTTATGGGCGGCCTGAGGAGAATCAAGAGGAAACTCGCCGGCAGGTACGCGGTTGAGCCGTTGCACGCCCCTGCGGAGCCGGGCAGCAAGAAGCTGTCGGCCGTGATCCAGGAATTCGCCGAGCCGCTGGCCCGCGACGTCGATGACGACCACTTCGAGGCTGCCATCACCGTGGCGATCCTCTGCTGGAACGTCGCCCTGCTGCCGGAGGACACGCAAGCACAGGAACTGAGCTTGATCAAGCGCAAGATGGCGGAGTATCTACCCGCCCGGTGGGTCCGCGAGTTGGACGTCTGGACTGACCGCCTCGTGGACCGCAAGAAAACCCTCTTCGCAGACGACCGACGCATGGTGGTAAACTACACGGTCGCCGACGAGGCAGATGGTTTCCATCTCTACGTCGTTTCGACGGTCGTACCCGATTCGCCCATCATCAATCCCTGATACTTGGGAGGAAATCCCGCTCCGCAGGCCACAGGGCGATACTCGACTTCGCCCGGCCTTCCACCTGCCCATTCCGGACCCCTGCCTGCACTGGGGTGACAGGGCACTCCGGCCAACTTCCCCTCAGTGGCAGGCCCTTGTGCAACCACAAGGAGGCAGGGGCCGTGCGGATAGCGTCTTGCGGTCAGTTCCCTGCCCTCCGGACCTTGACTGGAGGTGTTACCATTGGGATGGGCCCGGCGGCGGGGGTGGTTTTTCTGTCAATTTTGGCGTTGAAAGTTGTTGACAGTCTTGGCGGGGTGGCTAAAATACTGTGTTTTCGACACTAACTTCAGAAGAGATACGTCTATGAAAAGCTACATGGCCAAGAAGCACGAGGTCGAGCAGAAGTGGCTGCTGGTCGATGCCGAGGGTCTGGTCCTAGGTCGGCTGGCCGCGCGGGTGGCCCCGATCCTCATGGGCAAGAACAAGCCCACCTACACGCCGCACGTCGACACGGGCGACTTCGTCGTGATCGTAAATGCCGACAAGATAAAGGTTTCCGGCAAGAAGGCGGAGCAGAAGGAGTACGACTCGTACACCCGTTACCCCGGCGGGCGCAAGATCAAGAGCTTCGCCGAGATGCTGGCCAACCGTCCGGAGAAGATCATCGAACTGGCCGTGCGCCGGATGCTCCCCAAGAGCAAGCTCGGCGGCCAGATGCTCAAGAAACTGAAGGTCTACCGTGGCCCGGAGCATGAGCACCAGGCCCAGAAACCCGAAAAGATCGAGTTGAATTGACAGGCTTGACAAGGTCATAAACGATGACGGAAACACAGATCGAAACCCCGGGCACGAAGCTGAACATCACGCTGGGCCAGGCCGCTCCGAAGCCCGAGGCGGCCGTTGCCGCGGCGCCTGCCAAGAAGGCCGAGCCGATCGGCGGCTACTGGTGGGGCACCGGCCGACGCAAGAGTTCGGTCGCCCGTGTCCGGATCAAGCCCGGCTCCGGCAAGCTCCTGGTGAACAAACGTGAATTGGGCAGCTACTTCCCCAGGGTCCAGGACCAGAACTCGGTGGTTGCGCCGCTCAAGGCCGTCGGCGCCGACGGGAAGTTCGACATCTTCATCAACGTCCGCGGCGGCGGCACCACCGGTCAGGCCGGTGCGGCACTGCTGGGCATCGCCAGGGCCCTTCGCAACTACGACAGCACCTATGTGCAGGCCCTGCGAGACGGCGGGCACCTGACCCGAGACCCCCGCATGGTCGAAAGGAAGAAGCCCGGACAGAGCGGCGCCCGCAAACGGTTCCAGTTCTCCAAGCGTTGACGTAGCAGCGATTCCACGATTCCAACAGCCGCCGAGAGACGATCTGGGCGGCTTTTTTTCTAGGCGAGGTAACGACATGATTCGAGTGGCGATCATCGGCGCCAGCGGGTACACGGGATCGGAGTCGATCCGCCTTCTGCTGGGCCATTGCGAGGCTGAAGTGAGTTATCTGACGGCGTTGCCGGAGGAGTGCGGTCCGGCCGAGAAGGTCTTCCCTCAGTTTCGCGGCCGCTGCGGCCTGGACATCGAGCCGCTGGACCTCGACAAGCTCAGTGAGTCATCCGATGTGGCCCTGTGCTGCCTTCCGCACAAGGTCTCGATGGGCTTCGTACCCAAGCTGCTGGCATCCGGCGTCAAGGTGGTCGATTTCAGCGCGGACTATCGCCTCAAGGACGCGGCCGTCTACGAGAGGTTCTACGCCGTCGAACACACGGACCGGGAGAACCTGGCCAAGGCGGCGTTCGGGCTGTGCGAGCTGTTCCGCGACCAGATCCGGGGTGTGAACCTGGTGGCCAACCCGGGCTGCTACCCCACGGGGGCCGCGCTGGCGGCCGTACCGGCTCTCAAGGCCGGCTTGGCCCGCCCGGACATGGTAATCGTCAACTCCGTCACCGGGGCCAGCGGCGCGGGCAAGAACCCCTCGGCCAAGTTCCATTTTCCCAACATGAATGAGAACCTGTTCGCCTACGGCGTGGGCACGCACCGCCACATGCCGGAGATTGAGCAGATCCTGACGTCGGCGGCCGGGCGGGGCGTCAGCGTCCTCTTCCAGCCGCACGTAGGACCATTCGACCGGGGCATCCTCTCAACCGTCTACATGGAGCCCGCCAAAGACGTCAAGCCCAGGGAACTGCTGGATCTGTACCGTGATTTCTACGCCGGGGAGCCCTTTGTCCAGGTCTGCGACGGGCCGCCGCTGCTCAAGGACGTCGCCACGACAAACTACTGCCATGTCTTCCCCACGGCCGTCAAGGGCCGGATCGTTGCCTTCTCGGCAATCGACAACCTCGTCAAGGGCGCCGCGGGCCAGGCCATCCAGAACATGAACATCATCTTCGGCCTCGACGAAACGCTTGGCTTGCGATGACCTCCAACGTATCATTACCTTCCGAGCCTTGAGTCGCCGGGCCGTATGAAATACCCGGATTCTCCTCAGGTGCAGCACTATGGCAGAAACTGCAAGAGACATGCCCAGGGATCAGTGGCGCAATTACCACCCGGCTGGTGCAGTTCGTCGTCGCCGGCAGTCGCCTGATCCTCGAACCGAGCAACGATGGACCCAGGCGCAACAACTCGCTCGCGAGGCGGCCAAACGACTCCGGGAAGAATTCGGCGCAACGCGTGTGGTTCTTTTTGGGTCCGCCCTCGAACACTCCCTTTTCACCGCCTGGTCGGACGTTGACTTGGCGGCCTGGGGGCTGGCCGCGGAGCGCTTCTATGCCGCCCTCGCTTCCGTCGACGGCATAAGTCCTGACATCCGCGTCGAACTTATCGACGCCGAACACTGCAGGGAGAGCCTCAGACGCATCATCGAACAGGAGGGCGCGGAGTTGTGATACGCAACGCCCAACAACTGGAGGCCTTTTATCGAGACCTGGACGCCAGGGAGCATCTGTCGCCCCAGGAGGCTATGGCCATCTTCGACCTGCTGCACCAAGAGGCCGTCGCCGTCGGCGCTATCCATTCCGGAAATACACTGGATGGCATAGAAGTCACAATCCGAATCGCGGATGCCGTAAACAGGGTGGGCCAATGATCGAGAAGCTGATTCACACTATCGCCCAGGCCCTGGAAAGTCGCAAGATCGGCTATATGATTATTGGCGGGCAGGCGGTGTTAATCTACGGCCGGCCACGTTTAACACGTGACATCGATATCACACTGGGGGTTGACGTCGATCGCTTTGAGCGCATCGAAGAACTGTGCCGCAGCTTGAAGCTCAAGACTCTGACTCCTCATCCCAGGGAGTTTGCCGTTCAGACCCGTGTGTTTCCCGTTGAGGACGTGCAATCCAGGATCCGAGTCGATTTCATCTTCTCCTTTACACCCTATGAGGCTGAGGCAATCAGACGAGCCGAATCGGTGCGGATCGGGGAACACCTCGTCAGAGTTGCCTGCCGGGAAGACGTCATCATTCACAAGATGGTCGCCGGCAGAGCCATTGACGAGGAAGACGTCAGGAGTATCTTGATCAAGAGTCGGACAGCCCTGGATATCCCTTACATTGAAAGGTGGCTGGGGGAATTCGCCCGAATTCCGGAGTACGAGCATGTCTTGTCAAAATGGACACGCCTACTCCGTGAGGATGAGTGAGAATCTCCGCACATGCGCACCAGGCAATAGAGCGGTGAAATGGCCAGAGGCGTCTTGGACATCGCGATCTGTCAGTTTCCGGTCGGCCGTTCGATCCGGCGGAATGGTCGGTATATCGGCGACTATCTGGTCAGGGCGGCCGACGCCGGGGCGGATGTGGTGCTCTTTAGCGAGTGTGCGCTGAGCGGTTACGTGGGGACGGATTTCCCGAGTTTCGCAGGGTATGACTGGGACCTGCTGCGGGCAGAGACACAGAAGGTGATGGAGCTGGCCGGGAAGCTGGGAATCTGGGTAATCCTGGGCAGCACACACCGGCTGACCGAGCCGAGCAAGCCGCACAACAGCATGTATGTGATTGGCCCCAGGGGCACGATTGAGGACCGCTACGACAAGCGGTTCTGCACCCCCGGCGACCTGCGGCGGCTGACGCCCGGCGACCGGTTCGTGTACTTCACGGTCAACGGTGTCAAGTGCTCGGTGCTGATCTGTTTCGACCTGCGGTTTCCGGAGCTGTACCGGGAATTGTACAAACAGGGCGTCCACTGCGTCCTGCAGTCCTTCTACAACGCCCGCCAGAGCGGCCCGAGCGTCCATTCCGTCATCATGCGCCAGACCATGCAGTGCCATGCCGCCACGAATCATCTGTGGGCGGCGATGGCCAATTCCAGCGGTTGGTTCAGCCCCTACCCATCCTGCTTCATCCAGCCGGACGGCCGCATTATCCAGCAATGCCCCGCCAACCGCGCGGCGATGATCCTGGGCACGGTGGACCTCAGCAAGGTCTTCTACGACCCAATGGAGGAATTCCGCGACCTGGCCATCCGCGGTATCCTCCACAACGGCCAACTCGCCGCCGCCGACCCAAGGTCGCTCGACAGGCATTCGTTCTAGGCGATGCTGACGGCACAGAATGGGACAGCGGCCTTTGCCGAAGGCAAGATCGGTATCAGGGGATGCGAGCCCTGACGTAGATAGGATGACTGATGAAAAACGACTCAGATAGGGAAGGAAACACCATGATCAACAATACGATAACAGGGCCGCGAGGTTTCTTGGCGGCGGGTGTGGCTTGCGGGATCAAGGCCTCGGGCAAGCAGGACATGGGGTTGGTTGTATGCCCTACGGGGGCGAAGGCCGCGGCGGTGTTCACGACGAACAAGGTGGTCTCGGCGGCCGTGACCATCTGCCGCGAGCACGTCCGCACGGGTGAAACAGCGGCCGTAGTGGTCAACTCCGGCAACGCGAACACCTGCACCGGCAGCAAGGGCCTTGCCGATGCCGTGGCGATGTGCAAGCGAGTCGCCGACGGAATCGACGCCGACCCGCGCCAGGTGCTGGTGGCCTCGACGGGCATCATCGGGCACGCCCTGCCCATGGACAAGGTGCGATCCGGCATCGACAAAGCCGTCGAGAGACTCTCGGCCTCGACCGAGGCGGGGCTGGACTTCGCCCAGGCCATTATGACTACGGACACACGCCCCAAACAGGCCGCCCGCCGGTTCGAACTCAACGGCAAGACCCTCACCATCGCCGGCACCATAAAGGGCGCCGGCATGATCGGCCCCAACATGGCCACAACCCTGTGCTTCATCACCACCGACGCGGCCATCAGCAAGTCCTTACTGGGCAAGGCCTTACGGGCGGCCATCGGTGATTCGGTCAACAAGCTGACCGTCGACGGCCACCAGAGCACCAACGACACCGCCATCATCCTGGCGTCGGGCTTGGCGGGCAATCGCCTGATCTCGAGCGAGTGCCCACGGTATCGCCGCTTCGCCAAGGCGCTAGCCGAGATGTGCGATGACCTGGCCCGGCAGATGGCCCTGGACTCCGAAGGGGCCACGCGGATGTTCAAAGTGGTCATCACGGGCGCCGCGACGGCGGCCGAGGCCCGCAAAGCCGCCCGCGCCGTCGCCGACTACCCATTGGTCAAATGTGCCGTCCACGGCGGAGACCCCAACTGGGGCCGGATCATCTGTGCGGTCGGATCAGTCGGAGTGCGGCTCAATCCCGACAGGCTTACATGCAAGCTGGACCATATCACCGTCTTTCGCAACGGCTCGCCCGCCCGATTCGACCGGAAGAAGGCATCGCAGGTCGTTTCCCAGACCGAGCACACGATTTCGGTCGAACTGGGGGCCGGCAAGGCAAGCGATTTCTGCTATGGTTGCGACCTGAGCCGCGATTACGTGGCCATCAACGCGGATTACCACACTTAACATCACGTGCTTTCATCCATAAAAGGCTTGCAAGGCGGGGGTGGGCCTATAGAATTGCAGGGAATTTTGCAGGCGCGGTGCCTGCATAGGGGTATCGATAAGCACTGATAGGAGCACAAACGTGAGACTTCTCAAGAGTCATCTGGCATTTCTGGCGCCTGTGTTGGCCCTGAGCGCGACGGCGATGGCCTCTGAAGCCGCCGAGACCATCGGCGGAACACCCGCGATCTGGTGGGTCGCGCCGCTGAGCGCGCTGGCGGCCCTTGGATTCGCGATGTTCTTCTACAGGAGCGTGATGGCCGCCCCGGAAGGCACCGACAAGATGAAGGAGATTGCCAAGTACGTCCGCGAGGGCGCCTACGCCTATCTCTATCGCCAGTATGGCGTAGTCTCAATCGTCTTCCTGGTCCTTGTGGTCATTTTCGCCGCCCTTGCCTTCCTTGGGGTCCAGAACCCCTTTGTGCCGGTGGCGTTTCTGACCGGCGGGTTCTTCAGCGGTTTGTGCGGCTTCCTGGGCATGAAGACCGCCACCAACGCCTCCTCACGGACCGCACAAGGGGCCAGCGAGGGCCTCAATCGCGGCCTTCAGGTCGCGTTTCGCAGCGGCGCCGTGATGGGTCTGGTGGTGGTCGGGTTCGGCCTGCTGGATATCTCGCTGTGGTATCTGATCCTGGATAAGCTCGTGTACACGGCCGAGCACATGAAGAACGGCCTGACGCTGCTGGGCCTGAA
The DNA here is from genome assembly GCA_002347125.1 of Phycisphaerales bacterium UBA2266. GTDB lineage: Bacteria > Planctomycetota > Phycisphaerae > Sedimentisphaerales > Anaerobacaceae > UBA2266. The sequence continues at coordinate 22,777 of DDXG01000022.1, forward strand.
CCTTGTGCCGGCGGGTATGGACGGCCATCACAAACTCGTGGAGATCACCACGACGATGATTACCTTCGGCATGGGCGCCTCGACGCAGGCCCTGTTTGCCCGCGTCGGTGGTGGCATCTATACCAAGGCGGCCGATGTCGGCGCCGACCTAGTGGGCAAGGTCGAGGCCGGAATCCCCGAGGACGACCCCCGCAACCCCGCCACCATCGCCGATAACGTGGGCGATAACGTGGGCGACGTGGCCGGCATGGGCGCCGACCTGTACGAGAGCTACTGCGGCTCGATCCTGGCGACGGCGGCCCTTGGGGCGGCCCTTTCCCCCCTGGCGATCTCGGGTACGGTGATGACGGCCACCAAGGCGGTGCTGGCGCCGATGGTCGTGGCCGGTATCGGGATACTGCTGTCCATCGTGGGCATCTTCATGGTCAAGTGCAAGGAAGGCGCGACCCAGAAGAATCTGTTGCGGGCGCTGCTGACTGGCACATTGGGCAGTTCCGTGCTGATCCTGTTGGCCGTGGTGGTCATGGCGTGGACCGGCTGGATTACCTGGGGTCTGTTCGGCTCGGTCATTTCCGGGCTGATTGCCGGTGTTATCATCGGGCAACTGACTGAGTATTACACATCCGACGAATATGCGCCGACCAGGGGTATTGCCGGCCAGGCGGTCATGGGCCCGGCGACAACGATTATCGACGGTTTCGCCACGGGCATGTACTCGTCGGGTCTGCCGGTGGTGACGATTGTGATTGGTATTCTGTGTGCGTTCGCATTTGCCGGCGGATTCACTGACCTGTCAATAGGCCTTTACGGTATCGGTTTTGCCGCCGTTGGAATGCTGGCGACCCTCGGTATTACCCTGGCCACCGACGCCTATGGTCCGATCGCAGACAATGCCGGCGGCAACGCCGAGATGAGCGGTCTGGGACCGGAGGTCCGCAAGCGCACGGACGCCCTGGACTCGCTGGGCAACACCACGGCGGCGACGGGCAAGGGCTTCGCCATCGGTTCGGCGGCCCTGACGGCCATGGCGCTGCTGGCGGCCTATATCGAAGAGGTTCGCATCTGGATCGGCCGGCTGGCCGGTGAGGCCGGCGATGGGTTATACACCGTCGGCAAGGTCGCCTTCTTCAAAGGGCGGGACGCCAGCGATGAGGTCACAGCGGCGTTCAACGCGGTCAAGACCGAGGGCATGATCCTGGTCGGGGCCGCGGGGGCCGAGATATCCCATTTCGTGACGGCTTATAATCTGACGATCATGAATCCCAAGCTGATCTGCGGGCTGTTCATCGGGGCGATGATGGCCTTTGTCTTCAGCGCGATGACGATGAAGGCGGTCGGCCGGGCGGCCGGGGCGATGGTCAATGAGGTCCGCCGCCAGTTCAAGGAGATTCCGGGGATCATGGAGGGTACGGGCAAGCCCGATTACGCCCAGTGCGTGAAGATCTCCACCGCCGGAGCGCAGCGGGAGATGATGCTGCCGTCGCTGCTGGCGATCATCATGCCTGTCTGCACGGGCCTGTTACTGGGCGTGGCGGGCGTGATGGGTCTGCTGGCAGGCGGTCTGACGGCGGGATTTGTGCTGGCGGTTACCATGAACAACGCCGGCGGCGCCTGGGACAACGCCAAGAAGTATATCGAGAAGGGGGCCCACGGCGGAAAAGGCAGCCCGGCCCACAAGGCCGCCGTCGTCGGCGACACCGTCGGCGACCCCTTCAAGGACACTTCCGGCCCGAGTCTCAACATCCTCATCAAGCTGATGACGATGGTCAGCGTGGTCTTCAGCGGCGTGATCGTCAAGTTCGCGCCGACCATCGCCGACTGGCTCGGCATCGGCCTGCAATAGGAAAGACGCTGACCGCCGGACAGGGCAAGTCTCCGCAGCCTCGGCCGCGAGGTTCGGTTGACTCCGTTGTCGGTAAGAGTTAATGTAGCGGGGCGGCCCGACAAGGGGCGCCCCGTATTTTTTGTTCTCTGAGGTTGGATAGACATTGGCAAGAAAAAGAGCGAGCGACAAGGCCAGAGATTTCGCCGTCCAGGCGGCCGGAATCGCCCATGAGAGGCACTGTACGGACATCGCGGTGCTGGACCTGCGCGGCGAGTCGCCGGCGACGGACTACTTCGTGATCGCCACGGGCACAAGCGACCGCCAGATGCGCAGTGTCGCGGACGATATATGCGTCGCCGCCCGGCAAGGCGGCCTGGAGCGGTTCGGGCGGGCCGGGTATGACCACGCCCGCTGGATATTGCTGGACTATGTGGACGTCGTCGTTCACCTGTTCGAGGGCGAGTACCGACAGTACTACGACCTCGAGCTGCTCTGGGGAGATGCCGACCGGGTGGACTGGGCCGGGAGTCCGCAGCCATGAGGTCCGCCGCCGCCATCCTGGAGCAGCGGATTACGCAGGCCATGCGGAAGGTCGCCGGCAGGGATGGCTTTGCGGCTGTCGTGCGCCCCGCCAAGGACCCCAAGTTCGGCGACTACCAGGCCAACGGCATCATGGCCCTGGCAAGGCAGCTCAAGCGAAACCCGCGTGAACTGGCCGCCGAAGTCGTCGCCGTCCTGGACATCACCGACATCTGCGAAGCACCGGAGGTGGCCGGACCGGGCTTCATCAACCTGCGCCTCAAACCGGACTTCATCGCCGCATCCCTGATGGACATATTCCACGACCCGGTGCGCCTGGCCATTGAGCCGGTCAGCGACTCGAAGCGGACCGTCGTGGATTTTTCCAGCCCCAACATTGCCAAGGAGATGCATGTCGGTCACCTTCGCAGCACCATCCTGGGCGACTGCATCTGCCGGGTGCTGGTGTTCCTTGGGCACGAGGTGATCCGCCAGAACCACATCGGCGACTGGGGCAGGCAGTTCGGGCGGGTCCTCCTGGGTCTGTGGCACATGTGCATGGGGCGGGCCCGCGGCGATCTCTACTACGAGGCGGAGCTGAGGCAACTGCACATCGCCGCCGACAACCCAGAGGCCGTGGAGGCCCTGTGCCGGCGGATTCGTGACCGCCATGAGGAGGATTGGAGGCGGGATTCAGACAAGACACTCGGCGACGGCGAAAGACTGTTCAAGCCCTTTCTGAAAGAGCTGGCGACCTTCGACGTCGATGAAATGTGGCGGCAGTTCCTGGGGGCCTACCAGTTTGTCAGCGCCCTTGAGGACGCCACCGAGACGATGGACATGGATATCCCCGTCCGCGGCGGCGCGGTGAGGTACGGCCTGCTGTCTCGGCATGTAACAACCATGCTCCAGGACCTGGGTAGACCGGAGAATGAGCAGGAACGGATGGCCTGGGAGCAGGTGCGTCAGCTCAGCCTGAGACACTGCGACGAGATATATCGCCGGCTGGGCATCACATTCGATGACGATGAGATTCGCGGGGAGAGTTTCTATCATGACCGCCTGGGCGATGTCGTGAAGGACCTCCAGGAACGGGGCCTGGCCGTGGAGTCGGACGGGGCCGTCTGCGTCTTTCCCGAGGGATTCAAGAGCAAGGAGGGCGAGCCCCTGCCGCTGATCGTCCGCAAGAGCGACGGGGCGTATCTGTACGCGACGACGGATCTGGCGGCCGTTCGGTATCGCGTCGAACAGTTGAAGGCCCGGCGAGTCGTCTACGTGACCGACGCGCGGCAGGGCCTGCATTTTGAGATGTTCTTCGCCGTGGCCAGGGCGGCGGGTTGGGTGAGCGAGGACATTGATCTCGTCCATGTGACTTTCGGCAGCGTTCTGGGCGAGGACGGCAGTCCCCTCAAGACGCGGTCCGGCGAGAATGTGCGATTGCGGGACCTTCTGGATGAAGCGGTGCAGCGGGCTCGCGCCGTCGTCGAGCAGAAGAATCCCGATCTGAGCCCCGACGAGAAAGACCGGATCGCCCGGGCGGTGGGCATCGGGGCCGTCAAGTACGCCGACTACTCCAACAACCGCACGAGCGACTACGTCTTCAGCTTCGAGAGGATGCTGTCGCTGGAGGGCAACACGGCGCCGTACCTGCAATACGCCTACGCCCGGATCAAGTCCATCGAACGCAAGGCCTCGCAGAAGGATGTGGACGTGGAGGCGGAACTGTCGAGTCTGGACGACGTGGCCCTGGGCGCGCCGGAGGAGCTCGACCTGGGCAAGTTCCTCTGTCGCTACGGCGACGCCGTCGAGGCGGCCGCGGCGGATTACCGCCCCAACTACCTTACCGCCTATCTGTACGAACTGGCGCAGAAGTTCAGCGCCTTCTACACGAATTGTCCGGTCCTCGGGGCCGACCCGAAAGACCGGGCAACGAGGCTGCTGCTGTGCGAACTGACGGCCAGGACGATCCGGCACGGGCTCAGCGACTTATTGGGGATCAATGTGATCGAGCGGATGTAAAAGGACGATGGAATGAAAATGGTTCAGAGCCGATTCGACCTGGAGACGCACCGCCGCTGCCAGATGGTGGATATCACCTCGCAGGTGGCCTCGGCCGTTCGGGAGGCGGGCATCCGACAGGGTGATGTGACCGTGTTCTGCCTGCATACAACGGCCGGGATCACGATCAATGAGAACGCCGACGCATCGGTCCAGCACGACATCCTGCTGACCCTTGAGCAACTTATACCCCAGGACCGTGCAGGTTATCGGCATGACGAGGGCAACTCCGATTCCCACGTCAAGAGTTCGCTGGTCGGCTGCAGTACGCAGGTCCTGGTGGCCGACGGCCAATTGCGGCTGGGAACCTGGCAGGCGATATACTTCTGTGAATTCGACGGGCCCCGCCGGCGACAGGTGCTGGTGCAGGTCCGCGGGCAATAATGGCGGTCCCGGCCGCGTGTTCCTCGAGAACGACGGCCTTGAGAGGGCAAGGTCGAACGCGCCGGGACTCGCCATTTGCTGGGGGCTACCCGGAAACGACCCGTCCCGGCGCTGCGCGCAAAAAAATGGCGAGGTGGTGGAACCGGCTGGGGGGGAGACCGGTGGGCCACGCTGCCTCGCCGAGGCTTATGAAACTGCTCCACGGAGCAGAATATCACTGATCCAATACAAACAACGCGAACGGCCGCATATACAACTGGTGCCCCTTGCACGATGCCGTCCGCCGTTTACCCTACAATACGCTCATTATATCGGCCGGATACGGCCAATGCAAGCGAAAAATCACGGTTTCGGCGAAAAATTGAGGTGGTCCGGCACATTTTCTGGGCTGAGCGGCCGGGGGGGCGGCAAAGGACCACTGGGGGGGTGTTTCAGAAAATGTACCGGACCCCTTTAGTTCTTCCGCAAATGGCATCATAGGACTTGAAGGGTTCGGGCAAGTCGTTTAGACTATGGTCGACGGGCTTGCCCGTTATGGGTCGGTAGCGCTAACACTCGGTTTGCCTGCAGTATAGCCATGACGAAGATTGCGGAACGGATTCGGCGAGTCAAGGACAATATTGCCGCAGCCTGCGATCGCGCGGGCCGGGACCCCAGCACCATTACCCTCGTCGTGGTGACCAAGTCTGCCTCGCTGGAGGCCGTCAAGGAGGTCATCAAGCTGGGTTGCCGCGATCTCGGAGAGAACCGTGTTCAGCAACTGCGAAAAGTCGCCGCCCAGGTGGAGGAGTTTCAACAGCAGCACGGCTTCCACGGGCCCGAACACATGGTGCGATGGCACATGATCGGGCATCTCCAGCGCAACAAGGTCCGTCAGGTCCTCCCGGCCTCGTGGCTGATCCACTCCGTGGACACGCTGCGGCTGGCCGAAGAGATCAACACATCGGCCGGCAAGTTGGGTATTAAGGCCGATGTTCTGTTGCAGGTCAACACGTCCAACGAGCCACAGAAATATGGAGCGCCGGTCGGGGCTGCCATCCATCTGGCCGAACAGTTGCACACCTTGGAGAACATGAATCTCATCGGCATGATGACCATGGCGCCGTTGACACGCAACAAGGACGTGATAAGGGCGTGTTTCGTGCGGGCGCGTGAGCTTTTTGCGGAAATCCGCGGTGAGCGGGTGGTGGGGCCGCGGTTCAGGCAGTTGAGCATGGGCATGAGCAGCGACTACGAGACGGCGGTGGAAGAAGGCGCAACCATCCTCCGCGTCGGCTCGGCCATATTCGCCGGCTGATCTGGGTTCCCATAATCCCCTCGTTCTTCCCGTCTGCGCCGGTCTGCGCTGATACGCCGCGAAATGGGTCGGTTCGAGGCGGGCAGGGCCGTGAACGTCGCAAAAGGGGGGCAAATCCGGAAAGTGACCCGCCCGTGATGCCGAAAAGGTCTGTGGGACGGCATCCAGCACGATGCGCCCGTCGACCTGTAGTGTGCTTTGCCCGACCGGAGGAACGTCCGGCCGACTATTCTCAATCGCACTTGCCCATGAGTCAGAAACCATCCGCTCACATTGTTCAACTGCTCGAGACCGTCGCCTGGACCATGGTGTTGTTGTGCGCAGCCCTTGCCGCGACATGGGCGGTGTACCGGCAGATTTCCGAGACCGCTGCGGGCCTTATGGCAACCGCCATCGGCGGAGCCATCGTGCTCGGTTTCTCTGCAAGCCGTCTCTGGTCCCTTCGGCGCCGCCGAACCCCCGTTCACCTGGATGAATATCGAAGGCTGGTGGAGGAAAACGTCCGCCGACGGACAACCGAGCTGTCGCTGGCCAACGAGGACCTGCAAGACGAACTGGCCCACTACCCGAAGGTTCGTAAGCAGCTGGAACAGCGGCTGGCGCATCTGGCGTTTCTCTACCGGCTCTCCAAATCGGTCGAGTCGGATCACCTGAACCTGCCGACGGTATTCGCCCAGACGGCCGAGATGCTGCGCGAGGTCTACCAGAACCCCGACCGCACGTGCGTGAGAATAACATTTGACGGCATACCCTACGAGGGCAAAGGATTCACTCGGACTGAAACAGGCCAATACGTTGCTATCACCACGGCACAGGGCAAGTCCGGCGCGATCGAGGTCTTTCTTCGCACGGACGACGGGGAGGCCGTGGCCACCAGGGATGCCTTTACGGCCGAAGAACGCGAACTGCTCGACGCCGTCGCGGAACGGCTGGGCAGGATCGCGGAGTTGTCCGAAATCAGCAGACGGCTCACATCGTTCCGCGGGCTGATCGATGGGTCGTACGACCATGCGTTCGTCATAGACCCTACGTGGGGACGGCTGATGGATGTCAATCGCACGGCCTGCGAGAGGCTGCGCTACACGCGGGCCGAACTGCTCGAACGAACCATCGGGCAGATTGACGGCGCCCTGTTGGGCGATGTGGCGTGGTCACGCTGGCGCGACGAATTGAGACGAGCCGGCAACAAGGTCGTCGAAGGCGTCCACACGTGCAAGTCCGGGCTGACCTTCAGCGTGGAAACGAGCTTCCGGTGGGTCAGCGAGGGTTCGCAGGACTACATCATCGCCATGTCGCGGGATATCACCGAGCGCAAACATGCCGAGCGCAAGCAGGCCGAACTGATCGAGCAACTGCGGCGGACCAATGAGAAGGTCGAGAGCATCAACCGGGAACTGAGGGACTTCGCCCACGTCGTTTCGCACGACCTCAAGGCGCCCCTGGCGGGGATTAAGGGCATGGCGGAATGGCTCTGCAAGGACTACGCCGACAAGCTCGACGCCGAGGGCGCCGACCAACTCGATCAGTTGTCGCAGATGGCCCGAAGGATGGAGCGTCTTATCGCCGGCGTGCTGGAGTACTCCCGGGCTGGACACGTGAAGGAGCCGGGTGTGGAAGTGGACCTCAATGAAGTAGCCGCCGATGCGATAGAGATGGTGGCGGCGCCTTCCCACATCGATATCGCGGTCGAAGGCAACCTGCCGGTTATGGAGTGTGTGGAGACGCGGATACACCAGGTATTCCAGAACCTCATCAGCAACGCCGTCAAGTACATGGATAAACCGCAGGCAGTCATACGCATCCGGTGCCGCGAGGACGGCGACTTCTGGCGGTTCTGCGTCGAGGACAATGGGCCGGGTATCGAGGCCAAAGACCGGGAGAGGATATTCAGAATATTCCAGACCGTGGCCCCCAAGGACAGCTTCCAGAGCACCGGCATAGGCCTGGCGGTCGTCAAGCGGATCGTGGAACTGTACGGCGGACGCATCTGGGTCGAATCGCAGGTCGGGTCGGGATCCCAGTTCTATTTCACGTTGCCGCGGGGCCCCAGCCAAGCCGTCGGCGCCCCGGTCGAGGCGGCTGTCTGCACATGAGCCGTCCGCAGGCGTTGTTACAGGAACAGTGATGATTATGAGTTTTGCCGAAATAGCCGAAGTAATTCGTAGTCGCGCCGAGGTGATCGGCGGGCGGCTTTGAGGCACTTGTTATGGAACAGACACATTACAGGGTTCTGCTGGTCGAAGACGAGCGATTCTATCGCCGGGCGTTCATGCGGTTCGTCGAGGAGCAACAACTGCCCTACGACTGCACCCAGGCATGCAGCGCCGTCGAGGCGAGAGACATACTGGCTTCGGAGAGGTTTGACATCATCGTCAGCGACTATCAGCTTGGGGACGGCACGGCGCTGGACGTCCTGGAGGCGGCCGAGGGCATCCCGGTCATCATCGTCACCGGGGCCGGGGACGAGGAAGTGGCCGTCAGCGCCTGGCGGGCCGGGGCCTATGATTATCTGACCAAGGACATCGACCGCAACTACCTCAAGGCCATCCCGATCACGGTCGACAACGCCATCCGCCACAAGAAGGCTGAAGACCGTCTGAAACTGCTTTCGGCGGCCGTCACAAGCGCCGGCGACAGCGTCATCATCACCGACCTGCACGATCGCATTGTCTTCGTGAACCGCGCCTTCTGCAGCACGTACGGCTATCAGGAACAGGAAGTCATAGGCTGTGAAAGCAGCTTGATTACGCTGGATGGCCCCCTGAGCGACAGTTGGGAACACCTGTACCAGCCATTTGGCGACGGGGAACTCATGGCGTATCACGTCCGCAAAGACGGGTGCAAGTTCCCGGTTTCCCTATCCGTCTCCGTCGTCAAGGATGCTGACGGCAGGGCCACGGCATACGTAGGGGTCGCTCGTGATATCTCGGAGCGGCTGCGAACCGAGTACGAACTCGAGAGCATAAACCTGAAACTGACCACGGGCAACCGCGTGGTTATCTGACCTTCCGCCCGGTCGCGGCTCGTCCGCCGGGTCCTCCTGCCGTCGGGCAAGCCGCTTCGGGAGATACACACGGAAAAGCGCAAAGTCCCTCGTCGTGAGGACCGACATTACCCTACATGAACGACCCGGTTCCAGACCCTTGTGAAGTCCGATAAGCACCCATGACGGCCGTAATCCAGACATATACGTCAGACGCGGTATCCATGCTCGGCAGCTTCACGGACGTGGTGTATCTCAGCGCCCGCGGGCGCATGATTCCGGACGTGCAGGAGTTGATCGGACAGAAGAAGCTCTCATCTGTCGTGCTACCCGTGGAGCGTGCCGACGCCTTGACCGAGCGGCTGGATTCAATAGGAACCGTGATCATCGATGCCGACGGCATGGATGCGGCCCAGCACCGACAACTGTCGCATACAATAGAAGTATTCGAGCGAGAGAACATCGGAGTCATCCTGCTGGGCGGGCGGGTGGAGGCCTCTCCATCCGCTGTGAAACTGCCGGTGTCCGCAAACGGCTTCTCCATGACCAGTGCGCTGGAACGCACGTCCGTGGATGAGCTGTGGGTCAAGATCAGTGTGAACCTGTCCTATCGGCGCAAGAGCGCCGAGATGATGGTCCGGCCCTCGGCGACGTCGCAGGAGTGCCGCGCCGTCAAGAACACCCTCGCCGAGCGGCTTCGCATGACCGGGGCCCTCGTGGACAACCTGGTCGAACAACTCCGCATGGCGGGACTCGTGCAGCGGGATTTCCTGCCGTCGCAGTTGCCCAATAGCGACGACCTGGCCTGGGCGGCGGTGTTCATGCCAGCTGAGTGGGTCTCCGGGGATATCTACGACGCCGTGCGCGTCGATGAGAACCATGTCGGTTTCTACATCGCTGATGCCGTGGGCCATGCCATGCCGGCCGCCCTGTTGACGATCTTTGTCAAGCAGGCCCTGGTCATGCGCGAGACCCGGGGCAACGACTATCACATATTCCCCCCCCTGGAGGTGATCGGGAATCTCAACCGGCGCATGACCAGCCAGAAACTCAGCGGCTATCAGTTCGCCACGTGCTGCTATTGCCTGCTGAACACCCGCACGCTCGAGCTGACATTCACCCGCGCGGGCCACCCCTATCCGGTCCTGATCCGTCCGGGCTGCGAACCTGTGCAACTTGAGGGGCGCGGGTCGCTGCTGGGGGTCTTCGATCAGGCGCAGTTCAGCCAGGAGACGGTGCAGCTCCAGCGGGGCGACCGGTTGCTGCTGTATTCGGATGGAGCCGAGCCGTTCATCGGCCATTTTGACGATGCGCGGGGCTTCCAGTTCAACAGGGAGTTCCTTGACGTTTTGAACCTGCCCATCGAGCAATTCAGCGGCGCCGTCACCTCGATGGTCGAGAGCCGCCAGGTCGCCGCCGGCGAGGTGGACGATGTGACCATGCTGTGCCTGCAGATTCGATAGGCCAGAATGTTCTCATCGGGCCGGTTCGGCCGTGTAGCGATACTTGAAGCGGCCTTCCGGCGCCACATCCCCGCTGATGTAGAAATCCATGATGTCGCCCGGCCGGCGCCAATTGTCGACCCATTTGAAATCGAGCGAGACCGCGTCCGTGCCGTTATCCAGCCCCAGGGCCCGGCGCGGTACGGCGATCTGCAACTGTTCGCCCACTGCGCAATAAGCCGCCTCGCCGACCCTCTCCCAGGTCCAACCGCCGGCATGTTTCTCAATCAAGGTCCTGTCGGGGCTCAACCCGCGGCGATTCAGTATGTAGTCAAAGCCCTCCCAGCCGGTCGCCGTGTCCTGGCCGCGGTCGATCAGCAGCATCATCCAGTTGGGGTCGTTCCAGGGGGTTATGGGCTCGCGGCACCGGGCGTAGAAGTACACGTACTCGCTGTCGCGGGCGACCTTCATGGCAATCAGGTCGTTGCGGCCGCTGTGGCTGGCGTAGTGCGTCCTGCCCACACCGGCATGGTCTCGCGGCAGGGTCTCGCCCTGATGGTCGCGGTATTCCGGCAGGACGTCGAGCCATTGCTCGAAGCCGCCGTCGATACGGAGGGTCTTGGCCGGACTCGCGGCCGGGACAGGCGGCGTACCCTTGTAGCGTCGGATGTTGGCCGCCAGTTGCCAGTAGTAGTTGTCCGCGTGCCCGCCGGCCATCGGCTCGATGTCGCGGCTGAAGCGCCGGTCAAACTGGTCGACGAACATCACGGGCATGCCCTCGGCCTCAAACCGCCCGGCCACCCACTCGTTCCAGCCGGTGACCATCACAAAGGGCCCGTCCAGTTCGATCGCCCGGCGCCACTGTTCCTCTGCATTGAGGCCGCGGTCGATGGCCTCGGTGCTCGCGTCGGGTCGGCCGTCATGGAAGCCCCTGCCGCGGGCCTTGCCCGTGCTCATGGGGGCGACCCGGCCATCGTCCTGATGGAGGTTCTGGGCCACCGACACGTTGACCTGTTCGGGGACGTTCGGAGCCTATCGGCCGGCCGACTTGGCCCGTGCCCTGGGCTTCGCTTCCAAGTACAAGCTCGACCTGCTGACCGTCGATGGGGCCTCCGGCGGGACCGGAATGAGCCCTTGGCGGATGATGAATGAGTGGGGTGTGCCGCCGGTGTACCTGCATTCCCTGCTCCACCGATACGCCAAGCGGCTCGCGGACAGGAACCGATACCTGCCGGCGATTGCCGTCGGAGGCGGATTCACCTTTGAAGACCTCATATTCAAGGGACTGGCTCTTGGGGCGCCCTACGTCAAGCTGATCGGCATGGCCCGAGGGCCCATCGCGGCGGCCATGGTCGGCAAGACCATCGGCCGGGCGATCGAAGCGCATCAACTGCCGGTCTATGTAGAGCGGTTCGGCTCGACCCGAGAGGAGATATTCGTCACAGCCGCCGAGCTGCGCAGGGAGTTCGGCAACGGTGAGTTTGACAAGATCCCGACGGGGGCTATCGGTCTGTATACATACTATGAGCGGCTGGCCCAGGGGCTGCGTCAACTGATGGCCGGCTGCAGGAAGTTCTCGCTGGAGCACGTATCGAGCGACGATATAGCCGCGCTCACGCCGGAAGCCGCTGTGGTGACCGGCTTGCGCTATATCATGGAAGTCGATGAAGGACGCGCCGAAGAGATTCTCGATAACTGACGCCGTCGCCGAAATGGTGACACACGCATTGCCTGTACATATCTCAGGTCCATCGATGCCGTGACGCACACATTCTCGCGCAGGTTATTGCCGTAGCACGTCAGCAACCCAATGTGACAGCCCTACGCTTCGTGCCCTATACCGAAGAACCAGGTTCTTGATAAGCCGCCCATCACAGTTGCCCCTGTGCGCAGCCGAGCCGAAGGCCGAGCATCGTTGAGGGTACAACACAACAGAGATCATCTGCTCATCCTCGGCATAGATGTTGTAGAACCCGTCGCCCAATCGGTCCAGTAGTCCATCCTCCACCGCCTCGGACAATCGCGCCCGTATCGTGTGCTCGGGCGTGCCCGGCCTGTGCCGCAGCACCTCGATATGCAATTCCCGTGTATGGCTGGCGCCGTTGCCGTCAACGAACTCCAGCAGCATCGTCCGTAGGCTCGTATCCGCCATCTCACCCACCTTCCCTGGCCGCAGAGATACACATCCAGGCGGCCAACGTGGCCGGAGACTCTCCCTGCTAAGAAGGGGCCCACCCGTGTATGTTGCAATAAGGCAGACCGAGCGTCCCAACAGGCAACCGTGCAAGAACTGAAGGAGCCAAATCTGACGGTCACACACATGCATGTCGGTTTCAAGGTGAAGGATTACGGCCAGTGGAAACACGGATATGGTGCCAGTATCAAAAAGCGCAAGGCCGCTGGCGAGGTGTCGCTTCAGGTGCTCCGCGAGGCGGGCCATCCCAACGCCGTTACGGTCATCTCGGTGCAAGAAGACGCAGATCAAGTGACGGCCGTCCTCGAATCGCCGGAACTCAAGGCCCGCATGGAGGCTTCCGGAATTGTCGCGATGGGCCGGATGCTCATCATGGAAGAGATGGACCGGCGAACACACCGAGCCCTTCAACCTGTTCAACGATCCAAACGATCTTGTGGGATTTGACGCCCAGCCTCGGTCGGACTATACTTCTGGCCAGCATGTGCTATCCTCCAGGGTTCTTTTTATCGTAACTCCTTATAAGACCCTGAGTTAGAACATGCTACTTCAGTATTTCATGCACCGTTTTGTGTGAGGAGCCCTAAGAAGAAGGAGCGTTTCGATGAAGTATTCGGTTTGGTTTGCGTCTTGGCCGGTTGTTTGCCTGGTTCTGCTGACGTGTTGGAGAGTCGCATTGGGGGTCGATGAGGTTGTGATCCGTCCGCGGGAGTATCGAGGTGCGTTTCGGAATCCGCTTAAAGGATTTCGGCCGGATACCAATCCGCGTGCTTTCAAGCATGAGTACGCCACCATCACACGCTGCTATCTGAAGTGGAACGACTTGGAGAATGACGAAAGTGACGGAATCGACAGGATTAGAGAGGTCTGCAACAACAGATGGAGGGACGTCGAGAAGCACAATATCAAGGTCATCCCGCGGGTGTATCTCGACTGGGACAAGAAGACTGGCAACGAATACTGGCCGGCGGATATGAAGACCGGCGACTACAGCAGCGAGCAGTTTGTCCAGCGGGTACAGCGGCTGATTGGCAGATTAGGCCAGTGCTGGGACGAGGACCCGCGGGTCGCCTGGGTACAGTTGGGGATAATCGGATTCTGGGGCGAGCATCACAATCCCTCTCCCGATGCGCGGATGCAGAAGATACTCGGCGACGCCTGTGCGGAAGCGTTCAAGCACAAGCAGGTTGTGGTGCGTCATCCGTGGGAGTTTGGGGGTTACGAGTTCGGGATTCACTGGGATTCGTGGGCCCATATCCAACAGTACAATACGCACGGCAAGGGGATAGCTGAGCTTAACGAGCGAACGGGGCGATGGAAGATACGGCCTATCGAGGGGGAGGTTGCGTATGACTGGGGGCGGTATCAGGAGCAGCCCGGCAGCAGTCCCAACGATACGCTCAGCGACCCGGTGCATCGCAACTGGCTTATCAATGTGATTCGCGAGCTGCATTGCAGCGGGCTGGGATGGGTGGCAAATTACGACGCAAGCGATGCGAAGGTGCGGGGTGGGGCCGAAGAGGCGCAAAAGGCCTTCGGTTATCGCTTTGTAATCGACGAAGTCCGATACCCGGCTAAAGTGTCTCCAGATGAGGATTTTGCCGTGACGTTCACCGTGCGCAATACGGGCTCGGCTCCTTTCTACTACAACTGGCCCGTCGTGCTGAACCTGCTGGCGCCCGATACGAAGCTCATGGCGTGGAGACACGAATTCGAGAATGTTGATATTCGCGAATGGCTGCCGGGCGATAAATGGAATGCGGATAAGCAGGCATATGAGATTAAGCCTGAGGTTTGTCAAGTCAGCGGCACCTTCAATCTTGAAGGCAAATCGCTGCCGAATCAATGCATCCTGTCACTGGCGATCCTCGACCCGGCCGGGATGAGGCCTGTCGTGCGGTTTGCTATTGAGAACTATTCCATGGGCGGGTACCATCCCATCGGACTGGTCGGGGTAGGTCAAACACCGGCGACACCCGAGCTGTCGCCGGAGGACTTCGACGATCTGGCTGCCGACAGGACGCTGCACTACGAACGGTGACAACGGAACGGCATGTGCAATGAAGTGGCACTCCGCGAGGCGTCTACTACACTTCAGCAGTTCAAGGTATTGGTACGACATCAGCCGCACCCCCGCAACGGCCGCCCCAAGCTGCGGCCGGCTCCAGACTCGCCTGCTCGATCCCAACACCCCGGCCGTTGCCCCGTATTCTCCGGTGTGCCATCGCCCTAACGACCTATCGCACATGGCCCTTGACATCGGCCCGCGTACTCACGATAGTAGACTTACAAGCCCCTGGGCTATCTCGCTTTTCCTCTCTCCCTCCCTCCGCAACCCAGGGGCTTCTTCTTTGTTCGCGGGCGTGCGGCGTCATGACCAGCGAGGGTGTTCTGCGGGCTTGTGGCGGGGCTGGAATCGAGGTCCTTGAGCTGATCTTCGGGCATAAGACGTGGGAAGAACGTAACCGATTATCGGCAGCAGCACCGTCCGTTCGGCCGGCCGGCAGGACCGACAGACATGAGCCCTGCATCGGCAAAAGAACCTTGAAGACTGTGGGCTTGAGTGGGTAATATGCAATGATGTTCGTATGCCTGACCGCGTCAGGCAGTCAACCCGTTAAACGGATATGTCCACGATTCGATATGCTGTCTGTTGCGTGGTTGCCCTGCTTCGGCCGGACGCCCCGGTTCACCCGACACCGGCCCAGATTGGGGGCGTCGGATACCGCCGGAGCCATGTATAGTGGCGTGGACTGTGCTGAAAGGAGAAATGCAGATATGTCAATCAAGATCGCCGTCGCCCTCTTGTCAATCGCGGGCGGGGCTCTGGCTTCGTCGTCCGACCTGCCCATCAACGGCGGACCCTTCCAGCCGGATATGGAATCGCTGCGACAATACAAGTGCCCGGACTGGTTCCGCGACGCGAAGTTCGGGATATGGGCCCATTGGGGGCCGCAGGCCGTACCGATGGAGGGCGACTGGTACGCCAAGCACATGTACGTTCAGGGCCATCGTCAGTACGAACACCACCTGGCCACTTATGGCCACCCCTCGGAGCACGGATACCGCGAGATCATCCAGTTGTGGAAGGCCGAAAAGTGGGACCCCGACCGCCTTATGGCCTTGTACAAGAAGGCCGGCGCCCGTTACTTCGTCAGCATGGGTTCGCATCACGACAACTTCTACCTGTGGAATTCCAGGCTGCACAAGTGGAACGCGGTGAACATGGGTCCACAGCGCGACGTCGTTGGAGACTGGCAGAAAGCAGCGCGCAAGTACGGCCTTCGCTTCGGCGTCTCCGAACACCTGGGCGCCAGCTTCACCTGGTTCCAGCCCAGTCACGGCTCGGATAAGGCTGGTCCCAAAGCGGGCGTTCCCTATGATGGGGCAGACCCGCAGTACGAAGACCTGTATCACTTCCCGGCCGAGGCGGGCGACACTGGCTGGTACAGCAACAACCCCCGCTGGCAGCAGCAATGGTTCGACCGCATCAAGGAGCTGGTCGACAATTACCGGCCCGACCTGCTCTATACGGACGGGGGCGTGCCCTTTGGGAATACCGTGGGGCTCAGCCTGATCGCTCATCTCTACAACCGCGATGCCGCAGACCGCGGCGGTCAGGTGGATGTGGTCTACACCTGCAAGCAGCGTTCCGATGGACGCTGGGTCGAGGATCTGGAACGCGGTGTGATGCCCGGGATTAACCCCGATCCGTGGCAGACTGATACGTCGATCGGCGATTGGTACTACAACAAGCACTGGACATTTCGGCCGGTTAGTTGGACCATCCATATGCTGGTGGACATTGTCAGCAAGAACGGCAACCTGCTGTTGAACATCGTCCAGCGCCCGGATGGTTCTCTCGACCCGCAAGTCGAGCAACAACTCGAAGACCTTGCCGCGTGGATCCAAGTGCACGGCGAAGCCATCTACGGCACCAGGCCGTGGCTGGTCTACGGTGAAGGAGGCGTGCGCTATCGGGGGGGGAGTTTCAAGGAGGATTTCAACTACAGCGCAACAGATATCCGGTTCACCACCAAAGGTCAGTCTCTGTACGCCATCGCCCTGGGCTGGCCGGCGGACGGGAGGCTGCAGGTTCGTTCGCTGGCTGCGGCGGCCGGTCCGGTTACGGCGGTGCGTCTGCTGGGCTACAATGGCAGCGTTGAGTGGCGGCAAAGCGACGAAGGCCTCATTGTGACCGTCCCAGCCCAACCGATTTCGCCCTACACCTGCGCCCTGGAGATCACGGGCAGGAACCTGCAGCCGGCGCCAGTTCCCGTGGCCGTGGTCGTGATCTCACCCGACGCCCAGGGCGGTTTCACGCTCGGTGCGGCCGATGCCGAACTGCATGGCGACCAGCTCCAGATGGAGAACCAGGGCGGCCAGCCGAATGTGGGATTCTGGGACCGGGCTGACGAGTGGGTGTCCTGGACGATCAAATTCGATCGGCCGGGGGTGTTCACGGTCAGCGCGAGCTGTGCTACGGTCCATGCCGGCGCCGAATTTGTGGCTGAGCTGGCGGGACAACAGTTGGCCGGCCGGCCGCCCCAGACCAGCGGTTGGGCGGATTTCCGCACGTTGGATCTCGGCCGGTTTCGCATCGAGCAACCCGGCCAGCAGGTCCTCAAGGTCAGGTCCCGCGACGGCCAAAGCTGGAAGGCGGTCAACCTACGCTGGGTCAAATTGACTGCGGCCCAGTGACCGCAGGCTAATCAGCAGTCTCGTGGCGCAGGGCGCCGGACCAAGACCGTGCTCCGTATCCGTTTCAGGAGATTCTGCCATGCCGAAGAACACGCCAGGTACACTGTTCACCTTTTCTGCGGCCCTTCTGTTCGTCTTGCTGCTTGCGACCGTGAACGCGGGGGCCCGTCAGATTGAGCAAGGAGAGATGGCCGGATACCTGCTCATTCCCAACGAGCGAGTCGAAGAGACATACAATGGCGGATTCTCGATGTACGTGGCCGCCTGGCCGTTGTTGGAGGAATATCCGGGGAGTCGTTTTCAAACGGGCCTGCCCGGCACCTGGATGCACGCTCAGTACGACGACCCCAAGCCTGCCGACAAGCTCTATTCCGATATCGAAGGTGGCCTGGGCTGGTGGCGGGACACTCGTTTTGCCACGGAAACGCCGAAGTTCATCATGGGCGGCGTCGCCCTGAACTTCTGTGCATGGGCCAATGGCCCCGGGGCCGGCAAAGGAAGAGACTGGGACGAGCCGAATGGCAAGTACGGTGTGGCGCAGCTCAGTCCCTGGGTAGTCTGGCCCCCTGACGGGCTGAATCTGAAACAGGGCACCTGCGGTGAACTGTTCGGCTATGGGTACCTGCCGCTTCCGTTGACCGAGGCCAAATCGACGACTGCGGGCAAGGGTGTTCCCACCGGAAACAACTGCTGGACCTTGTTCCTGAACACCGGCAACTTCAAGGGGCCGGTAGCGTTTTTTACGCCCTACTTCTGGTCGTCTGTAACCGTGGATGACCCAAACCTGGCCGGCATGTTTCTGGACAGCCGCCCCTCCCAGCCCAACAGAGCGTTGCAGATGGAGACCCAGTATATTCCCAGCGTCCAGTCCGTTGACACCAAGGGTCATACCTACGCGAGGGTCGCCCCGACGTCGTTTCCCCGGGGGCCGCAGGGCGATTCAGTGGTTGTGCACCGCGTAACCAGCTACAACAAGAAGGCCCTCTGGGACGCCGTGGAGGCCTGGTTCCAAGGCGGGCCCCCGGCAAGCGGGGCCATCGACCCGGCCGGGGCGGCTTTGCACAGCTTCCCCGGACGAGGAGGGGCCACGTGGAGAATCTACACGCCCTCTGTCCCCCGGGAAGAAAGAGCGCCTATTGCCTGGAGTTCTTTTGCGACTCCCACAGCGCCGGATCCCAGCAGCTTCGGATATCGGTGGGACGACCAGTTTGTCAAGAAGAAGGATACGAAGAATGGCCCGCTGGTGTGTCTCCCGGAGTACTATCGTTTGGTCGGTGAGGAGGGCAAGAAGGCGCAGTGGGTCCCGGTGCCGCCCAAAGATGTCCCGGTGGAAACGGGCTTGGCTGAGGTTCGCTTCGGTCGGCCCTCAGAGGAATCGTCCGAGCCCTACGTCACTCCCGGTGACCCGGACAGTTGTTGGAAGAAACCCGGGCCGGTGGCGGGCCCCTTCGAGGCTCATCCGGGGGACGGCAGCGTGGTGACGTACTACTGGTATCGATTTGCCGATCAGCCCGCATTGCTCAACGCCGATTTGACGGACAAGGAGCGGGAGAGCCTGCAGGCACGGGTGGAGAAACTCCACCAGAACTGGACGAAAAACCGGGACTACCTGGCGCCCCCCACGATTGGAAAGCTGGCTGATATCGACCCTGCCTTGATTGTGACACCGCCGCCGGGCCTGGAGATAGGCTATGTCCCCATCGCCACGCGACAGGCGGCGCGGGACTAGGCCGGGATTCCATGTGGTGTGCTCTCTTGACCATGTTGCCAGAGTGGGATCATGTGGCATTGACTCAGCCCGGTGGGCTGTTCGGGCCATGAGAGAACAGGGCCGGGTATCACTCACAGTCTAGGGAACCAGCGGGTGTGGAGTTAGAACCGAATCAAAGCGGCTCCATAATCCGCCCAGCGGGTGTGCAACGAACTCTTGGAGGCGCCCAAATGCGGCTGACGCAAAACTGACGCAAATCGGCATTTCAGTGTGACACAGCAAGAGGACTGACAATCATAAGTGATTGCTAGCCATAGACTTACGTCAATGGGCAGAGCCGGATTTGAACCGGCGACACACGGATTTTCAGTCCGTTGCTCTACCAACTGAGCTACCTGCCCGTACCGCTTGAGGCGGCGAACGCGCGATACTTTAGCGTGTGGACCAGGCAAATGCAACAGAATTACGCTAAACAGCGCCGTTTCTCACGCCGACAGGCCAAAAATCGTACAATACGCTGGCATTTCATGGCCGTCGCAATTACAATTCTTCGTTTATCGAATTGCGGTGGTTGCGCGCCGTTGTGTTAGCGGTGTGACCGCCGACCGGGTCAAGACGCCCCGTAGGCCGAGCCCTTGCGTATCCAGCCAGGCTCACCAGCGGCGGGCCGTCAAGAAAGGCGAAAGAGCACTTAAGAAGGAGAAGTTGTTCATGCAAGAGCATCTGATCGAGCCCCACGGAGGGGCATTGGTGAATCTGCTGGCAAGCCCCGAACGGGCCGCCGAAATGAAGACCCTGTCGAGGGAATGGCCCTCCTGGGACCTGACGCCCAGGCAGATATGCGACCTGGAACTGCTCATGAACGGCGGTTTCAGCCCGCTGGAGGGTTTCATGGTCAAGGCCGACTACGACAAGGTCTGCTCCGAAATGCGCCTGACCAGCGGCGTATTCTGGCCCATCCCCATCACCCTGGACATCCCGGAGGACCTCGCCAAGACGCTCAAACCGGGCGGTATCCTTGCCCTGCGCGACCTCGAAGGCACGATGCTGGCGGCCCTGCACGTCAAGGACATCTGGCAGCCCGACAAGGCCGCCAAGGCCCGGCAGGTCTTTGGGACGACCAGCGAAGCGCACCCGGCCGTCCGCTACCTCATGCGAAACGCCCACTCCCACTGTGTCGGCGGACGCATCGAGGGCGTCAGCCTGCCGCACCACTATGACTTCGTCGAGCTTCGAACCACCCCCGCGCAGTTGCGAGAGAGGTTCGCCGCCCTCGGCTGGCGCAAGGTCGTCGCCTTCCAGACCCGCAATCCCATGCACCGCGCCCACCAGGAGCTTACGTTCCGCGCCGCCGCCGATCAGCAGGCTAATCTCCTGATTCACCCCGTTGTCGGCATGACCAAGCCCGGCGACGTCGATCATTACACCCGCGTCCGATGCTACCAGGCCGTGCTTGGACATTACCCGAAGAACACCGCCATGCTGAGTCTGCTGCCGCTGGCCATGCGAATGGGCGGCCCGCGCGAGGCCCTCTGGCACGCCATTATCCGCAAGAACTACGGCTGCACCCACCTGATCGTCGGCCGCGACCAC
>DDXG01000114.1:0-240 GCA_002347125.1 Phycisphaerales bacterium UBA2266
CCGGCAGGTGGCGTCGGCGGTTTCAATTTCGCCGGGCAATTCGAGCGGATTCTCATCGACGACCTGATCCCCTACATTGAATCCAACTACCGAACTCTGACCGATCAGCCGCATCGGGCTATGGCCGGCCTCTCCATGGGTGGCATGCAGACCCGCACCATCACCATGGCCAACCTGGACAAGTTCTCCCATATCGGCATATTCAGCGGAGGGAGCATCTCTCCATCCGAAATAAGCGAC
>DDXG01000114.1:351-13514 GCA_002347125.1 Phycisphaerales bacterium UBA2266
CGACAGTGCCCACGACTCCGACGGCTGCGCCCACCGGCAAGCTGGTGATTCGCGTGGCGTGCGGGGCGTACCAGCCCTACACCGACAAGGACGGCAACCTCTGGCTGCCCGATGAGGTCAAGGCCTCCGGTGCATCGCTGAGCCCGCCCGACGGCATGACCGTCGAACGCGCTGAGGAGTTCGAGGTTCCCAATGTGGCGTTCCCGCAGATATTCCGCACGGAGCGCTACAGCATGAGCGCCTACGAGTTCAATCTGCCCAACGGCAAGTACACCGTTCGCCTGCATTTCGCCGAGTGCTTCACGGGCATCACCGGCGTCGGCCAGCGGGTGTACTCATTTGCCGTGCAGGGGCAGCAGCCGGAGAAGGACTTTGACCTCTGGAAGGAGGCGGGCGGGCCGTACAAGGCGATCCGGCGCGAATACAAGGGCGTGGCGGTAACCGACGGCAAGCTGAGAATCACCTTCACGCCGTACATAGAGAACCCGGCCATCAACGGCATCGAAATCTTCGCCGAGTAGGATGCGTTCTCTCATGGTCCGGTATTGGATGGTATTGGCTTGCGGCCATGCATGACTGAAAGGACCCACCATGCGCCCGATCCATTACGCCTGGTCAATCCCAGATACCGGGTACCGCCTGTTCGCTGCTCGTCTGCTCCTTTCCGACGGGTATGCCATGCTGCTCATGGGACTTGTCGCTATCTGTGTTTCCCCGGTGTTTGGCCTTGACGGGCATGTCCAGATTCATGATCCGTCTACTATCGTTCAGTGCGATGGCAGGTATTACACCTATGGCACGGGCGGTAGCTGCCTGGTCTCCGACGACGGCTGGACCTGGCGTCGTGGGGTAGCGCCTTCGCGTCGCGGAATGGCCCCCGATATCATTTACCTTGGCGATCGCTACCGCCTCTACGTTGCCGCCAACATCGGGGGCCAGCCCAAAGCTGCCATCAACATGGTATCGAACAAGACCCTCGATCCCAATTCCCCCGACTACAAATGGGAGGAGGGCGGGGTCGTTGCCTCGTCCGATGGTATCGAGTTCTGCAACGCCATCGATCCAGGCGTCTTTCTCGACCCCACCGACGGGAGGTTGTGGCTGGTCTACGGGTCCTATTTCGGTTATATCCGCCTGGTTGAACTCGACGTCAACACCGGCCAGCGCATCGACCCGAACGACAAACCCGTGAACATCGCGATCAACTGTGAAGCTTCGACCCTGATCTATCGCGACGGCTGGTACTACCTGCTGGCCACCCACGGCAGTTGCTGCCGGGGTGCCGACTCCGGCTACAACATTCGTGTGGGCCGGGCCAGGAGAGTAACCGGCCCCTTCATCGACCACATGGGCATCGATATGCTCCAAGGCGGCGGTAAGCTCTTCGTCGGGTCCGGCGGTCGCGTGATCGGCCCCGGCCATTTCGGCCTGATCCAACTGGGCGACGGCGTCCAGAAGTTCTCCTGCCATTATGAAGCGGACCTCGACAGAGGTGGCGCCAGCGTGCTCGATATCCGCCCACTGCTGTGGACGGACGGCTGGCCCATCGCCGGTGAGAACGCCACGGCGGGAACGCATCAAATCCAATCCGTGCGTACCGGTACGAACCTTGAGCTGGCCGTGGAGGGCGTACCGGTCGGCGGCAGACTGAGCAGGGGTGCTCGGGGCGGGGCCGGTGGTGTATTCGGTGGACGCGACGGTGTGATACCCCCGCAGGATGTTGCGGAGGTCTCGAAGAACTGGCCCTCCGGCGAGGTGGGAGTGCGAATGGCCAACTACCTATGCCAGGCCCAGCAGAAATGGACGCTCACGCCTGTCTCCGATGCCGGCGGCTTCCTCGGCTCGGCGTTCTTCAAAATCACCGTTGCCGGCACGGATCGCACGCTGGCCGTCGAACAGAACGGCGAACTTGTGGTCCTGCCTGCCTTTACAGGCGGATTCGAGCAACTCTGGTGTCTGGACCAGCTTGCCGACGGCACCTGGCGCATCATGCCCACGCTGGCCTCGAATACCGAGGAACCACTGGCCCTTTCGGCCGTCGGCAGCAGTTTCGCAACGCTCGCTCGATACGATCCCGCCGGCGACAAGCAGCGATGGCTCCTGAAAACGCCCTGACAATCCCTGGAGGATTGGCAATCAGTCTCTCCAAATCATGAATCAGGCAAGGGGTTTCCCATGGTTCTGCCTCGCAGTATCCATAAGACGTCTATGTTCATCATCCTGTTGGGACCGGCATTTCTGGTCATGTCCGGCGTAGCCGGCTGCGCATCATCGCTCACTCCGGCCGCGCCCGGGGTAAGGACTCCCAGTGCTGATGGCTTCTTGCAGCATTGGGTCGTGCTCGAACCGATCGGCGTCAATGGACTGACCGACAGCGCCGTCCAGGGGGCCGTCAAACGGCAGTACTTTCCCGGTCAATTCACCGTGATACCGCACGATGGCGACAAGGTGATGATCGACGGAAGGGAATTCACGTGGCACGCCGTCGACACGAACGACTACAACTTCAACCTCTACTACTTCGCCTACGGTCTCGGCAAGCCTACCTCCAACGTGCTGTTTTGGGCCGTTACCATCGTCGACTTTCCGCAGGAAATGCCTGACGTGCGTTTAGCCGTCGGGTCCAACGCGGCATCGGTCTGGTGGGTTAACGGCGAGGAAGTTGTCGGCATCTACGGGGACCGTCAGACGGTTATTGACGATGGGGTATCGAAACGTCTGACGCTCAGGAAGGGGCCAAACGTGTTGCGTTGCGCCGTCGTCAACGGCGGCGGCGCCACCGATTTCTGCGCGAGGTTTCTCGACCGGGAGGACAAGCCGTTGACCGGGTTTGCCGTGAACGTGGGGGGCGCAGAGCAGCCCTGACAGGCAATGATGATGAAGTATGCGGCCGTCTCTGCGCGATTACGAAACAGCGACCTGTGATGTTACAGGCCGCAGAGCACTTTGGAAATGCCTATCGAAAGGAAGAAGCATGATGAATAGACATCTCATACGGGCCTTGATGGCAAGTGCGATACTGACGGCAACCGTATATGCCGGAAACGACGGCGATGCCCCGGCGACGGCGCAGGCAGGTACGAGCCGGTCTGCGTCGGGGTCGGAGGCGGTGGCCACGGCCTCCGTGGGGCTTAAGGACGCGTATGCCGGGAAATTCCTCATGGGCGCCGCGGGCGATCTCAGGGGTTATTCAGACGCCGAGCTGGCAAATATCAAGGCCAACTACGACATCCTCACTCCCGAGAACTGCATGAAGCCCCAACCGATCCATCCCTCGGAGAACAGGTACAGTTGGACGACCCCCGATGCGCTGGTCGAGTGGTGCCTGGAAAACAATATCAAGGTCTGGGGCCATACCCTTCTCTGGCATGCGCAGACGGGCAGGTGGTTCTTTGAGCCGGGCGCCGACGGCCAACCGGTTACACGCGAGCTGGCCATGGCAAGGCTGAAGGACCACATCATGACTGTGGTGGGACACTACAAAGGCCGCGTCATCGGGTGGGACGTGGTCAATGAAGCCATCGCTGACCGCGGCACCGGCCAGACGGAGAATCTCCGGAATTCCAGTTGGTATCCGCTGATCGGACCGGAGGTCCTGACCCTGGCGTTCAAGTGGGCTCATGAGGCCGACCCGAACGCCCAACTGTACTACAACGACTACGGCATTGAGTCCGGCGCTGTGGAGAACAAAGGCAAACACGCCAGTTCGATGCTGCTGCTCAAGCGTCTCATCGCTGAGGGCGCGCCGATCAACGGCGTGGGTATCCAGGGGCACTGGCACCTCGACACCAATCTGGCCGACGTCGAACAGGCGATTTCCAACTATAAATCGCTGGGGCTGGAAGTCAGCATCAGCGAACTCGATGTGACCGCCACCGGAACCAACACCGGCGCCTTCCCCACCCGCGGCGGCGCCGACGCGACCGTGTCGGACGAGGCGTTCCAGAGACAGGCGGAGGTATACGCGAAACTGTTCGATATCTTCAAACGGCACTCAGATACGATCTCCCGTGTGACGTTCTGGGGTCTCAGCGACCGGCGGTCGTGGCGCTCGCGCCAGAGGCCGTTGCTGTTCGACGCCCAGTTGCAGCCCAAGCCGGCGTATCAGGCAATCCTCGACGTGGGTATGGGCAAGAATGAACCGGCCACGCCGTGAGGCCGGCGCCCGCCGCTTGAGATTCTCTGTTTCTTGCCGGAGGAGCCGACACATCGGATGTCGCACACACATGCGCATCCACCTGCGTGTGCATGATCGCCGTTGCGGCCGATCAGGGCGTTACGCGCACGACCCCCACGGACAGCGGAGGCATTGCGAATCTGATGGTTCGATCTTCGACGACGGCGGTACCCGCGACGACCTTGATGTTATCAGGCTGCTCCAGGGAGTTCTTCACCGTCTCGCCGCCGGGTGCGACAAGCTGCATGGTCACGGTCCTCGGTGCAAAGTCGCCGTCGAGACGAATGACGGCGTTAACGGTGGTATCGGTGGGATTGACCGCTTTCAAGAATACGGTCTGCATGTCAGCCGAACGTGTGGCAACGAAATTGACAGGACGATCGGGTCCGTCCACGGCGAGCAGATTGGCGGCGAAGGAATCACGCCAGAGTTTCATCACGACGTAGTTGCCCGCCGGGAACCAGGTCTTCTGGTCGAAGTTGATCAGGGCATTATCCCAATCCCTCGTCACGCCTTGCTTACGCAAGAAGAGCGCGGGGCAGGACATGGTGACCATATCGCCCTGGCGCTCGAAGGCGTTGAGAATGCCGCCGGCGTAGAGGCCGACTCGCCAGTCGTTGCCCCAGCGGTTGTTGGTGAGGTTCCACTCGGAGACGTATATCCGGATGTTGGGGTTCTCGGACGCGCGGATGATCTCGCCGCGGCCCTTGAGAAATTGCTCATACTTGTAGGGGTCCTCGACGTAATCGGCCGCAAAGTAGATGCCGTTGTAGTAATGCGGCGAGAGGATATCGAAGAGCTTGCCGGCCTGCTCAATGATGCGAGGATCCCAGTTGCGGTTGGCTTCCTGGTTGCCCTCTCCGGGGCCGGTGTCGTAGCCGTAGCTGCCGGCCACGGAGAGTTTGAGGTTGGGGTATTGGGCCCGGATGGCGGGGCAGAACCGGTTGACGATGTCCAGATACCTGGAGTAGTCCATCATGAGCCAGGGCTCGTTGTCGATCTCGAGGTAATTGAGTTGATACGGCCTGGGGCGGCCGTTGGCCGCGCGGATCTTGCCGTATTCCGTGGTTTCGTCGCCCATGCAGTATTCGAGCCAGTTCAGGGCGTCCTGGACACCGCGAGAGGTATTCAGCACCAGAATTGGCTCGGCCTTGACCTTCTCGCACAACTGAATGAATTCGTCAGTGCCGAACTGATAGGTGTCGCGGTCGCCCCATTGCTCGATCGGGTGCGGAAGTCGCTTTTCGCGGGGACCGATGCCGTTCTGCCAGATGTATCTGTTGGCAAAGCCCCCGCCCGGCCAGCGGATGGAGGCGGGTTGAAGGTCGGCGACGGCCTTGAACAGGTCGGGGCGATAGCCACCGGTGGCCAGGGCCGAGGCTGAGAACAGGGAGATCTGGTCAATATTCACCGGCCCCGGGGACGGCGAGCTGATGATCAGCGAGGCGGCGTCCACGGTGCGAGGTGAGGTGAATTCGGCGGTGAACTTCCGCCACTGTGCCGTCAGTCCCGTGAAGGTGCCGGCATACACGGGCGTATCGCCATCGACGAACGTCGCGACGATGCTGCCGCTGCCTCGTGCGTAGAACGAGAGCGTATACTCCTCGTCTTGTCTAAGAGCGATATTCCGCTGTCGGATGCCCGGTGCGGTGGACCGATCGCCCCCGGCTTTGGCCGCGATGCGCACCGAGACGTCCGCATTGAATGGATTGTCCCGATCAATGGAGACCTCGTTGACATCGCCGACAAACTCCCAATTCCGCGGGGGCGCAGGGGTCGGCGCTGCGGCGGGAGCGTTGGCCTGACCCGGCCCACGGCGCCTCGGCGTGGCGGGACGCGGTTCCAGGGTGCCGTTAAGGATCTGGTCGCCCCAGAGCCCGCCGTGAACCGAGTTGAAGATATGCTCGAGGAATTGGCCATAGATGCCGGTGCTGATGGTCTTGGTCGTCTGATCCGTGTGGACGGTAAGCACAAGGGCGTTGGTCGCGGTTTGGGATCCCGGCAGGGAGAGCATCTTCTCCGCGTATCGTCTCCCCAATTCTCGGTAGCCCGCCGAATCGAAGTGCAGACGGTCCCGCCCGGATGTGCAACCGGCCGACGAAATCACGTAGGAATTGGCCAGCGTATTGGGCAACTCCGCGATGATCCTGTTCATGCCCGCGCAAACGCCTTGCTGGTCGGCATTTACGGTCTCACCGGCCAGCAGCGGAACTTCCTCGGCCTTGAGCTCCAGGTCCTTGATCAGGTTGTCGTAAATCCCTTTCACCTTGGCGGGCCACTGCTGGTCGTTCGGGTTTGACTCCCCCTGATGCAACAGAATACCCTTGATTACGCCATCGGCCTGCGCCAGTCTCGCCATGTCGACGAGATACTGATAGGGATTCCCCGCGTACCCATCGATGAAGCCGATCATCCACCCCGGAGCCGTGGCCATGTACGCCTTGAATGTGTCCTTCTCAAACAGCTCGATTTTGCAGCCGGGAACGGCAACATTGATGACACCCACTCGGACACCTTCCGGAAGGGCGGCCACCATGGTTCTGCCGAAGTAGTCGGCCGGGCCAAGGCCCCCCGTCGGCCGGCACAACGGAGGCACGGCCGTATACCAACGGCCCTTCTGCCTGTTCACCTTCGGATCGTCGAAAGTCGCCAGGACCTGAAAACGCTCGTCCACGGTCCTGTCCTGCTCCTCAATCCTTCCCGCACCGTCCATGTTCGACTGTCCAAAGCACAGATAGACATGGAAATTGGGATCAGCAGCGGCATGGAGATTCGTGACCGTCGCCAGCAACATCGCCAGCAAGAACAATCCGCGGCGCATGTTCATTTCAGTAGCCTCCAATAGTCGATTCAACAGCCATAACACCGTCCATATATGTAATACCGTTAAGAAGTTCCAGGAATGAGATGAAAAAAACGCAGCACAAACAGAATTCTCCGTTTCGGCGCCATTGACATGCGCGGGTATAATCTACTCGGTGTGACGAGCGACAATCATTCTTACCGTTCCCGTTGCTTCAATTGCAGATGTTACCGTAATCAGAGCTCATAAGGAAGTCGATTTCTCCTTCTCTTGAGCTCATTTGGATGCTCGCATTTGCGACAGGCGTGGCGGAATCTCGCTCGGATCGGCGGCCACATCGACCTTGAACAGACTGGCCGCCTCTCGAAGCGATCATGCATGGCCTGCTCTTCCAGCCGGCGGTCCGTGCTTCGCCGCAGAATGAACGTCTCGTCGCCTTCGGGCGACGGACAACACCGGACCTCCAACCCCTCCCGTATCTGACGCCACGGACCCTCCAGAAGCTGCCTCTCAAACCGCTTGAGCATCCCTTTGGGGGTGCCGATAACATACCGACGCCCGCCTTCCCACAGGAACTCGACATTCTCCTGCGAGGCCATCCCGCGGTCCATCACCCATATCCGGTCGGATCGGCCGTACCGACCTTCCATTGTATGGACGACCTGCTCAAGCGTTGTGCCATCATGGGTGTTACCCGCAAGAGTGCGTTGGCGGCCCGCGGTCTTGCAGCAGTTGGGTCAACCGAAGCTGTGGCGGCAAGCGGCTGATGCACGAGAAGCAAGAATGGAGGCGATTGTAGACATGATCTTACGTATTCGAACTTTCAACCGTCGATCGGCGGGAAACACACGCATCAGATGCTTCGGACCCGGATGCTCATCCTGCCATAATACAAGAACGTATTCTCAGAATCCGGACCGAGGCGCGCCGGCAGATTACAGGCGACAGGACAGGTCGTAACCGATACTCACGACGATGGGATAAGGGCGCGCTTTATTCGGGCCTGCAGCTCGTCCCGGATGCGGGCGAATGCCGGGGCAACATCTTCGGACGTTCCCTGCGTCTTGGCCGGGTCCGGCAATGCCCACGTCTCCTGGCGAGTAATCCCTGGAAGGGTAACACAGACCTCTTCTTCGCACAGAGTAACAATAGTGTCGACTTGATTGAGGGGGATGTCGGTCAGCCGTTTGGGGTGTTGGCCTGAGATGTCAATGCCGATGTCCGCCATCGCGGCGATAGCGCGGGGATGCACCTCGGCCGCGGGGTCGGAGCCAGCGCTCCAGACCTTGACCTGGGCCGGCAGGAGCTTCCTGGCCAGGCCCTCGGCCATCTGGCTGCGTGCGGCGTTATGCACGCAGAGGAAGAGAACTCCCCTGGGGTATCCGGCGTCTGTTTCGGGCCCCTGAACCGCCCTGTGGCGGATGTCCTTGCCGCTGATCATGTAGACCGCCAACTCGGCAATGTTGGTTGTGTGATCGCCGATTCGTTCGAGACACTTGGCGACAGCCTGGGTTCGGGTGGCCCACAGCGTGTGCGCAGGGTGGTCCGTCATGTCCTGCAACAGCATCCGGAATACCTCGGCATTGTGCGTGTCGACGATCACGTCTCGCTCGATGACCGCTCTGGCCCGGGTCACGTCGGAACCGGAGAAGGCCGCCATGGCCTCGCAGAGCATGGACCTCACGTTGTCCGTCATTACATCCAGCGCCTCGGGAGACGTGGCAGCCAAACCGTCGGCGATCTCCTTCGCTCGCTTGGCGATATCCGCACACAGGTCGCCAATACGCTCAAGATCGATCACCACTTTCAGGACCATCACGAGGAACCGCAGATCGGAGCCCGTTGGCTGGCGACGGGCCAGGATACGGATACACAGGTCGTCCGTATCCAGTTCCATTCGGTCGATCTCATGGTCTCTTTGGATAACGTCCTCGGCCAGAGCCGCATCGTGCTGCGAGAGACTCCGCATACTGTCGACGATCATCCGCTCGACAGCCGTGCTCATGTCCAGAAGCTGGGTGCGAAGCCGGTTCAACTCTTCTTCATAAGCTCGAACGGTGTGTTGGCGCATCGTCATTTGCCTCACTCATAATCAACCGAAACGGCCCGTAATATAGTCGTTGGTCCGGGCGTCCACGGGGGTCTGGAAAAGGGCCTCGGTGCGGTTGAACTCGACCAACTCACCGAGGTAGAAAAACGCCGTGTAGTCGGCGACTCGTATAGCCTGCTGCATATTGTGCGTGACAATGACAACGGCATAGTCCTTGCGCAGACTGTCAATAAGGTCTTCAATCTTCGCCGTGGCAATGGGGTCAAGAGCCGAACACGGCTCATCCATCAGCAGTATTTCCGGCTCAAGCGCCAATGCGCGGGCGATGCATAACCGCTGCTGCTGGCCGCCCGACAGGGAGTATCCCGACCGATCCAGGATGTCCTTGACCTCCTCCCATAAAGCCGCCTGTCGCAGCGCCTTCTCAACCACATCCATCGGACGGTCTATCTTCATCTGCTGGAGTCTCAGACCCGCAAGTACGTTATCACGTATGGACATGGTTGGGAATGGATTGGGCTTCTGAAAGACCATTCCAATGCTCTTGCGCACCATGACGGGGTTGACGCCCGGGGCGTATATGTCCTGCCCGTCTATGAAGACACGCCCCGACACCGTCGCTGCGGGAATAACCTCGTGCATTCGATTCAGACACCGGATGAACGTGGATTTGCCACAGCCCGAGGGTCCGATTATGGCGGTCACCTGGCGATGCGCGATCGGAAGGGTGATGCATCTGATGGCCGGCGTGGAGCCGAAGGAAGCACTGAGACTCTCGGCAAACACTTTGATTGGCATCGTAGCATGCCCATTGACCCCCAACGGCCCTTCTCTTACCGATGCTCTTGAAAAGTCCTGTTCCATCGTCCGTGTCACTCCATGCCAATAGACCTATGGTCTACCATACGACCCTTTTCTGCAGGCGAATGCGCAACCCGATGGCCAGACTATTCAGGGCGAACATGATGCCCAGCAGAACGATGATGCCCGCCGCCGCGTTGACGTGAAATCCGGCCTGGGGTCTGGATATCCAGTTGAATATCTGGATGGGCAAGGCGGTAAAGGGGCTTTTCAACGAATCCGGCACAAACGCGACATATGTCAGGGCCCCAAGAGTGATCAGTGGCGCCGTTTCGCCTATGGCGCGTGCCACCGATAGTATCGTGCCCGTGAGTATGCCCGGCAGGCTCATGGGCAACACCACCCGCCGTATAGTCTGCCAGCGGTCGGCGCCAAGCGCGTAACAGGCCTCACGCAACGACTGGGGGACGGTGCGCAGAGACTCGCGCGACGCCATAATCACCATGGGTAGAAGCATCAGTGCAAGGGTCAACGCGCCGGCGAGAAGACTTCGGCCCAACTGAAGGACTCTCACGAAGACACCGAGCCCCAGAAGACCATAGATGATGGACGGAACGCCGGCGAGGTTGCTGATGTTGATCTCAATGAAGTGCGTCAGGCGGCCGGGAGAGGCGTATTCTTCAAGATAGACGGCCGCTCCGACGCCCAGCGGAATGGCTATGAAGATCGTCAGCAGCATCAAATACGCACTGCCCACAAGCGCCGGCAATATGCCCGCGAGTTCCGGCTTTCGGGATGGATAACTCGTCAGGAACGTCCAACCGAGCCGCGAGAAACCATCGACGAACACGTCGGCAATCAAAACGATCAGCAGCAACAAGGGCAGAAACAGCGCCAGTAGGCAGATGGCTTTGAAGGCCCTTTCGGCCGCCAGGTGCGGGGTGGCATGGAAATCCGGAACGGCCGTCGCCGTAAGCAGCGTCAAATCAGGTGATGGACTGCCCTTGGGGGTCATAAACAGGCGCCTTTCAGAGCTTTCTGCCTCAGGCGATGGGACAGGAGGTTCATCAGCAGGGTAAAGACAAATAGCGTCATTCCCACCGCGAAGATCGTCCGGTACTCAAGAGTGCCCGCCGGCGTATCGCCGAGGCTGACCTGTACGATGTAGGCGGTCATTGTCTCGATGGGGACTCGCGGATCCAGTGTGAAACGCGGCTGCTGTCCGGCCGCGATGGTAACGATCATGGTCTCACCGACGGCGCGGGAGATGCCGAGAATAACGGAGGCGCCGATGCCGGAGACAGCCGTCGGAATAATCACCCTGAAGATCGTCGTCAGCTTGGTTGCCCCCAGGGCGTAGGCCCCTTCGCGAAGACTGGCGGGTACGGCGTAGATGGCATCTTCGCTGAGTGAAGCAATAACCGGGAGAATCATGATTCCCATGGCGATCCCCGCTCCGAGGGCGTTGAAGCCCGCCAAACCTGGAACGAATCGCTGCAACTGGGGTGTTATGAACGTCAACGCAAAATACCCGTAGACAACCGTGGGCACCCCCGCCAGAATCTCAAGGCACGGCTTGAGAATCCTGCGTTTTGCCTCCGATGCAAACTCGCTCAGATAGATAGCCGCCAGCAATCCCAGGGGCAATGCGACGGCAATAGCGATGGCGCTGGTCAGAACAGTCCCGCAGACCAGCGCCCAGATACCGAAGTGTTTCTCGGCGAAAAGAGGAGTCCACACGGTATCGCCAAAGAACTGCCACAGTGATACGGCGCGGAAGAAACCGATCGTCTCCGTCAGCAACACCAGAATGATCCCGGCGGTCGTCAGTACGGAAACAGCCGCACACACGAATAGTGCCGCGCCGACAATGCGTTCGGAAGCAGCCCGGGGCTTGAAATAGTCCACTCTCGCGTTCGTCCTGGTCATTCCGTTGCTCCGAGGCCGTCAATGGTGCTCTGAAAGAAGCTCCTCAATGGTTACACCGACTTTCGAGCCCCCTGTGAACTGCGAACCGGTCACCCGCCGACTGATACGGTTGCGAAGCAGCGTGTAGGCCGTATCCGGAAATGCAAGATAGCCAACCTCGGTGGCGAGTTCCGCGGCGTTGTCTATGTAGAAGTCAATGAAGGCCGATACTTCAGGCCGGTCCAGCGCGCTCTTACGGACATAGATGAAGATGGGTCTTGAGAGGGGCTGGTATGTTCCATCTTGAACCGTTTCGGGAGATGGGGCTACCGGGCCATCCCCGTTCTCCACCTTGCCATCGTCAATAGGGACCACTTTCATCTTGTCGCGGTTCTCGGCGAAGTAAGCATAGCCCATGAATCCCAGGGCCAGTTTGTCCGTTGCAACGCCCTGGACAAGGACATTATCGTCCTCGCTGGATGTGAAATCACCGCGGCTGGAGTGCTCGGTGCCCACAATCGCCGCCGTGAAGTAATCGTAGGTCCCGCTGTCCACGCCCGCCCCGAAGAGATGAATCTCCTCATCCGGCCAGCCCGCCCGAACGTCGCTCCACCTGAGCACCTTGCCCTGGGCTTGAGGCTCCCACAACCTCTTGAGTTCGTCCACCGTCATGCTTTCGACCCACGTATTCTGAGGGTTCACCAATACGGCCAAGCCGTCGTAGGCAATCGGCAGTTCAATAAACTCTATGCCGTTCTTCAAACACGACTCCTGTTCGGTGCTCTTGATCGGCCGCGAAGCATTGGATATGTCCGTCTCGCCAGCAGAGAATCTCTTGAATCCGCCCCCTGTTCCGGAGATTCCAACAGTGACCTTCACCCCAGGTTGTGTCTTCCGGAACTCCTCGGCCACAGCCTCGGAAATGGGAAAGACGGTGCTGGACCCGTCCAACCTGACCTCGCCAACCAAGCCGCCCGTGTCGGGCCTCTTGCCGCACCCGCCCGCCCAGACGGCCAGAGCCAGTGCGGCGATCCACGCGGTCCGCCCCGTCATCATGGGAAGCATGATCCACAGTTTCTTGCGATTCATCTTACCGCCCTTTCATTGTTCTGCAATTGTACTACTGCCGCACGGAGATAGCCCCCGTGATCGAGTCAGCCTTTACCGAGAGCTTCGATCAATCCGAGAAGGATCCCTACCGTGACCAGCACGCCGGCGCTCAGATAGAGCCTCAGTAGCGTGTCATGCTGGAAGGGGCCGTGCGGATTGCGACGCGCCATTCGGCTGACGCGCCTGTTCATAAGAAACGCCACGCCTTTCCAGGTGTAGTAGTCCAGAACAGCCATCGCTGGAAGAGCCGGCAGTATAAGTAGTACAGCGCTCATGATTGTATCCTCCAAGTGTTATCACTGATGCATCGGCGG
>DDXG01000114.1:13535-40260 GCA_002347125.1 Phycisphaerales bacterium UBA2266
CCCGCCGGTAATGCCTCAGCGTTTCTTCTTCGTCGGCGGCGTTTACAGCCAACGTATAGGGGTCGTCGAAATCGAAATGAGCCACCTTCTCTTTTCCTGGGAAGAAGAAGCAGCGGTGGCTCACATGGTCGCAGAGGGTAACGACGTAATCATAGGTTCTGCCCTTTACGGTATCCAGGCGCTTTGCATGGTGCCCCGAGATATCCACCCCGACCTCGGCCATAACCTTGACGGCCCGGGGATCCAGTTCTCTCGGCTCAAGGCCGGCTGATTCCGGCCTCAAGATGTCGCCCTTGAGGTGGCGGGCCCAGCCTTCAGCCATCTGACTTCTGCAGGAATTGCCCGTACACAAAAAGAGGATATCCAACTTCTCACCGGTCTTGACCCTGCATAACTCCTGCGGATTCAATTCGCTGATGGCGCGGAGTCCGTCAGCATCGCGGAGTATTTCCGCATCGTCGTTCAATTGTTCTTGAATCCACTGGATGGCGCCTTTTGCCGTCTCATGGCCGTCTCCGTCTGCAAGCCGGTAATGAACCCACCGGCCATCCTTCTCGGCTTCGATGAGCCCGGCTTGACGCAAGATGTTCATGTGCTTGGAAACGGTCGATGGCGCCAGGCCAAGCAGTTCGATGATCTGGCACACACACAGCGGTCCACCCCGAAGTGCCATTAGAATCCGCACCCGGTTGCGGTCTGCCAGTGCCTTGGTGATAGCCAGAATACTGTGCATCTTTTTTCCTTGGATTCGTTAATTCGTCATATATCGAATTATACGTCCGACAGATGTTCCGTGCAAACAAAAAATGTTCATTTTTCAAAAAAAATTCCTCCATGCCTCACGGGGGGCTGATCGACAAAGGTCTGTGGTAGCCACCTCTTCAAAGGCTGGGTCCCCCCTCCCCGGACAGGCAGCCCGGCGGATAGCCCATTCTGGTGGGTTCGGGCGTGCCAACTTCAGGCATTGCCGCAAATCCACGGCAGGCTGTGTACAGACCTGTTATGGCCGATTCCGGCGCCACCCAAGGTCGTCCGGAGTGTTGACCTGCCAGTCTTCGGGCCAGTCTTCGGGCAGTGGCAGGGCAATGGCGCGAAGCCGGTCCAGCAGACGCTGCATACTCCGGTCGTCGGTTTGCAGTTGCTCGGCAATGGTGGGCAGACTGCTCCGGACGTAAAGCGCAGGCATGGGCTGCCAGTAATCGGCGCGGAACGCGACGGCATCACAATCGGTATTCACAACTGCGAGCAACCGGCCAAGCCACGCAGGACGAATCTCGACCGCGTCGCAAGGACACAGCAGCAGCCGGAACCAGCCCTTCGGCAGGTCCTGCAGCGCCGTCTGTAGACCGGCGAGGGGCCCGCAGCCCGGGTTTATGTCGGAGATCGTTCGCAAACCCAGGTCGGTGTACTTTCCCCATCGGTCGGCCACGACAGTGATACTCGAAGCGACGGACCCAAGCATGTGAGCTACGTGCTGAATCAACGGTCGGCCGCCGAATACCGCCCGCGCCTTGTCGGAGCCGAAGCGAGCACTGCGGCCCCCCGCCAGAATGTACACTGGAATGCGGTTCACACCCATGCGACAGCCCCTCACGCGTCGTCGGCGCTCCACCGATAGAAAGGCCAGGGTCCGGATCCGCCCTGGTTCGGTGGGATTTCGACGAATCCATCGCTACGGGCGGCACTGATGATATCGCCGGCGCCACATGTGGGCACCAGTCCGACCTGGCCGTGGCCGACCAGCCGAACGGGTCGCGACCAATACACATCGAGCGTTCTGTTGTCTGCGTTGGCCAGTGCCGCGCAGGTGGTCGGCGGCTCATGGCGGGCATAACCGGCCACGTGGCGAAGTACGGGGACCGCGATACGCCTGGCCGTGGTCATCACGGGGACCGGATTGCCCGGCAGGCCAAGCACCGCCTGCCCCTCCGATCCGATCGCCCCCAGTACAGGTTTGCCCGGCCGGATGGGCAGTCCGTGGAAGACGATCCGACACCCCACCTCCGTCAAAACGGAGGGAACGAAGTCGTAGTCGCCCATCGATACGCCGCCGGTCAAAAGCACCGCATCGCTCTCCGCCAGCGCCATGACGATGCTCTTTCGCAACTGTCCGCGGTCATCGGGCACAAGCCGAACGCCATTCCAGACCACCCACGCCAGCCCGGCGAACATCGTGGTGAGCGCCGGGCCGTTGCTGTCGCGCAGTTGCCACGGTCTGACGGGCACACCGACGTCATGGACCTCATTACCCGTGACCAGGAGGGTCACACGGACCTGCCGATGAACGGCCGGCTCACGGATGCCGGACGCCGCCATCGCCGCGACGACGGCGGGGGTGATGCGTGTTCCTGCTTCGACAATAGTCTCACCGGCCTGTCCGTTCTCGCCCCGGCGGCGGATATGCCGGCCCGGCGCAACACACAGATTCGCCGGCAGGTCGATTGCCTCCGGCCGTTCGCGGACCTGTTCGCGGGGGATGATTGCCTCACAATCGTCAGGAACGGGCCCACCGGTGAAGATACGCAGAGCCGCACCGCGGGGCATCCGCGGCGGGGACCGACCGACCGACACTTCGCCCGCCACGGGCAAATGCCCCACCTTCACGTCGTCGAGACGCACCGCGTAGCCGTCCATAGCGCTGACATCGCACGCCGGGCTGGGGCGGTCCGTGCGCACCGGCTCAGCCAGGATGCGGCCGGCCGCCCGGTGCAATGCGACAGTCTCATCGCTCACGGGCAAGAGCCTCTCGACAACCGCCGCCACGGCGGCGGCGGGCGAATCAAACACACCAGCGAGTTCAGCACGGCGCACAGTCATCGCGGCGGGATACCCTGCCCCATCTTCACCGGGAGCCGCCTTTGTCGGACCGATCCCGGTCAATCTGTTGCCACGCCCACTGCCAGGCCATGACCGTGCGGGGCAGGCCCAAGGTATTCATTGCCAACAGCAGGGCCTGCTCGATCTCCTGCGGCGTCGCGCCGTGCTGCATCGCACGTCGGACGTGACTGCGGAAGGCCGATTCCAGGCCCGCTCCGATACAGATGCCCATCTTGATCAGCGAACAGATCTTGGCATCCAGCGGGCCCGCTTTGTCCACTGCGTTGGCCACTTGTTCGTGGGCAGCGCCCAATTCCGGGAATTTCGCGATGAAGTCCTTGAAGGTCTGAGGCGCCTTGTCGTTTGAATCCACCGGTCTTCTATTCATGGTTATCCTCCAACGGTGGCCATCACGGCCATACCCTCGGCCGGGTGCCTGGGAGCTTTGGCGGCCAAGGCTTCTTGAAGCAGCTTATCGAGAAATGCGCCGTCGAATACCGGGCGCAGCGCCGGCAGAATTGAGCCTCGCGGCCGGTCCATCAGGCAGGGGTAGATCGTCCCGTCGGCGGCCAGCCGCAATCGGTTGCACGCCGCGCAGAAGCCGCAGCTCATCGGCGAGATGAAGCCGACGGTCGCCAACTGTCCGTCGTCCATTCGCAGGCCATATCGACGGGCGGAACTGTGGCCCGCAACGAGCGGCCGCCAGTGCTCGGCCACCGGGTCAATCCGCCGGCGCATCTGCCACTCGGGCACATACCGCTCGGCCCAGCGATCCTGGAGCGGTCCCATGGGCATCAACTCAATGAAACGAATCTCCAGACCGCGAGAGGCCGCGAACCGCACCAGATCGGGCAGCTCCGCGTCGTTCTCGCCCGCCAGCGCCACGGTATTCAATCGAATCGGCCGAAGCCCGGCCTCGACGGCCGCGTCGATGCCGCCCAGAACACGGTCCAGGCCATCGATCCCGGTGATCCGCTGAAATACGTCCGGGTCCAGCGAATCCAGCGAGATATTGACTCGATGCAGGCCGGCCCGCCGGTAGTCGGCCGCACAGCGATCCAAAACCAGTCCGTTGGTGGTCAGTGCCAAATCACGCACCCCGTCGACGGCGGCGATTCGCTCGATGATCTCAACCAGGTCCTGTCGGGCCGTGGGGTCGCCGCCGGTAAGGCGGACCTTGTGAACGCCGTGTCGCGCGGCCAGATGGCGCACCACCGACTCTATCTCGCGGGCCGTCAGTGGGTTGGAGCGCCCACTGGGCCGCAACCGGCCGGGTCGACAGTAGGCGCACTGCATCTGGCAGGCCTCGGTCAGCGAGAGCCGCAGATAGCCAATCTGTCGTCCGTCGGGGTCGTTCATCGTGGTAACGTCATCCGCGCCGTGTGAGTCTCCGCCACCGGCTCCAGCCGCACATACGTGTCGTAGAAGCTGACGCTGCCGCCGACGACGTCGATCATGCAGGTATTCTTCAGGGCCGGGTCTACCCACATGGCCGCGTTTGCATGGATGCCCCTGGCCCTGCGGGCTTCGCCTTTGATAATGTGGCCGTCGATCTGCATGTCCGATGCGCCGGTGGCCCAGTGCCCGAAGCCCAGTGAGAAGCTGACGACGCCGGGGCGGACCTGCTGGGTGACCTGCACCTTGCCGATCATCGGTTTGGTCCTGCCATTGCCCAGCCGCCATTCGCCCACGGCGTTTGTGGCGCTGAGAACCTTGACTTCCTGACCGTTGGTGAGTCCCAATCGCACGGCATCCGTCGGGTGCACCTGCACGGCGTTTTCGGGCATCAGCGCCGAGAGCCACGGGTTGGCGATGGTTCGGCTCTTGGTATGCACGATGGTGCGGTGGGTGATCATGGCCAGATCGTAGCCCTGGCGATACGGACCGGTCTCGTTGCCGTGGTAGTCGCGGACCGGCATCCAGGTCGCCAGGGCGGGGTGAGGCTCCCCCGTGCCGCTGTGGATTTTCGAAGAGGTCTTCTCCTGGTAGAGCGCCAGTTGTTTGGCGTATGGATGGGCGAGTCTGTCGCCCTTGTAGCCCCGGTCGTAGTCCTCGAAGCGGCCACCCCGGTTCAGTGCATAAACGACTTTGGGCCAAAGGTCGTCCCCGACGATCCGTCGCCAGCGGTCGGGGTCGAACACGCTCTCGGGCAGGTGTCGCCGAGCCTTCATAAACAACTCCATCTCGCGGGCGTCGGCGTCCGGCAGGTTCTCCGAAGCGTCCGGTTTCTCGCCGAAGGCGATGTTGCCCACGCAACGCAGCATGAACTCGTCCATGTGCCGCAGGTGCTTATCTTCGCCAAAGGCGTTTTCGCCGAAGCCGGGCAGATGCAACCGCTCGGCGATTCCCAATAGCATCGTCTCGAAACAGATAGGCTGCTCCTCGCCGAAGACACGGCAGGTCTCCGGAATCGGGGCGATCACAGGCTGGCGGATCGGGCCGACCTTCCATGTCAGGTTCGGGTGGCTGCCCTGGAACTCCCATCGTTCAAGGTAGCTGGTGTCGGGGAAGATATAGTCGGCGTACATGGAAGTGGAGCCGACGAGGATGTCGCTGGCGACAAACAACGGCACCTTCTCCAGGTCGCAGAGGACCTGGATGTTTGTGTGGCCGGCGGGCAGCGAGTAAGTCGGCGCGCCCATGTAGAGGAAGAACGCCTTGACGGGGTAGGGATAGGCATCGCCCATCGATGGAATGATCTCTTCGTAGACATCCGAGGAAAGCGGATACCAGTTCCGCCTGGCCGGGTAACCACTGAAGAGGGTGGTCCTCTCATAGTCGGTTCCATGGCGGATGCTGTTGATGCCGAAGCAGGTGATCGCGCCGGGCTGGTCCTTGATCTGGAACCAGCCGCCCTTGCCGCCGATGTCCCACGTGCTGGCCTTGCACATGCCGCCTTTATGGTCGAAGTTGCCCAGCAGCACGTTAAGGGTCATCCACGCCAGTACGTTGTAGAAGCCATTGGTATGCTGTGCGGGGCCGCGGTGGATATCCACGGCCGCCTGTTTGCCGTGACTGGTCAGCTCGCGGGCCACCTCGATCACGTGCTCGGGTTTGACATCGGCGATGGCACACCACTGATCAACGGTGAAGCGGTGGGATTGCTCCCTAAGCAGTTGCAGGCCGGTCTTG
Organism: Phycisphaerales bacterium UBA2266; assembly: GCA_002347125.1. Taxonomy (GTDB): domain Bacteria; phylum Planctomycetota; class Phycisphaerae; order Sedimentisphaerales; family Anaerobacaceae; genus UBA2266. The sequence continues at coordinate 19,485 of DDXG01000114.1, forward strand.
ACGCGCGTGCCATCGGGCAACGTGGTGTCCACGTATAGATCACCCGTGACGGGATTTGTCGGGTCATTGGGGTCGAACGCCACCGGCGTGCCATCGACCATTACCAGCAGTTCGTGGCTCTCGGCCGGGCCGGCCCCCCGGGCGCGGACGAACTTGCCCGGCTTGCCGTCCCGGACCTCGACCAGCCATGTCGCGTTGGCCCAACTGGTTTCGCCGATTGCGTTGGCGGCCGCTTTGTTGGCGCAGGCGACGAAGCGTTTGTCGAACCGTTCGTTGTCAAGCATCCAACGGATGATCGCCAGCGCCAGCGCGGCGTCGGTGCCGGGCTTGAGCGGCAGCCACCGCCACGATTTACTGGCCAACTTGCTGAACCGTGGGTCGGCACAGGCGATCTTCGCCTTGCCTGTGACGAGGTTGTGGGTCAGGCGGGGCGCACGATTGGGCGGCCCGTAGTTTGCTTCGAACAGGTTCGCGCCGACGAACAGAATGAACCGGCTGTTCTCCGTGTCGGCCTGCCAGTAGAATTTGCCGCCGCCGCCGAACTGGCCCGTGGCGGTGTCGTATTGTTCGCTCATCGCCTTGCAGGTGAAATAGAGCGAACCCTGGCATACGGTCGTATGGCCGTGCAGATTCACCGAGCCAAGGCCTTCGGCGAACCGTTTGTAGAATTCGCTGCGGCCGCCCTTGAGACGGCCGAAGGCCATCACGATCTGGTTGTTTCTCGGTCCCAGGTCGGGATGGTCGGGATCGATCAACATATCCAGGTGCGCCGCGTGCCTGCGCTTGAAGTCGGCGACGAGTTGTTGCTTGTTCTGAGCGTCCTTCTCCGCAAGAATCATATCTACATCCGCCGCCATCGCCTTTGATGCCTTCGCATCCCGCAAGGCAATGATGTCCTTGAGACCCTCCACGATGCGATCTTCTTCGCCGGGTACGGTCGCCCACAGCCTGCCGCCTTCGCAGATCTCGTCAACCGCCTGCTTGAAGGAGATCGCCACCCACTTGTTCTCGCCGCGCTTCCCCGCGCGCTTAAGCACCCGGCGAAGGCGGTACGGGTCATACGCCGTCTGCAGACCGGACTGTCCCTTGGGGCAGATCGCGCCGTCCACGGCGACGGCCTCTTCGAGGCCGACCTGTTCGCTCAGATGGGGCACGAGCGTCCACGGGCTGTAGGGGTTGCCATCGATTTTCGTGAGCACACCGTCCTGCAGTTTGCACTTGATGCCGCAGCCGGTGTTGCACTGAAGGCAGCAACTGTGAATCACGTTTTCCGCGCCGGCCGGCTCGTAGGGGGCATCGGGGCGAGCGCTGCGGAGTACGGCGTGGCTCGCCTTGGCGGCCTGGGAAACTGATGGGCCGGCGAAGAATCCGCCCAACAGGGCGCCTCCGGCCAGAAACCTGCGGCGGACGACGTCCGTCTCATTGCGTTTCGCTGTCATCGTATGCGTCTCTTTTTCTCGTGGAGAGCCAGGCCGTCAGCGCCTGGTTGATTCTGGATCCGACATAGAACACGGTCATCCCGGCGGCCAACATGAACAGGCCCACCAAGTACTCATTCAGACTGGGATGGTACATGTATTTCAGACGGGGATGCTGAAAAGCCGCCTGGAGACCTTCCAATTCGCCGACCGCCTGTCCGGGCACCAGCACGTTGAGACGCGCACTAACGAAGGTCAGCGCCACCAGGAACGCGCCGGCGACCCAGGCGGATCGACTTGGAACGGCCAGCAGTATAAACGCCAGGACGCCGCCGATTGCACAATGGACGACCCAAAACATCCACCAATACGGCCCCCATAGCACCAGTTCAAGGGCGGGCGCATGGACGTTGGGATTCCACAGAGCCAACGAGAACTCGGCAAACTCCATGGCAAAGTAGACGATCAGGCCGCCGAGGGTGACCAGTCGCAGACGGCGCAGGGCGTCGTCGGTGGCCGAGTCGTCGCTGCCCAACAGCCAGCGCACGCACAGCAGAAGCGCTCCGCCGGCGGTTACGGCTGAGGCCAGGAACATCATAGGCAGCAAAGGACTGTGCCAGAAGGGCTTGGCATCCACCACGCCGAAGAAAGCTCCGCTTTGACTGGGAAACAGGATCGACAGAACGACGCCCAGGGACAAAAGTGGCCTGAGCCACGGGGACTTCTCTCGATAGCTTACCAGAAAGGCGATGGCGGCGACTCCCAGGAACACCCCGTACATCCAGGCGTTGAAAGTCATCATGCTGGCAAAGGACGGTTTGATGAAGATGAAGTGCGCTCGCTCCATGTGCCCAAGGTCAAACCATATCCCCAGGAAAGCGGGTAGAATGGTGGCGGCGCTGAGCACGATCACCGTCCTCAGGCCGCGTTCACCGCGAAACCCCGGGATGTTGAGTACGTATCCACCGGCCCCGAACACAAAGACTCCACCCGCGATCCCGACGCCATGGAAGTAAAGCGCCACCCAGAGCCCCCAAGGCACGTACGAGCCGTAACCGGCGGGCAGGTGCCCACGAGTAAAACGCTGGTAGACACCGATGCCGCCGAGCAGCAGTGAAATGACCCAGAGCAACCGGAGCGCCTTGCCGGCGCCTCGCTGCGCCCGGCGACTATCATTGTGAGGCATCAGCGATGTCGATAGTATATCCGCCAGTGCGGTCATTATTGCTTGTCTCCTTGAAATCACGTCAGGTAGAAGACTTGCGGCCGGGTGCCCTTATGGGGCAGAAGCGTCTCATAGTTGTTCCGAGAGATCAATTCCATGACGAGACTGTCGGGATCGTTTCGGTCGCCGAAATAGGTCGCACGCCCGATGCAGGTCGTCACGCACATGGGCAACATAGCCTTTTCGAGGCGATGCAGACAGAAATGGCATTTTCGGGCGTTGCCGATAGGCGAATGATGTCCGTGGCGGCGCCAGTGCTTGGCGTACTCGTGATTCGGCCGGGTTTCGTACGACAGGTTCGGGCCTTCCACCGGCCGATCCTCGGTTGCCGGTGCGCCCGCCGCCGCGCCATTCGTGTAGTACTCCCCGAAGTCCGATGTTCGTGCCCCATACGGGCAAGCCGTCAGGCAGTACCGGCATCCGATGCACCTGTCGTAGTCGATGACAACCACGCCGTCCGGTCGTTTCCACGTCGCACGAACGGGGCAAACCGACGTGCACGAGGGGTTGTCGCATTGCATGCAGGGGCGAGGCGTGAACTTGATGTGGACGTTGGGAAACTCACCCCGCTCCTCCGTGACCACCGGGCGATAGACCACTCCCGGAGGCAACTTGTTCTCGGCCACACAGCCGATCGTGCAGGCATGGCAGCCAACGCACTTGCGCACGTCGATCACCATGATCCAATGGCGTTCTTCCACCTGCCGCGCCATGGCCCTCTTCAGGTCGCGCTGCATGCGAAGCAGCACATCTTCATTCTCCTCCCGGCGGATCCCTTCGAGCACGTTCAGCGTTCGTCTGGTGTCCGGGCCAACAGGATCGTCTGCGGCGCCTGTCCGTCGGTGGATCACTACGCCGGTGACGCCCGCCAGGACCAGAGCCACCGAACGGACGGCCTCTTTTCGTGTCATGTCCATTGCAGTATCCTCTACTGTGCTTTTCGCCTTCGGTCCCATCAATCGGAAGACACTCAGCCGGGATTGAAGCGTTTCGGCAATCGTCCGCCGCGGCGACACTCATGATTGGCTATGTCCGTCGATGTTACACGGGCCAACTCGCGCCGGATACGTTCACGTTCAGCTTGCCTGAAGTCGTAAGTTGGACAGTGGCGCCCGTCGACACGCTCCGCCAGTCCCGCGAGGCGCCGCGGCCACGGGTCCCTGCTCTCCACGGCTTCGGCGGGCCGCGCCCGATGAGGGCCGCCCCGGCATCCTCGCCTGCCTGCCCCCAGGCCCCGCGCGGTCAACAAGAGGAACAGCTTCAGCAGACAAGGAAGCAGGTCGTCCGTGCGTGCCGCAATGTTTCCGGCCCGGAGGTAGTTCTCTGTGGGGGAATCCAAGCGACTGGGGACCGGCATTACGCACCCGCTTGTTCGTAAAAGGCTCAGCATCGATCAGGTTCTCCTGTGCGTGGCAGGGGATTCGACACGGGAGATTACTCCAATCAGACCTTCATGTCAACCGTTTCCATAACATCGACGGGGGATAACCTGCGGATTTCGTCGCATACACCCCCGGCAAGTCAAGCATTTATGACGACGTGGGGCTTACCTCGGACCTTGTCGCAGGGCTTGCGTCCGTCTGACCAGCCAACTGTATTCTCATGGTTGCTGCGTTCACTGTCAAGGTTATCTTGGAATCGCCTATCGTAGATGTACCAGCCACGCAGAATTGGGTTGAATATCCGTGATAAACCCAGGAGCGTCTGCTCATTCTTCAACCGGATGACTCTGCCCGGACAAGACAGGTTGGCCTGGTCAACAATCTCACCGGCCTTGATGAGACGCTCGAGGCGGACGGCCAGGGCCATGAGGCGCGAGATGCAGGGAATGGTGCCGGCCGGTATCGGGTCGGGCGTCGGGCCCTGTCCGATGGTCTTGCGGGCACGTTGGTCCCGTCTGAAATGCCCCTGTCGCTTTATGGTCAGGCCCTGCATGTGGCCACGTGCACGAGTCCCTCAAGCCTCTAAAGCCCGCCTGGCCGCCCTTCAGAACAACTCCGCCACGGGCAGTAGATCAATGGCCTGCCGCAGTGCTGGATCGACGTTGGTGTAAACATCATTGGTGAGCTTCGCACTGGAGTGCTCCAGGAGCCTTTGGGTCACTGCCGTGGACGCGCCGCGCTGCGCCAGCAGAGAGGCAAGCGTCTTCCTCAGGTCGTGGAACTTCAGATCGGGCAGTCCCGCCCTTCAGCATATCCTGTTCCACCGCTTCTCAGGGAACCTGTCGGCAAACAGCAGCTCCTGCCCATCGGGGATTGTGGCCACATAATTGGACAGCTCGGTCATGACCTGGTCGGGGATCGGACGCTCCGCCATCGCCTTCTTGGCTTTGCGATTTCGAGTCGTGATCGTGTTGCGATCAAAGTGGATATCGCCAATGCGTATGGCCTCGATGTCGCCACGTCGAAGCCCTGTCGTTGCTGCCGGTCAGAATCGACCACGCTCGTGAACACATCGGAATTGAGCTGTGTGTACTTGATGTGGCGGAAGTGCTCGGCCAATGCCTTGCTGGGCAGCGCCTTGGCCCTTCGTTTGCCGCCTTCATACCAGCCGCACCACCAGCCTCTGACGTTCTTGCGCTTGTATACCCATGGCTTCTTCATAGTGCCAATTGTATCGGCACTTCTGAGGGTCCCGGTCGCCGGCGGCAGGCCAAACTCAGGCCCGTGGTGCCATTATGGAGACACGCGGCAGCGGGGCCTCTCTCTCTTGGCGGTATGTCCTTGTTCTATAACAACTTATGAACTCCCATGACGAGAGGTCAAACGGATTGCCTGTCCGGCGAATACGGCCCCGCCATCCGATGGTTGCGAAGAAGGCGGCGCTTGCGGTATAATCCCCGGCATCATAGGTCATACCCATCCGTAAACAAAGTACAGCGTATTCATAGAACTATCATCATCCGTCATAACTTGGAGGTCTACAATCATGCTGCTGTGGGTTTTTCGCTTCATATTCATTGTCATCATCGTATCGGTCCTCTTCGTCAACGCCAGCTCTCTGACCCTCACCCGCACCGAGAACTCCTCGAGTTGGTGGGCGGTGGTCATCGGCGGCATGGGCATGGCCGTGTTCGTCTTTCTGCTGGACCTGATGACGCCCAAGCGCAAGCTCAGCGCTCTGGCGGGCGTCTTCTTCGGGCTGCTGGTGGGGGTGCTCATCAGCGGCGCCCTGGCGCCGGTTATCCAGATGGTCGACAGTTCCTACGGCCTGAATCTGACCCCTGATGCGCTGACGGCCATCAAGACCATGCTGGGTATATGTATCTGTTACCTGACGATCAGCGTCGTCATGCGGACCAAGGACGACGTCCGTTTCGTGGTGCCTTACGTGGAGTTCGACAAGCAGACCAAGGGCGCCAGGCCCCTCGTGCTGGATACGTCTGCGATCATCGACGGCCGCGTGGCCGACCTCTGCCAGAACAGACTGTTCGATGCGCCGCTGGTGGTGCCCCGGTTCGTCCTCAATGAGTTGCAGCTCATCGCCGACTCGGCCGACAAGCTCAAACGCAACCGCGGCCGCCGCGGCCTCGATATCCTCAACAAGATGCAGTCGGACCCGGCCATCGAAATCGAGATCGACGACACCAGTGTCCCGGAGGTCGACGAAGCCAAAGGCGTCGACCAGAAGCTGGTCATGTTCACCAAGGGCTGCAATGGACGACTGGCGACCACGGATTACAACCTCACGAAGGTGGCCCAGGTCCGCTCCGTGGACGTCGTCAACATCAACGACATGGCCAACTCCCTGAAGGTCGTGGCGCTGCCCGGCGAGGGTATGGACGTCCGGATCGTCAAGCCGGGCGAAGAGGCCGACCAGGGAATCGGCTATCTCGACGACGGCACCATGATCGTCGTCGAGGGGGCCCGCAACAAGATCGGCCGGGTCGTCCAGATCAGCGTCACCAGCTCTCTGCAGACCTCCGCGGGCAAGATGATCTTCGGCAAATTCGAGGGTTTCGCCGACGAGGCAGACGCCGAGTCCGGCGCCGCCCGCCGCCCGCCGGGCCGAAGACCGCCCTACAGACGTTAGAGGCTGCCTCGCAACAACTACTTTGAGCTGTCATGCCGAGCGCTCCCCTTGTCATGCTGAGCACCGCGCTTGTCATGCTGAGCGAAGCGAAGCATCTCCTGATCTCCGCCGCCTAGACCGAACCAGGCACTTGAGGAACACGCCGATGGCCAGGATGTTGCCCGCCCCGAACAAAGCGGGAGAGAAGTGCTCCGCGTAATCCGGCTGGGTCACGGCGCGTCCGCCCATGCAGAACGCCGCGACGATGATGACGCAGGCGACGACATAGCCGATCCAGTCGAGCCACGTCGTGCGGATGGGCCGGCCCGTCAGGTCCCGTCCGAGAATCAGGATCGCCATGGCCAGCATGGTGATCGAGACCAGGACCGGATATAACACGGGCGACGCCCAGACCATGGGGATCAGAAAGAGAATATCCCAGTCCATCAGACTCGCCGGCCAGGCAATCAGCACCTTGAGCCACACATAGTAGAAGATGTCCCAGATGGCGAAGATGACCAGGAAATAGGCGAACCGCTGGCGGATATTCGCCCCAGCCAGATAGCACCCCGTCAGGATCAGCACCAGCGTCGCCGCCTCGCGTCCGATCTCCGTCACAAGCAGCGGCGTCCAGCGTGGGTCCATGCCGAACGACGTCAGGGGGAAGTCGAACCCGTCAGAATGGAATATCTCCCGCAGGTAGACCACGACGGCCGACTCGATGTAGGCGAACGCAATGCCGAAGGCCACGACGACCAGGAAACGCAAGATGGGTTTGCTGAACGGGTTGGACATCATGGTCTGGTCTTTGGCTTAGAGTCCGGCCAGCTCCCGAAGCAGTTCCGCAATGATGCGGTCCTCCGGGACGGTGGCGATTCGCCGGCCGTGGCGGTAGAGGAATCCCTTGCCCTTGCCCGCGCACACCGCCAGGTCCGCGTCGGCCGCCTCGCCGGGGCCGTTGACGATACAGCCCATCACGGCGATCCGCAGGGGCTTCTCGATGCCTGCGACGGCCTTCTTAACCTTGCGGGCCAGACTCACAATATCGATCTCGGAGCGGGCGCACGTGGGACAGACCACCAGCTCCACCTGCCGCCTGGCGAGCAGCCCCAGCGACACGAGGATCTCCACGGCGATCTTCGTCTCCACGACCGGGTCGCCGGCGGCGCTGACCCGGATGGTGTCGCCGATGCCTTCGGCCAAGAGCGTCCCAAGGGCCACGGCCGACGGGATGCGGGCGTCGTCGGGCAGCCCCGCGTGGGTCAGACCCAGGTGGATTGGGTAGGCGAATGCCTCGGCGATGGCGCGGTTGACTTCGATGGTCCGCGGTGTGTCGCTGCTCTTGGCGCTGAGGACCAGTTGGTCGAACCGGCGCTTCTCGAATATCCGCACGTACTGCCGCATCTCACGGAGCATCAGAGCGGTGCGCTGGGCCGGCGGAACGGCCGCCTGGCTCAGGTCCCGTATGCTGGCTTCATTGACGCCGATACGAATGGCGACGCGGTGGCCCTTGGCCGAGTCGATGATGCGGTGCAGGTCGTCAGGGTTCTTGACATTGCCCGGATTGAGCCGTATCTTCGCCGCTCCGGCCTCGATGGCCTCGACGGCCCGGTCGGCGCTGAAGTGGATGTCCGCGATCAGCGGAACGTTCACTCTCGCGACGATCTTAGCGAAGGCCTGTGTATCGGCCCGACGCGGCACGGCGACCCGGACCAGCCCGCAGCCGGCCTCAACCAGTCGGTTGATCTGGCGAACGCACCGGGCCACATCCGTGGTCGGGACCTTGGTCATGGACTGGACCACGACAGGGGCTTGCGAGCCGATGCGCACGTCGCCGACCTTGACTGTGGTGGTGGTTCTTCGCGTAATCACGGGGCCGATTGTAGCGTGCCGCAAGGGGTCGGGCAAGATGGAATGCACCCCGGGTTGCCTGGGTGTTTTGTGAAAATGGGAACACTGCTTCTCTATCTGCTTATCGTGTTGGCCGCCGTCTATGTTGGCTTCGGCGCGGTCTTGTTCGCCACGCAGCGGCGGTTTCTCTACCGGCCGATGCACGAGGTCGTCTACAGCCCGAGCAAGCTGGACCTTGAGTTCGAGGATGTGTTCTTCACGACGTCCGACGGCCTGACGCTGCACGGCTGGTTTGTGCCCTCGCCGAAGGCCCGCTACACTGTGCTCTTCTGCCACGGTAACGCCGGCAACGTGATGCACCGGCTGGATAGCATCAGGATCTTCCACGACATTGGCCTCCATTGCTTCATCTTCGATTATCGCGGCTACGGCCGCAGCCAGGGGTCTCCCACCGAGGCCGGCACGTACCTGGATGCCCAGGCCGCCTATGACTGGCTGACCGGTCGCCACACAGCGGCGGCCGAGACGGTCATCATCTTCGGCCGGTCGCTGGGCGGCAGCATCGCGGCGCACCTGGCCTCCAGGGTCCGGGCCGCCGGTCTGGTGGTTGAAAGCGCCTTCACCTCCTATCCGGACATCGGCGCCCGACTCTATCCCTACATGCCCGTGCGTCCGTTCGCCCGATTCCGCTACGCCACGAGCCAATACCTGCGCAGCGTGCATTGCCCGGTCCTGCTGATTCACGGCAGGGATGACGAAATGGTCCCGGTGGATTTCGCCCGGAGACTCTACGCTGTCGCCAATGAGCCCAAGACGCTCGTCGAGGTCCAGGGCCGCCACAATGACTTCTTTCTCGTCTCGGGAGGGACCTACAAGCAAGCCTGGCGTAAGTGGCTGGAGAGCCTCGGCGCCGCGTAGGCATCCGGGATGCCCATAGGTCCGCCGAGCCATATATGCGGACGCACTCGCCACGGACAGGTCATTTCCTGCGAAAGACCTCCACCGGGCGTTTCAACCCCGGCAACCGTGCCCCATAATAGGCCGACGGATGGTCGTGGAAGCCGGCGACAGAGGCGGTCTGCGATTCTTGCGCATCCTGGGACGATTATGTCGTCTGGCCGCCCGACGCCGGCCGCTCCGCAGCTCGTGTGGGGGCTAAACACAGGCTTTCATCTCGCCGATACCATGCACAGTCGATGTCCGGCTGCGACCGGCGCATCGTGAACGAGGCAAGGTGATACCTGTTTAGCCCACAGGCCCGAGTCGAGAGACCCCCCGGGCAGGGCAGGAGTGGTGTGCCATCATATTCGACGTGACCATCAAAGAGTACCTCCAGGAAATCGACGAAGCCCCCTTGTTGACCGCCGAGCAGGAGCACTATCTCGGCAAGCTCGTTGTCGAAGAGAACGACCCGTGGGCCAGGGACCAGCTCGTCCGCAGCAACCTGCGGCTGGTCGTCAACATCGCCAAGAAATATGCCGGACGGGGCATGGGCTTGGGTGACCTTATTGAAGAGGGCAACATCGGGCTGATCAAGGCCGTGGACTACTTCGACCCCGACCGGGGGACCCGTTTCAGCACCTATGCCGCCTGGTGGATCAAACAGAGCATCAAGCGGGCTTTGCTGGAGAATATCCAGCCGGTCCACATCCCGACGTACATGGTGGCCTTGATGAACCAGTGGCGGCATACCATGGTTGAACTGGAAAGCCGACTCGGCCGTGCGCCGACGGTCGACGAAATGGCCGAGATCATGCAACTGCCGCTGCGCAAAGCACGGCTCATCCATCGTGTTGTGGACGTTCTTAACACCATCCGCGACGCGAACAGCCAGGATGACGCGGGCGATGACCAGGTGCTCGAAGCCACTATCGAGGACCAGAACACCGGCCTGCCCGAGGATGCGATGGTCGCCGCGGAGGAGAAGAAGAAGGTCCTGCATCTGCTGCACGAGATCGCTCCGCGCGAAGCCATGGTTCTGCGCCTGCACTATGGTCTGGACGGCAACGCTCCGCTGAGCCTCAAGGAGATCGGCAAGAAGCTGAAACTGACCCGCGAGCGAATCCGTCAGATCCGCCGCGACGCCCTGACCCGGCTCTATGAGTACATGAACGACGATTGACGTCCACCGCGGCGGATCGGACTTGCAGTACCGGCGCCTTTCGTCAAGAATGGGAGGGTGCTCGCCTCGCCCGGTGAGCCCGTCGCCTTGTCATTGTCATGGAGTCCGTTGTCATGGCTAAGCACCCAATCGATCTTCGCACGTATGTCCGCGACATCCCCGATTGGCCCAAGCCGGGTATCCTCTTTCGCGACATCACGCCTCTGTTGGGGGATGCGGCCGCATTTGCCGCGGCCATCGAAGCCCTGACGGCTCACTACAGCGGCGCGCCTGTCCAATACGTCGCCGCCGTGGAGGCGAGGGGGTTCATCTTCGGCTCAGCGGTCGCTGAGAAGCTGCGGGCCGGGTTCATCCCCATTCGCAAGAAAGGCAAGCTGCCCTACCAGACCGTCCGGATGACCTACGACCTTGAGTACGGCGTCGATACCCTCGAGGCGCACGAAGACGCCCTTCGACCCGGCGACAGGGTCCTGATGGTCGATGACCTCCTGGCCACCGGCGGCACGATGGCCGCGGCCTGTGAACTGGTCAAGAGGCTGGGCGGCGAAGTAGTGGGGATATCGTTCCTCATCGAGTTGACGGCCTTGGGCGGCCGCACCAAACTCGCCGGCTATGATATCAGTACTGTCATGTCATACTGACAAAGCCGTTGTCTCCGCCTGCGCACCACCTAGACCCCGCCGCAAGAACAAGAAAAGGGCTTAGACTCCGTCCCAAGCCCCTTCATGAGTCCACTCTGATGACCGCCCGCGCGACTATCTGCGGCGCCGCAGCAGGAGTCCGCCGATCCCGAGCAGCAATAGGGTCGCTGGCTCCGGAACGCAGATTGTATGCACTTCCACTTGGTCGATACTGCCACCGGTCCCGAATAGGGCCATGCAGATGATTTCGCTGTTTGGATTCGGCTCGATTCGCCATCCGATGTCAAGCCGGCTCCATCCGCCACCGACGTCCGTAAGGGTCTGGCCCAAGGGTATGACGGCATCACCGGCCGGAATCGGGGTTACACGGGCGGCCGTAACAAGCCCTTGAACGATGGCCGAAACCCAAACCTCTTTGTACTCATCCTGGTCAGGCCGATTCGGCACAGTCAGAACGATCGTCAATGCCTCGGCGTGCCAGACGCCGTCACGGCCGTCATAAGTCCTGTACCAGCCGAAGGTCTCGTCGCCGGTCCCTTGTCCTTCGAGTACGGCAACCGGGCTGCCGTAGGCATTGGCCGCGACCTCCGGGGCCGCGGGATTGTCTGCATCGTCAAACGTCCACAACTGGTATGTGGTGGGTGGCTGGCCCAAGGGCTCGGTCTGCCATGTTGGCATCGCCGTCGCGCAAGCACATACCAATACCGCCAGCACTACACCAAGCGAAACGGGGGCAACTCTCACCATCTTCTGTCCTCCTGATACGCAAACAACCCTGTTTTGAGGGGCCGACACCTCCAACCGGAACAGCCCTTCGGAGCCACTGCCGGCCACTCCTCCTTGACATCATTTCAGCCGCCGGTCCAACCGCCATACAAGGCCGACGGCACTCACGGCTCGTACTTCACCACGGATTTGACACCCAACCCGCCCTCTTGTCAAGTTTTTTTCGCTCAGAATCAACTGTCGGGCGGGACGGCGGCGAGGCGCTCGCCATAAACGCCTTGTCCACAAGGTGTTATAAGAACCCGCACAATGACACGATATGGACAAAAAAAATTTCCTGTCGCAGTCTGTCCGCCAGCCTACTCAGCCGTTTCTTCCGGCATCAAACCGGCGGCAGCCGCACTTTTCCGCCGCCCCCGGTGGGCCAAGACGACCCGGTCATTATCATGGGCGTCCTTCTCGATGGCGACTTCCTGGAACAGGTCGGTCCGCTCCAACATCTCCCGCACGGCGGGCCCCTGTGCGTAGCCGATTTCAAGCATCAGAGCCCCGTCCGGCCGCAGCAGGGGCCCGACACCCGCACAGATTCGACGGTACACGTCCAGGCCGTCCTCTCCGGCCAATAGCGCTGCCGGGGGCTCATACTCGCGCACGTTACGGTCGAGCATCTCGTACTCCCGCGTGCTGACATAGGGCGGGTTGCAGACAATCAGGTCGAATCCCGGCCCATCCAACTGTGCAATAAGCGGGTCGAAAAGGTCTCCGCAGAGCAGCGTTACCCGTTGGGCCAGTTTGTGTTTGTCCACGTTTGTCGCCGCCACCGACAGCGCACGGGCGCAGAGATCGGTGGCCGTAACGGTGGCGTCGGCATGGTTGCGGGCGATAGCCACCGCCAGACAGCCGCTGCCGGCGCACAGATCGCACACGCGCTGCGGCCCGCGGCGGCCGCGAAGGAACTCGATGGCCCTGGCCGCCAGCAACTCGGTCTCGGGCCGGGGGATAAGACAATCCGGCGTTATGGCCAACTCAATGCCGTAGAACTCCGTCCGGCCCACAAGGTAGACCACGGGCTCATGTTCGCCGGCCCGCTTGACCAGTGGTCGAAGCTGGTCGAGCTGGGCCTTGTCGACCGGCCTGTCGAACTTCGTGTACAGTTCGATTCGCTTGAGCGAGAGCACGTGTCCCAGCAGCAGCTCCGCGCTGAGCCGCGGCGCATCGACCTTCTTGTCCGTCAAATACCCGGTGACCCAGGTCAGCAGTCTCTGTATGGTCCACGTCTCCATGTATGCCGGCGCATGGGGCTTCGGTGTCGGATTCGACGCTACGGGTTCGTCGAGGGGATGGGGAACAGCTTGCGCAGTTCCGCGGCCGACGGTCGCCTGCCGTACTCGCACAACTCAAATGCCTCGGCGTAACGAACCGCCTTGCCCTTGTCCTGGCCGTAGAGTTCGGCGAGCTTATCGCGGTACTGATCGGCTATCGCCGCGAATCGCCCGGTGAAGTTTGTCCGAACCCGCTCGTGCGCCGCGGCCCGCTCGGTGTCGTTCTTCGGGATCATGCTCTCGTTGCCGCTGACACAGCCCTCGACGAATTGCGACTCGATCTTGACCAGCGCATCGAGCTTGCGGTCCATGACCTCGTCGATTCCCACGACGATATCCGGCTTGAAGGGGTAGGGCTTCTGAAAGCCGTCCGAAGAGTACATGAACACGGGATTGGTCTTGAGGTGGGGCACATCGGGGCAGAAGAACGGGCAGATCACCATGAACGCCGCATCCTGAACCAGAATCGATGTGTACCGGTGGTCCGGGTGATAATCGTACGGCCGATGGGTAATGACAACGTCGGCCTGCCATTCGCGTATGAGGCGAACGATGGTCCTGCGATTCTCCAGCGTCGGCATGATCTCACCGTCGTGGATATCCAGGACCTCGGTCTCGATGCCCAGGACCTTGGCCGCGGCCAGCACCTCCCTGAGCCGCCGTTGGGCCAGCGGGCCGCCCGCCTCCTTCCAATGGCCTATATCGCCGTTGGTTGTTGAGACGAACTTGACCTTGTGCCCCTGGGCCGCCCACATCGCCGCGACGCCGCCGACGCGGATCTCGCAGTCGTCCGGATGGGCCCCGAAGGCGATGACCCGCAGTTGCCTGGCCGGGCCGGGTCCGGCCGCCGCCGCCCGCTCACTGGCCATCGGGGATGCCTGCCCGCCCAAGGCCGCGCCGCACAGAGCCGCAATAACCAGCGATACAGCCGCCAATACAAGAATCGTGTTTCTCATTGCGTGTCTCCTTCACATGCCAGAACAAACGTGTCAATCCGTGTCTTGTCGATCGGGGCCGCTACAGGTAGACGCGATCCATCATCCGCGGAAAGGCAATACACTGGCGGATGTGCTTCTCGCCGGTGATCCAGGCGACGGTTCGTTCGACGCCCAGGCCGAAGCCCCCGTGGGGCACGGAGCCGTACTTTCGAAGATCGAGGTACCAGTCATAGGTCCGCGGGTCGAGGTGTTGCTCTTCGATTCTGCTTAGCAAGAGGTCATGGTCGTCTTCACGAACCGAGCCGCCGATGATTTCGCCAAAACCCGCCGGCGCCAGCAGGTCGAAATTGAGCACGACGCGATCATCGGTGCGGTCAGTTTTCATGTAGAACGCCTTGGCCTGCCGCGGGTAATGCGTTACGAATACCGGCTTGTCGTGCATCATCGAGATAATCGTCTCGTCCGAACCGCCCAGGTCCTTGCCCCACTCGAAGTCGGCCGCCAGTTGGGCGTGCTTGGGATTGTTCTCGATCTTCGTCTGCACTTCAGCGAGGTCGGACCGCAGGTCGATCAGCTCGGCGGCGACCTTGTCGGCCTTCCACTGCTTCATCGGCTGGGCCTGCTGAGCCTCCAGGTCGGCGATGCGGGTCTCGATCTGCTGCTTCTGTGCGGTAAACTGGGTAAGCTGGTCGGCCATGAATTCCCCCGTTCGCTCTCCCTTGAGCAGGTCCACGGCCTGGCTGTAGGTCAGCCGGTGGAAGGGCGGCGTGATGCGCTCCAACGCCTCTATATCGGCCCCCAGGACGGCCAGTTCCGAGCGGTTGTCCTGCAAGACCCGGCGGACAATGGACGAGACGAAGTTCTCCGCCAATTCCAGCAGGCCGTCCATGTCGATGAACGCCACCTCCGGTTCGACCATCCAGAACTCCGTCAGGTGGCGGCGGGTCTTGCTCTTCTCGGCGCGGAAGGTCGGGCCGAAGCAATAGACCCTGCCGAAGCTCATCGCGGCCGATTCGAGGTAGAGCTGACCGGTCTGCGTCAGATGCAGCGGCCGTCCGAAGTAGTCCACCTCGAACAACGATGTCTGGTCCTCGCCGACAATCGTTGTGAAAATGGGTGTGTCGATGAGCGTGAAGCCATTGTCGTTGAAGAACCGGCGGATGGCGTCGATGACCGTGTGTCGGACTTTCCCGATGCACCACGGAAGCTGCGACCGCAGATGCAGATGGCGGTGCTTGAGCAGAAAGTCGATTCCATGGGGTTTCGGCGTGATGGGATAGCCCTCGGATGAGCCGACGATCGCGCCGCCGGTGGCCGCCATCTCCACGCCGCCGATACTGCGGTCATCGGCGCGAATCTCGCCCGTCAGCGTCAGTGACGACTCCTGGCCCGCGTGCCGGAGTTGCTCGAACAGGCTATCGCTGACCTTGCCCGCCTCCACCACGGCCTGGCACAGACCCGTCCCATCCCGAATCACGAGGAACAGCAGCTTTCCGCTGGAGCGGCTGTTATACAGCCAGCCCCGCAGTGTTACTTCCTGCCCAACACGGGACTTCAAGTCATTGATGCACACGACCTTCACATCGCTCATCTTCACGTTTCCGTACTGACATTCGGTTGCCCATAGACCTTCTCGAAAAGCTCGTCGCCGAGATGTTGCCTTGCCCAGAGCCGGTGCATTTCCTCCTCCGACGCCTGCGGATAACGCATTCGCAGCCCCGCCTTGACGAGCATCCGCCCCATCGCGCACATATCGAACACCAGCCGCGGCTTCCGCTCCAACGGCATCCGCCGGTAGATCTCCATCTGCACCCGGTGAGCGTCTTTGCTTGTATCCGCTGGAATCATAATCTACATATCCAGCTTCTCACTCAGATAGGCCCTCAGTTGGCCGGTTGACACGCGAACCTGCTCCATCGAATCACGCTGCCGGACGGTCACCGTATGGTCCTCAAGGGTCTGGCCGTCCACCGTCACGCAGAAGGGCGTGCCCGCCTCATCCTGCCGTCGGTAGCGCCGCCCCACGGCCGCCTTTTCATCGTAGAACGTGCTGAATCGGCCCTTGAGGTCGTCGTAGATGTTGCGGGCGATCTCCGGCATGTCGTCCTTGCGGACCAGGGGGAACACCGCCACCTTGATCGGGGCCAGGGCCGGATGAAAACGCAGCAGGTTCCGCGTCTCGCCGCGGACCTCCTCCTCATCGTAGGCATCTACGAGAAACGCCAGCGCGCTTCGGTCCATCCCGGCGCTTGGTTCGATTACATAAGGAATGTACCGGGCCTTGTCCTGCTCGTCGAAATACGACAACGGCCCCTTCTGATAGTCCACAGCCTCCTCCTTGAGGTCGATCTTCGTCAGATCGCCGCCGCTTTCATACCACTGGTTCAACGTCCTCATGCCGCGCTGGTGCTGCCGCAGGTCATAATCCGTGCGGTTGGCGACCCCCTCCAGTTCCTGCCAGTCGCCGCTGCCGAACGGGAATCGGTATTCGACATCGACGCACGCCTTGGCGTAGTGCGCCAGTTCATCCGGATCGTGCTCGCGGAACCGCAGGTTCTCCGGCTTGATGCCCAGGTCCGTGTACCACTTGAAGCGCTGTTGCCTCCAGTGGGCGAACCACTCGTCGTCGGTACCGGGCTTGCAGAAGAACTCGATCTCGGCCTGCTCGAATTCTCGCGTGCGGAAGATGAACGCCTTTGTGGTCACTTCGTTGCGGAAGCTCTTGCCGATCTGAGCGATCCCGAAGGGGATTTTGACCCGTGTCGAATCCAGCACGTTGGCGAAATTCGCAAAGATGCCCTGGGCCGTTTCCGGCCGCAGATAAAGGGTCATCGAGTCCTCGACGTTGGCCCCCATCCGCGTCTCGAACATCAGCTTGAACGGCATGGGCTGGGTGAACTGGCCGGTGGCGCCGCAATTCGGGCAGACCTTGTTGGAGAGGTCTTTGGCTCCCGCCGCCGCGGCCGCGATATCGACGTGCTCGGTGTGCTCCTCGGGATGGGTACCACCGCCGTCTTTGTCCTTGAGGTGGTCCACCCGCGTCCGCACGTTACACTTCTTGCACTCGGCGATGAGGTCCGCGAAGTGGTCCGCGTGGCCGGAGGCCTTCCACACCATCGGGTGCATGAGGATGCTGCAATCGAGCCCGACCACGTCGTCCCGCATCTGAACCACGGACTTCCACCAGGCCGCCTTAACGTTGCGTTTGAGTTCCACGCCGAGCGGGCCGTAGTCGTAGCAGCTCGCCAGGCCGCCGTAGATCTCGCTGGATTGGAAGATGAACCCTCTTCTCTTGCATAATGAGACGATGTCGTCGAGTTTGGTCAGTTTCGCCATGCCTTGAGCCTCAGAAGTACTTGTCTTGCCGACACTTAATGAAGCTGATTATACCGGCCGGCTCTCCAAAGACAAGCATGCGGCAGTGTGAATCGGTCCTTGCACCTATCAGCGGAAGAGATTGGCGAGGTTCTCCAGCCAGGCGGGGGGCCTGTCCGGGGTGATCTCGATCGCCTCGGCGCCCATCTGCAACTTCTGATTCTGCCGCCAGTTGCGCAGCCCGGCCTCAAGCGAGCGGTCAAATCCATACCGGACGCCGTTGGCTCGATACCAGAGTTCCTTGCCGGCGTATCGCTGGTTCTCATCGTATTGCCCGATGATGGTGCCGTGATACCAGTAATGCGGCAGCCGGTGGTCCTTGATGCCTGGATCGACCCGCGTCAGGTCGACGTTGTGGGCGTGTGTCAGGGGCTTTTCCGTTGCCCCAAGGGTCAGGTCCCGCGTGAAGTAGTGGTCGGCCCAGTACGCGACGTTGGGGTCTTCGGCCACTTTGCCCAGCCGGCCCTGGTCCCAGAAGGGCGGCACATAGGCGTCCAGGAATGTCAGATGGATGGGTGCTTTCGTATATCGGGCGACCGCTTCGGAGGCCTCGCTGATGACCCATGCCCCGGCCGAATGGCCGATCAGGTGTACGTGGTCCCACTCCAGGGAGAGCTTGAGGATCTTATCGCCCAGCAGGGGACCGGCCGTCTGAGTCGCCGCCCTGGCGGCGTCCACCGGATTGACCCGCCGGGCCAGGGCCCGCCATTCGAAGCACCCACAGATGACCGTCGATCCGCCCGCCCGCCTCTCCATCGCCAGGGCCATCTCCCGCGTCCAGTTGTATCGCTCGAACCAGCCGTGCGTAACCACGACCAGCACCAGGCCCTCGTTTTTGGACAGTGCGGCGGACCTCTCGGCCAGCATCGCCACAACCCGCGCATCATCGGATGGCCGCAAGTCCGCGGAGTTGCCGTCGGCGACCGCGATATACAGTTCGGGATAGGGCGCAACGGAATCGCCCGACGCACCCGCCGACCAACCCGTCAGAAAGACCATCGCCGCCCATAGCAGGGGGGCCTTGCCCACGACCTTCACCTCGTTTCCATGACCCACATTCAACCGACAGTACGATTCTATCAGCTCAACCGGCAACATGCAAACGCATTGCCGTTGACGCGACGGCTCACTCGGCGGTACTGTCAGGGCTGTGTCAGTCTGATTCACGACCTTAACGGAGGCTGCCGTCCGTGACCGAAATGACGCTGGAGAAGATGACCATCGCCGACGTCGATGAAGCTGTAGAGCTTGTCCGCCTGGCTATGAACGCCGACGAGGCCGACTGGGCCCGCGAGAGCATGGGTTTCCACTTCGGCTGCGCCGGCCACGGCCTCGACGACGGCCGAGTCTACTACCTGGCCAAAGTCGAGGACCGCATCGTCGGGCTGGTGGGCCTGCACCGGTACATCTGGGGCCCCCCGGAGAACGTCTGGCTTGGCTGGTTCGCCGTCGCCCCCGACTGCCGGCGCGCCGGTATCGGCCGGCGACTGATGCAGCAAGTCGAGACCCTCGCCCGCCAACAGGGCTACAAGAAGCTCTTCGTCGAAACCTACGACCACCCCACCTTCACCCAGGCCCGCGCCTTCTACGCCTCCGTTGGTTTCTCCCACGTCGGGAACATCGAAAACTACCTGCCCGACGGCTCCACCATGCTCGTTTTTTGCAAGAAAACCACGTGATCCAAGCTTTTTCGTTAATACTACACTGTAATATTAACGAAAGTTAATATAATACACTTAGGTTAACATGGCGTTTGTCTTCTTCGCCGCCTGCAACTACCGCTACGGAGTATCCTGGCAATGTCCAAGTCCGACTATATGACGATTCCGCAACTGGCGGCCATCTTGGGCATCAGCCGGATTGCCGTCTACCGGCGGGTCAAGAAGGGCGACATCCCGGCCGTCAGGGTCGGACGGATGTACGCTATCGATCCGGACTATGTCGAGAGCCTCCTCGGCGGGGCCCTTTCCGAGACCGACAAGCGAGAGATTGACGCCGCCATTGACAAGACGATCGAGGACTACGGCGAGGTTCTGCGAATGCTGGGAAGAGAATGATTCGGCATGTGACCCTCAGCGAGGTCGAGTACCTGGCCTTCCATCTGGCCCGGCGATTGCTCGCATTCGACGAGCCCATCCCGGATTTCCCCACCCGCTTTCCGAACGTCATCGAGAGCTGCCTGGCCACTCCGTTTCTGCGTTTGGCAGGGAGAGCCGCCTATCCCGGCTTGCTCGCCAAAGCCGCCATGCTGTTCTATCTGTTGATCAAGAACCACCCGTTCCAGAACGGCAACAAACGGGTCGCCATGACCACCCTGATGGTCTTCCTGTACCGTAACGACAAGTGGATGGACGTCGACACCCAGGAACTTTACAACTTCACGGTTTGGGTCGCCCAAAGCCCAAGTTCCCTCAAGGACGAAACAGTCAAGGCCGTCGAGAGATTCCTCGATATGCACCTTCACCCGCTGGAGCGATAGCCTGCAGCGAAGTTTCCGGGTTGTATGCAATTCAGGCACCTTCAGCCAGGTCACTTTTGATCCGGCTCAGCAGGTTGATGGCTTCGATGGGTGTGAGGTGGTTGACATCGGTTGAGGCCAGCTTGTCCAGGACGGACTTATGCTTCTGGACGAAGAGGCTGTTGGTGTCGGACTGGCGGNNCTCTCGGGCGAAGGTGGCCTCCAGCTCCTCCAGGATTTCGCTGCTGCGTTTGAGGATGGACTTCGGCACGCCCGCCAGCTTGGCTACGTGAATGCCGTAGCTCTTGTCCGTGCCTCCGGCAATAATTTTATGCAGAAAGACCACCTCATCCATCCACTCCCGTACGGCCACGTTGCAGTTCTTGACGTTCTTGAACAGCTCCGCCAGTTCCGTCAATTCGTGGTAGTGCGTGGCGAAAAGCGTGCGGCACCTGACCTTCGTGGCCAAATGTTCGGTAATCGCCCAGGCCAGCGACAACCCATCGTAAGTGCTCGTGCCCCGGCCGACCTCATCGAGGATCACCAGGGAACGACCCGTGGCGTTGTTGAGGATGTTGGCCGTCTCGGTCATCTCCACCATGAACGTCGACTGGCCCCGCAGCAGTTCATCGGAGGCCCCCACCCGCGTGAAGATACGGTCCGTCAGTCCAATCACTGCCTCCTTCGCC
>DDXG01000069.1 GCA_002347125.1 Phycisphaerales bacterium UBA2266
TGATGCCGTTCCGCGGGCCGATCAGGAACAACCTCAAGAAGCTGGCGGCGCTAGAGGTCGACATGATAGCCCCGGGTCACGGGCAGGTCTACAACAGGCCCGCGTTCATTCTGGATGCATACCGGGACTGGGTTGGCGATGCGGTGAAGAACGAGGTGGTCCTGGCGTATATCTCCATGCACGGCAGTACGAAGACGATGGTCGAGTACTTCATCGGCGCCCTGATAGATCGGGGGATCACCGTCCTGCCGTTTAATCTGCGGGATGCCGACACCGGGCAACTGGCGATCGCCCTGGTGGACACGGCCACGATTGTGATCGGCTCGCCGACCGTATTGACCGGGCCGCATCCGAAGGCCGCGTATGCGGCTATGCTGGCGAACGTGCTGCGGCCGAAGGCGAAATTGGCGGGCATCATCGGCTCTTACGGATGGGCGGGCAAGATGCCCGAGCAGTTGACGGCCATTCTATCGAATCTCAAGGTCGAGCTGCTTGATCCGGTCCTGGCGCACGGATACCCGAAGGACGCGGATTTCGAGGCGCTGGACCGGCTGGCCGATCGAATTGCCGCTGGACATAAGGAATTGGGGATTCTGCATTGAGGTATGATTATGCATGAGAATGAGAGCGTCGAGCTGAGCGCTCGCGAAGTGTTTCTGACTGCCGAGCAGATCGAACGCAACGGGGCGAAGTTCTACAGAAGGGCCGCTGAGATGTTCCGGGATCCGACAACGGCCAGGATGTTTGACCAGCTGGCGAGCTGGGAAGACCGGCACGAGGCGGTTTTCGCGGAGATGCGGCGGTCTCTGGAGGGGGCCGATTCGTCGGAGGAACCCACACGATCAGGCAAGGACTTTCTGCCGGAGGCACGGGTGCTGGCGGGGCTGGCGGTCTTCGGGATACAGGCCGATCCGCATGCGGAGTTGACGGGGCACGAGGACCGCGTGACGGTGTTGCAGTGGGCGCTGCAGAAGGAGCGGGACTCCGTGATCTTCTACAGTGGTCTGAAGGACTTCGTCAAAGACGCCGCGGGGATCGGGAAAGTGGACGGCATCATCACCGAGGAGATGCGTCATATTCGGATTATTGCGCAGGCAATGGGGCGGGATCCGGAAGAGTGACGCCTGTCCTCAGCGAAGCCAAAGGGGCGCCTGTACCCCTGTTGACACGCCCTCGAAGACCCGCCGGCGCGATGTCGCGGACCGCGGCTTACGCAGGCGTCAATGGGTGAAGGCACGAGAGGCTTGGCGGCTCGCCACGAACTGTCTTGAGGTTTCTGCCGGGGGCGGAGAGTCCCAGTATTCCGCGAACACTAGGACCATATCAGCCCTATATAATTGCATGTTTGTACTGATACGAGGATCGAGGCCGCCCCGTGGCAGGCCCCTCCTTGGTTCTGACGTCGGCGCCGATGGCGGCCACGAGGATGAAAGGTCAGGGCAATGGGTGCACCACCACCTAAGAGGGCAGGCAACAGGTTGGGTGCGGAACGCAGCCCATATCTGTTGCAGCACGCGGACAATCCGGTGGACTGGTGTCCGTGGGGTGAGCAGGCGTTTGCCCGGGCGAGGTCTGAGGATAAGCCACTGTTCCTGTCGATTGGGTACTCAACATGCCACTGGTGCCATGTGATGGAGGCGGAGACCTTCGAGAACGAGTCCATTGCGGCGATACTGAATGAGCACTTCGTCTGCATCAAAGTCGACCGCGAGGAACGCCCGGATGTTGATGCCTTGTATATGCGGGCCGTGCAGATGATGTCTGGTTCGGGGGGATGGCCCCTGAGTGTGTTCTTGACGCCGGACGGCGATCCCTTCTTGGGGGGCACGTATTACCCGCCGGAGGATCGATATGGGCGGATTGGCTTCAAACGGCTGGTCGAGGCGATTGCCGGGCTGTGGCGGGAAAACCGAGGCAAACTGATGGAGTCTGCGGCGGACGTGCACGAAATGCTCAAGAACAGTGCACTCACCGACGCGGTCCCGATGCCTTCCAGGGAGGTTCTTGATGCAGCCTATGCCCGCCTTCAAGGCGTCTTCGACTCAGTCAACGGCGGGTTCGGGGCGGCGCCCAAGTTTCCGCAGCCGACGAGTCTGGAGTTCCTGCTGGGTTATTACTATCTTACCGGCGAGGACAAGGCGCTGATGATGGTGACCCGGACGCTGGACCGAATGGCTGATGGAGGCATATTCGATCACTTGGGTGGCGGATTTCACCGGTACGCAACCGATATCCACTGGCTTGTACCGCATTTTGAGAAGATGCTGTACGACCAGGCCCAGTTGGCGGCGGTGTACACAAAGGCGTATCAGGTGACGGGCGAGCCAAGGTACCGAGCCGTGGCTACGGCCACGCTGGATTACGTGCTCAGAGACATGACGGACGCGGAAGGGGGATTCTACAGTGCTGAGGACGCGGACAGCGAAGGCCGGGAGGGGCGATTCTATGTCTGGAAGCCCGCACAGGTCATCGAGACGCTCGGTCGGGAGGCTGGGGAGATGTTCACCACCTACTACGGAGTGAGCGATCACGGGCTGTTTGAAGGTGGCTGGAGCGTATTGAATGTCTTTGAGACCATGATGAGGATGTGCCGGTTGTTCGACAAGCCCCAGGCTCAGATTGAGGCGACGCTGGCCCAGGGGCGTGCGAAACTGCTGGCCGAGCGGAATCTGAGGGTTCGCCCGCATCGCGATGACAAGGTGATCACCGGCTGGAACGGGCTGATGATCTCCGCCATGGCAAGGGCCGGTGCGGCGTTGGAGAGACCGCAGTACACCCAGGCGGCATGCACGGCGGCAGACTTCGTGCTGGGGCGGCTGCTTGTTGACGGGAGACTGATGCGGTACCGGAGAGAGGCTGCGGCGGTGGAAAAGGCGTTCTTGGAGGACCATGCGTTTCTGGCGGCAGCCCTGTTGGACCTGTATGAGGCGACGTTTGAAGCGAGATGGCTGACGGCGGCACGACAGGTGGCGGACTCGATGATCGACCTGTTTGGTTCGGAAAGCGGAGGGGCTTTCTACCAGGCTGGGCGAGATGGTCAGCGGCTGATTGTGCGTGAGAAGCCGAATTACGATGGAGCTGTTCCGGCAGGCAACAGCGTGGCGACAATGGTGCTTCTGCGGTTGGGCAGGATGACAGCTCACGAGCCGTATCTCAAGCAAGCCGAAGGCATCATGCAGGAACTGGACGGGTGGTTGTCGCAGGCGCCGGGGGGGATCTGCGCGATGCTCAGTGCGCTGGCCTTCTATCTCGGGCCGTCACAGGAGATTGTGATCGCCGGACGCCGGGGTAACGACAAGACCGAGGCCATGGTCCGCGCGGTGCGGCGTCGATACTTGCCACACACCGTAGTCCTCTTCTGGTCGGATGGCGAGTCGCATCCGGTATTCGGCGGGTCTGCCGACGTGGTGAAGGGCCGGGAGAAAGGAGGCCGGACGCCCACCGCGTATATCTGCGAAGGCTTCGTCTGTCGTCGACCGGTGCAGGACGCCGAGGCGTTTGAGACGGCGCTTCGGCAACTTGGCAAGGGGCGATAGCGACCGCCCGCTATTCGATTCACGGAGCCGGCGGTGCTGGACAAGGCGGCCGCGGGTGCTATTATGGGAGCGTTTTGAAATACACAGGAATGGGTTATTGGCTTAATGGGGTGGCTTATGGACATCTTCGGGTTTGCAATGCAGATGGAGAAGGAAGGCGAATCGCTCTACCGGCGACTGGCAAATGATTGCTGTGATGCCGGACTGGCGGGCATCCTGGTGATGCTGGCGGATGAGGAGGTCCGGCATCAGGAGGTGATTGCCGATATGCGCGATGGGGCGCCGGCCGTCCCTCAGACGACGGTGCTGCGCGACGCCGTGAACGTGTTCCGGCGCATGAAGGAGAGCGGGCGGGTGTTCGACTTCAATGTCCGCCAATTGGACCTCTACCGCAAGGCGCTGGATATCGAGAACCGCAGCGAGGCATTCTACCGCGAGATGGCCGAGGAGGTGCCCGAGACGCACCAGCGGGATACCTTCCTGAAACTGGCGGAGGAGGAACGCAAGCATGCCATTCTGATGGACAACATCGTCGAATTTGTGTCGCGGCCCCTCACGTGGCTGGAGAATGCCGAGTGGCACCATTTGGAAGCCTACTGATCCATGGTCATGGCCACGGGGGATAGTCAACGGCTGTTGGCCGACGCTCTTGAGAGCGTATATCGCCGGTACAACCACCGTCGCCTTGTTCCACCGGACCCGCTGCAATTCGTGCATCGTTACCGGCGGGCGGCGGACCGGGAGATCGTGGGGTTTCTGGCGGCGATGCTCGCGTATGGGCGGGTGCGGCAGATTGAGGCCGCCTGTGAGCGGCTCTTGGCGATGATGGGCGAGCGGCCCGCTGAGTTTGTCCGGGATATCGGGCCGGCCGAGCGTCGGATGCTGGCGGAGTTCAGGCATCGTTTCACCGCCGGGCAGGACGTGACGGATCTGATGATTCTGCTCGGGCGGGCGATCCGGGAGGCAGGCAGCCTTGAGGCGTTGTTCAAGGCAGGCTGCCGCGACGACGACGCCACGATTTTCCCGGCGTTGGAGCGCTTCTGCGAGACACTCCTGGAGTGGCACGTGGCAGCAGCCAAGGGCCCCATGAGCCGTGGATTCAAGCACCTGCTGAGCAGCCCACGGCGGGGCGGCACTTGCAAACGGCTGCATCTTTTCCTACGATGGATGGTGCGCAGCGACGCTGTGGACCCCGGTGTCTGGGCGGGCGTCGCCCCGGCCAAGCTGATTGTGCCTGTGGACGTGCACATGGCAAGGCTATGTCGCCTATTAGGGCTGCACGATGATCGGACGGTTTGTGGTCGAACGGCGATGACGATTACGCGATGCTTTGCGGAGATCGAGCCGACCGATCCCGTGAAGTACGATTTCGCGCTGTCGCGAATCGGTATCATGGAGCAGTGCGATGGGACTGTTCGCCCCGCGTGTAAGGCGTGCGAGTTGTCGGGCCTGTGTCGACGGCGACCGGCTGCAAGGACCATTGAGAAAGTTGGGATGCTATGGATTCACGGACACCCATGAGCCCTGTGGAACTGGAGAAGTACTCGTCGGCAATTACGCTGTCGGATATGGAGGTATTCGTCTTCCCGGAGTTGATGTACAGCCTTGTGCTGGCGAACATCATGAGTCCGATCATCTGGCGGTGGCGCGACGAGGAGTGCTTCCGCAAACTCAAGGGCAAGACGGCGTACCGCAAGCTGATGCGCCTCAAACAGTACATCATGGACGAGTTCGATTTCAACCTCGATCTGGAAACGTGGGGACTGACCTGCAAGGATGTCGAGCTGGCCCGGTTCGCCGAGGTCATCTCCGCCGAGGACATCTCCCGCAGCAACGCCCTGTTCGGCTATCACGGAGACCAGTACTACTTCGACGTGGATATCCGCAAACACTTCGGCCTGGACAAATACGACAGCGACGCGATTCCCTACTGGAAAACCGAGACCGTCGAGGCGATGAACGCCTTCCGGCTCAAGCCGGGGTACGGCCGTGCCGCCGGGGAATGTGTCTCGCTGGCGGCCCTGTACGCGGCGGCGGCGTTTATCGTCTGTGGGATACCACTGGAGGATATCTACATGATCCTGACGCCGCTGCATTCCCAGAACTTCATCGACATGCAGGGCGGTATCCTGACGAACAACCGACGGCTTGTTACGAAGGCCATGTGGTTCAACGGGACGGAGATATCGAACAAGGCCCAGCGGGCCCTGCGAAACGAACAGGTGACGATTGTCTCGCACTGCTCCGGCTACGTCCATTGCTTCTATGACAGGGCCACGATCGACCGCGGTTCGTATGACGGCTTTCGAGACAAGTTGTCGCGGTACCTGTCGGCGGATCTGACGCCGCTGATGTTCGCCAATTTCCTGCGGAGCCACAGGCGCTATCAGAAGTACTTCCAGATATGCCGCGATTGCCACGGCCAGCCGCAGTATGTCAAGGCGGAGGTCCTGTTCCAGTACGAGCATTCCAGTCCGTTCCGCGTGGCCGACACAACGCATGAGAAGCTGCTGGCCGAGGTCGCCGATGAGGACCTGACGCGGTACGAACTGCCTGGGCGGCTGCGGTGCGACCAGATATGCGAATTCCTGGAGCGTAACCCCATAGACCCTGCCAACGTGAAGCACCGGGATCGTATCTTGTCGTTTGCTTCGAAGGTTATGCCCGACAGCGAGCAGTTCGTACGTGATCTCGTGGATTTCGTCCACGTTGAGCCGCGTTTGCCCGTTGTTGAAAAGAACTATCAGTCGACGGAGGCCATCGCGATTTCGCCGAAACTCTCCCGGGAGGCGGTCATTGAATATCTGGCGTCAATTCGCGGGCGGAACACGACGGCGGATCTGGCGTTTTACGCGTACCGGGATATGGCGGAATGCCGCTGGGAGCCGTTCGTCAAGGCGGCGTTGGAACGCAATCCCGTGTGTGTGGCGGCCAGTGGAGGCCGCGATCTTGACCAGGTATACGGTTGGCTCCTGGGGTTGGGTGAGGTCTCGATCTACGACGGGCAACGCCTGGCTCAGCCGGATGAATTGGCCAATTACGGCACCGGCGACGGCCTTGAGAAGGCCTTCCTGATGGCCGCTGTGGCCAGATCGCGGGAACCCGCCAGTGGCGTGAGGATCGAGGCTTTGGGGCACATGGCGACGGTGGCCGCTGACGGACGGCAGTGGTCATTTGCCTCCGACAAGGGGCTTTCCGCCTCGGTTGTGGTGGCCCCCGAGGGGGGTATTGACGTGGCCACCGCACAAAGCCCTATTATCAGCAGGTGATTATAATATGTTTTCTCGGTGGTCTGAGGGGCCTTCAGGAGAGTTCCTAGAAAACCCATAGGAATTTATACATTTTCCTTGACACAGTCAACTGGCGTGCGTATATTTCGCATATAGGACTATAATGGCCCATCTACTGCAATCGAATAGGAGTGCTTCTTCCGGGTTGGCGGTCACGGATGACGGCTTATTAGTGTGGATGCTAGTTGTGCCTGTGGATGTGCATAGCAAGTCAGAACCGGGTCTCTTGGAGCGATGCGTGCTCGGAATATGGAGGTGCCACCATGAAGACAATCGCGGGGGGTGTGTGAGGTGAACGAAATCCAGACTTGAAGGTGGGGCGACAGGGCCCTGACAGGAGGCAGTTTATGTATGACAGAGTGAGTATACGAGTGGTTTTTGCGACCTTTGCGGTCGCGCTGGTGTTGTATGGCACAACCTGGGCGGACGTAGTGTGCTGTACGGCGCCGGATAATGGGCAGGGCAGCGCAGAGGTGCCGACGGTCGGCTGCGACTATGAGTCGCACGAGTTGTCGCCGATAATCGATGTGCCGGGGGCGGTGAGGCTGGATGGCACCTTCCGGGTCGACAGTTTCTTCGACATAACCTATGCGATTGACCCGGCTACAGGCGGGCATACCGCCGCCGGTCGAGCGTATGTGCTTCCGCACGTACTGGAGTCATCCGGGAATCTGCGTGCCCTTGGCACGATCCCCGTGTCGTTCGAGGTGGCCAGCGGGCCGAGGAGTCCGGGGCAGCCGGTTCAGTCCTTTGACACCGATATGTTCCGTTTGCAGGGTCAATTGCCGCCGGGGGATCCGGATTTTGACCTGCTGCGGATTACGGCGGGGACGGGATTCGGGATGCCGAGCCCCGGACATACGACGCTAACGCGACTGCCCGGCGGGGATTGGAATGTGGACAGCTTCTTTGACATTACATACCGAATCGACTTCGTCGGCGCCCCTGGAGGGGCGTATACAGGACAGAGCGGTTCCACGACGGCCACGATACGCTTGTCTACATGCGCCCCGATACTGCCGGACGAAGGGCAGAACTGCTTTGAGGTCTCCCCGGCCAGCAGCATCAGTTTCGCCGACGACCCTATCCCGGCGGGCTTCTTTGACCCGGGTTCCGAGCCGTTCACCGGCGAAATACGGCTGCAAGGGGCCAACCCGAGTGGGCCGGACACCGTGATTCAGCGGCTCACGCCTTTGGATTTCGGCACGGGCGATGTGGCCCAGGTGGAGGTTGAGATAGTCCAGTTGAGCCTGACGAGTGCCGAGCCCATCGTGGTCAGGTATGGCGACGGCACCGAGGAACAGTGGGACCTTAGCGTCGCCAGGACCTCCGGCAACTGCTGCCGCGGGCATGTGATTATCATGAAACGCGAGGCGGCCCCGGGCTCAGGCGGCGGTGTCTTCGAGGGCACGCTGAGCCTCGAGCCGGTGCTGGTCTTCACGCGTCGCGGCCCATTGCCAGTCTCGCGAAGGCTCGACAAGTCCACGCCCTTGCTGATGCGGATTGTGGAGCCGTCCCCATGGCAGCCGACACCGCTGAAGGCGTCGAGCTGCGACGGAAATGGCTTCTATCCGTCGACGCGAGAACACGTTCTTCTGGCCTCAGACCCATCGCCGGATCCGGGGCCGTCATTGGTGCTGGCGCTGGAGCCTGAGCGGCCGGTAAGCCCGTACTTCGCCCTTGATACGCACGAGCAGTGGACCGATGCGCTTCGCCGAGGAACTGTACGCAGCATCGGGGCGGCCGGGCTGGAGGGCTATCTGGCCCAGTGGAGCGACCCCAGCAACCAGCGTGAAGGCCCGCCGTATCCGCAGACGACGCCGTTGCCGGCCGACCTCTACGTGTATCCCGGTGGGTGCATCCCGTGCCCGTGGGATCCCACGACGGGGCCCTTCATCCCCGAGCCATTGTCGCCCGGTCTTGTTATGGCGTGGGGTGGCAGCTCACTGCCGGACGGGTCGTACATGAGCGCATGGGGCTATAGGTATCCCGATGATCCGGACCTGTCCAACGCAACCGTGAGCACGACGGTGCTGCCGCCGTGCGGGTTGAATGTCGTGTCTTTTGGCCTGCGTGATGCCAACGGCAACATCCGGGCATGGTACTGGAATGTGGGTCCGGCGGCAGGGCCGGGTACGCTGGCCTGCGGCGTGCTTACAACCATCTCCATCAACGGGGCCTTGACCGGTATTGCGGCGACGAGCCCGCCGGCTGCGAGCTATGTCAACAATCCAGCATTCGATATCACCCAGGTGGTCGAATTGATCGTGGACGAGAACGCGCAGTGGGTCGGCGGCCCGGTGAACGTGCCTCCGCCCGGTCAGGTCATACCCAGGCCGTGGAACTACTGGTACGACGTGGTTGTGACGCCGAACGAGGGCATTGTGAAGCCGACCGACCCCATCAAATGGAGCCAGCCCGTCGTGGAATGCGCTCCGCGGGTGTTCCTTGGTTGGAACGAATTGAGTGCGTACCACATGCCTCCGATTGCGGCCGATGACTGGCAATGTACAGATGATCGACCGGTGACGGACATTCATTGGTGGGGATCTTACATCGGCTGGGACAAACCGGTTCCGCCGGACGTGCATCCCGTTGCGTTCCACATCGCCATCTGGACCGACGTGCCGAAGAACCCCAAGGACTTCAAATCGTTCAGCCACCCGGGCAAGCTTGTCTGGGAGTACGTATGCACCCATTACGAGTTGAACTTTTCCGGGTACGACAAGGACCCTCGCCGGTCCGCCGGGGACGGCACAGCGGACGTGTTCCAGCCGCTGATACACGATTCCTGCTTCCAGTACTTCTGCCGGATTCCGCAAGATCGGTGGTTCTATCAGGAACCCGGTCCAACCGGCAAGAACGTCTACTGGCTCAGCATCGCGGCGATCTATGACTTCCAGTTCGGCGACGCGAAGTATCCGTGGGGCTGGAAGACGCGCCCGCACCATTTTAACGATGACGCCGTTCGGATTCGTAGTGTCACGCCGGATGCGACCGGCGCCGACTGGCCGCCCAGTGTGGGCTCCGGCTATCTCGCGGGCCGGCCTCTCGAATTCCCAAGGTGGGTCTCCTGGGACCTGGCGTTCGAGCTGACAACGAACAAGGAGCTTGTTCCGGGCGGCGGCCTGACGGGCGACCTGGACGGCGACGGGACCGTCGATTTCCGCGATTTCGCGGTCTTCGCGGGCCAGTTCTTACAAACAACTCTGCCATAGTCGACTGACTCTCCAAGGCCATCCGAGTGACCCGCCGGCGCCGAGGCGGGCCACTCGGAGGCGGAGAATCGGCATGGCGGATTCGACATAAACAGTAATAAGCTCGCTTTGAGCGGCCGCTGTGGAGGATAAGGCATAGACCTCTGGGTGGGGCGGCACGAAACGGAATGTAACATGTTGTGGGTTGTGCCCGCGGCACTGGATTGCCGCCTGGATTGGAGGCACGGCCATGAATAAGAAGACTGAAAACGCAGACACAGCCGGCTTTGGCGCGGCTGTGAACAGGACGCAAGGCCACGGACGCATGAGGGCCGCGATAATGGTCGCCCTTGCGACGACCATGCTGGCCGCCGGCCCCCATGCGTCGGCGGCGTCGCATGACATTGAGTGGGTCTTCGGAGACGACGGCCTGACGGTATACCGACTGAATTCGTATGCTCCGGCCTCGGCCAACCTCGGCGTTATAGGGGCTGGAAACCCGACCATACCGCTTGTTCTTGGCAAGCGGTATCAGGTCCGGGTGATCAATTACGTAGCCCATCCGCTGGAAATCATTGCCAAAGGGGCCAACTCGGCCCAGGATGTGCTGCTGCTGCGGCAGGGCGGCGCCGTGGGGCCCTTTGAGTCGGATCCCCAAGTGAACTGGACGGACAACGGCGCCGGGACTGTGACATTCACGGTAACAATGGATCTGTACAGCGACATGACGGCATCGGGCCGAAACCCCGGCTACCGCTGCGCCTCGCATGCGACGACGATGCGCGGGGATTTCACGGTGGCGGGGATTCCGATTGCCGAGACGATCGCCAAAGGCGACATCACTATCGAGCTCGAGACAGTCGCCTCCGGCATCCCCTCGCCGGTGGACCTCAAAAGCTTCCCGGACGGCAGCGGACGGCTGGCCGTGGTTGACCAGGCCGGCAAGGTGCATATCCTTGTCGGCGGCGGACTTCTGGCGACGCCGTTTCTGGACGTATCGCCGCGACTGGTCTCGCCGCTGGGGATTATTGGCAGCCATGACGAGAATGACTTCGACGAGCGGGGTTTGCTGGGTCTGGCGTTTCATGCGGACTTCGCGGACCCGGGCAAGCCGGGCTATCGCAGACTGTTCACGTATACCAGCGAACCAGTCTCCGGCCCGGCCGATTTCACCACGGATCCGCCGCCGACCACCGTCAACCACCAGAGCGTGGTTGCCGAGTGGCGCGTTAATACGCTCAATCCCGACACCGTGGATACTACCAGCCGCCGGGAGATTCTCCGCATAAACCAGCCGCAGTTCAACCACAACGGCGGGATGCTGGCTTTCGGCCCGGACGGCTATCTGTACATCTCCCTGGGCGACGGCGGAGCCGGCAACGATGTCGGCGATGGGCATGGAGCATCGGGCAACGGCCAGAACAAGAACACGGTGCATGGCAGTATTCTGCGTATTGACCCGCTGGACCCGTCCATGACGACCGGCAGCAGCGACGGCCCGAGTGCCAACGGCCGGTATCGAGTGCCCGCGGACAATCCGTTCGTGGGTGCGTCCGGCGTCGATGAGATCTACGCCTACGGGCTGCGCAATCCGTTCCGGTTCAGCTTCGATGAGGCGACCGGGCGGCTGATCGTCGGCGACGTGGGCCAGAACCGCGTCGAGGAGATCGACATCGTGGTCAAGGGCGGAAACTACGGATGGAATCTGAAGGAAGGTTCCTTCCGATTTGACCCGGCTACCGGCGGGGTGTCCACGGACCTGTCCGGGTTACCGCCGGACCTGATCGACCCGGTGGCCGAATACGACCACGACGACGGGATATCCATTATAGGCGGATACGTCTACACAGGAACAGCCATACCGGAATTGGCGGGCAAGTACGTATTCGGAGACTTCTCACGGAGTCTTGGCTCACCTGATGGGCGTTTGTTCTATGCCGACCTGCCCACGGGCCAGATCGTGGAGTTCCGGATCGGACCGACTGACCGGGATCTCGGCTTTTTCGTCAAGGGTTTCGGCATCGACGCCGAGGGGGAAGTCTACGTGCTGGCCAGCGCCAACCTCGGCCCATACGGCACCGGAGGCGTCGTCCTGAAGATCGTAGACCTCTGCACTTCCCGGCTGATCGGCGATGTGAACCGGGACTGTATCGTTGATTTCAGGGATTTCGCCCTCTTGGCGGGCGATTGGCTTGTCAGCACGGCCCGTTAGAGTGCCGTTTCTCAACACGGCACACCAGCGTAAGACCGCGTCCTGCGCATACGAAAGATGGCGCCCAACCATTTGCCTGTTCCGGAAACTCAGGGCAACGGGGCATGTTGGGTTGGTTCCGTTGCTCTGGGTTCCGGCGGTCGGAGGCATAGCCGGGCGGGATTGGCTGCCCGATACGACAAAGGTGCGGTGTTTTTTTCAGAGACCGGTTGACAAACAGTGGTGATTAGGGTCAAATCAGCCCTACTGGGGTGGGCAGAACGAACAGAAAGGTTTGCAGCAGATGGACATCGTCAGGCGCAACACGGATTATGCACTGCGCGCAATGGTGAATCTGGCGAAGCATCACCGCGAGGGCTACAGGTCCACCCGGGTCATTGCGCGCGAGGAGGAGATATCCTATCAACTCGCGTGCAAGCTGCTCCAGAAGCTACATGACGCCGCGCTGGTGGAGAGCGTCATGGGGCCGCGGGGCGGTTTTCGCCTATCCAAGAGCCCTGAGAGGGTGAGCCTTCTTGAGGTGATTGAGACGATACAGGGGCCTGTGCGGCTGAACCGATGCCTGCTGGATTCCAGGGAATGCCCGCGCAGCCCCAGTTGCCCGGTCCATGAGAAGTTCGCTTTGCTTCAGGAGCAGATGGTTGATTTCATGACCGTAACCACCCTGGCGGATGTCTGCGGAGGTGGCAATGGGCAGCCTTACGGTAAGCGGAAAGGAGATCCATCGTGAGTGCGAAAGAAAGGACTCCAACCGTGGCGGCCGCTTGTATCGGCCAGGCCCAGTCGCTCGCGGGACTGGTCGATTACAGCGACGATTCCATCGTCAGCAAGACAATCCTCGACAAGCAGGCCGGAACGCTGACGCTGTTTGCCTTTGACGCCGGCCAGAAGCTGAGCGAGCACACGGCGCCCTACGACGCCGTCGTGCAGGTCGTAGACGGCAGGGGGGGCTTCACCGTCGGAGGCCGGGATGTTGAAGTCTCCGCCGGACAGGTGCTGATCATGCCCGGCAATGTGCCGCACGCCGTCAACGCCGTTGAGCGATTCAAGATGCTGTTGATCATGGTGCGGGCATAGGGAGTGATCCATGGGGGCGAGTATCTGGTTTCTCGAATGTACATGGCGGTGCGGGAGGCATCCATGATGGACGGCAAACCGGGGCCGGTCGTCGGCCTCGCTGGTATGATTATGGACGTTGTCCGCGACCGGCTCATCGACGAGATGCGGGCGGTGTTCGGCCCGGACCAGCGGCGAATCGCCCATGCGCTGGCCGTGCTGGAGTACGCCGAGCGCATTCATGCGGCCGAAGGCGGTAACGCTATGGTCGTGATGGCGGCGGCAATCCTGCACGATATCGGAATCGTGGAAGCCGAGCGCAAGTACGGGTCGGCGGCGGGCCATCTGCAGGAGGTTGAGGGGCCGCCCGTCGCCGGGTCGATTCTCGGCAAGCATCTGAAGGACCCAGCGGCCGTACAACACGTTCTGGACATTATCGCGCATCACCATAACGGCCGCTACGATTCGAAGGAGTTCCACATCCTGCGAGATGCGGACGCAATCGTGAACATCGGCGACGAGATGGGCGGTTGTGGCCGGGCCAAGCTCGCGCGAGTCATAGACAAGTCGATCGTAACAGCCGAGGGGCGGAGGATCGCCGCCCATCGCTACTTGAACGAACCGCTGCAATGAGGTTATGAATAAGGAAAGGACAAGAGATGTTCTGCTACCAATGTGAACAGGCTGCCGGCGGGACCGGGTGCACGAAGGTGGGTGTCTGCGGAAAAGACGCCGACATTCAGTCTCTCCAGGATACGCTGATCTTCGGACTCAAGGGTATCGCGGCCTACGCCTATCACGCCAACGAACTGGGCGTTCGCGACGACGAGGTCAACGCGTTCATGCACGAGGCGTTGTTCGCCACGCTGACGAACGTGGACTTCGACCTGAATCGGCATCTGGAGCTGGTGCTCAAGTGCGGCCGTATGAACCTCAAGACGATGGAGATGCTCAACAATGCTCACGTGGCCCGGTTCGGCAGCCCGACGCCCGCGACGGTTCCAAGCGGCACCAAGGCTGGGCCGGGCATCGTCGTGACCGGGCACGATTTGCTGGACCTGCATGACCTGTTGGTGCAGACCGAGGGCAAGGGGATCAGCATCTACACGCACGGCGAGATGCTGCCGGCGCACGGCTACCCGGAATTGCGCAGATTCAAGCATCTTGTCGGCAACTATGGCACGGCGTGGCAGAATCAGCGCACGGAGTTTGAAGCGTTCAGCGGCCCGATCCTCGTAACGACGAACTGCATCATGATCCCCAAGAGCTCCTACAGGGACCGTATCTTCACCTGTGGGATCGCCGGCTGCGCGGGCGTCAAGCACCTGCCGGGTCGGGATTTCACGCCGGTCGTTGAGATGGCGTTGTCGCAGCCGCCGTTGCAGAATCTCGACGCGGGGAGCCTCAGTACCGGGTTCCATTGGACGGCGGTGCTAGGGCTGGCGGACAAGGTGATTGCGGCCGTCAAGGCCGGCAAGATTCGGCATTTCTTCTTCATTGGCGGTTGCGACGGAGCCAAGCCGGGGCGCAACTACTTCACCGAGTTCGCCGAGAAGGTGCCGGACGATTGCGTGATCCTTACGGCCGCCTGCGGGAAGTATCGGCTGAACGACAGGGACTACGGCAGCATCGACGGCATACCGCGATTGCTCGACGTGGGCCAGTGCAACGACNNGTACGAGCAGAAGGCCGTGGCCATTCTGCTGACGCTGCTGTACCTGGGCGTGAAGAACATCAAACTGGGACCCTCGCTGCCGGCGTTTGTCAGCCCGAACGTGCTGAACCTCTTGGTGGAGAAGTACAGTATCAGCCCCATCGGCGACGTAGACGCGGACATGGCGGCCATGCTGAAGAAGTAGGGACCCGGAAAGTGCAGTGAGGTCTATGACGGTACGGAACATTGTTCATATCGATCGGGACAAGTGCGACGGCTGCGGGCAATGCGTGAGCGCCTGCGCCGAAGGGGCCATAGAGATCGTCGACGGCAAGGCGGTGCTTGTCAGCGATGTCTATTGCGACGGGCTGGGGGCATGTCTGGGACACTGTCCGCGGGATGCCATTACCATAGAACAGCGCGAGGCCAGGGCCTTTGACGAACACGCGACGGCGGAGCACCTCGCCGGGCAAGGGGGCGCCTCCGCCTCGCCGGCATTCGTCTGTCCGGGCCTGGCCGCGCTAACGTTGAGCCCCGCCGCCGGCGAGCGACCGGCCGCATCAGGCCTGACACAGTGGCCGGTCCAGTTGAAGCTCGTTCCCGTGACGGCGCCGTATTTTGCGAACGCCGATCTCCTGCTGGCGGCGGACTGTGTGCCCTTTGCGATGGCGGACTTTCACCGCCGGTTCCTTCAGGGCCGCCGCATCGCCGTGGGTTGTCCGAAGCTGGACGACGCGGAGTTCTACGTCAAGAAGCTGGCCTCGATTCTCGCGGGCAACGCCGTCAAGAGTCTCACTGTTGTTCACATGCAGGTGCCGTGTTGTTCCGGATTGACCCGTGTGGCGCGTGCGGCCATCCGTGAGAGCGGCCGACCGATGTGTTTTGACGACGTGACGATCAGCCTGCAGGGCGATGTCATCGGCGACGAGACGGTCCGTGCGACGGCTGAGACATAGGTGGTGCCATGGCGGTATACGCACGGTCCATAGTGATGGCGTTCTGGGCGACACTCCTCGCAATGTCGCCTTACTTGTTGTTTGGCTTCCTTGTTGCGGGCCTCCTGAGCGTTCTGGTGTCGCAGCGTCTGGTGGAGAAGCATCTGAGCGGGGGCGGCCCCTGGCCTCTGCTGAAGGCGTCGCTGCTGGGTGTGCCCCTGCCGTTGTGCTCGTGCGGTGTGATACCGGTGTCGATGTCCCTCTATAAGCACGGGGCCGGCCGCGGCGCGACCATTGCCTTTCTGCTGTCCACGCCGCAGACGGGCATCGACAGCATCTTTGTGACATACAGTCTGCTGGGCCCCGTGTTCGCGGTGGTTCGGCCGGTGGCGGCGCTCATCACGGGGATCGTGGGGGGCGCCCTGGTCGACGTAGGTTCGACGACGACGGCCGCCCCGGGCGACGGCGCCGTCTGTGACGACGCATGTTGCCGGCCCGGTGGCGCGCGGCGCCGACTGGTCGGCGGGATGAAATACGCCTTCGTGACGTTGCCTCGGGACATCGGCCCGGCGATGTTCGTCGGCCTGGTGATTGCGGCGGTGATCTCGGCACTCGTCCCGGACGGGTATTTTGCGGGGGTGATTGGAACGGGGATCGGGGCGATGCTCGTGATGATGGTGATTGGCATTCCGGTTTATGTCTGCGCGACGGCGTCAGTGCCGATAGCGGCTGCGATGATATTGAAGGGCGTGACGCCGGGGGCCGCGCTGGTGTTTCTGATGACGGGACCGGCCACGAATGCAGCGTCGTTTACGACGATATGGAGGGTGCTGGGAGGGCGAACGGCATTGCTCTATATGGCGTCGGTGGCGGGCTGTTCGCTGGCGGCAGGGTTAGGTCTGGACTACCTGGCCACGGAGGTCAGCGTCGACGTGGGCGGGTGCGGGGGGGCGATGCTGCCCGTGGCGCTGGAGTATTTCAGCGCCGTGGTGCTGGTGGGAGTTCTGGTGGGTGCCCAACTGTGGCGGCCGAAAGGCCATGAGAGTCCCCGGCGCTGATCGGGTGCGGGATTCGGCGGTTGGGGTCAGCGGCGGCAGCTGGAGAAACGCGGAGCGGCGGATGTGCGCGGGGGCACTTTTTTTTGGAGGGTCCGCAGTTTTTTTCAGCTACAGACGGTGTGTTCGGTCTGTAGGGAGTGGAGCGGTTGCAGGGGTCAGGGCGGTCGGGAAACCATTAGTGAGGGTGGCGGGAGGGGGTTGGACGGGCGCCGTGAGTGGTGACCGGCCGTGGCGAATCCGGGTTTTCAGCAGTACGAGAGGGGTTTTGGGTTGACGGGCTAAGCCGGTACTGCTATACTATGGAGCACTCGTTTATCGGCCGTTGCGATCCGAACTGGGCACGGGGTTCGCTAGCAGTAGTGTTAATGGCTGGTTGTTGAGAATGATCGCCAAGGAGGAGCGGCCTGGGTCTGGTTCCATCGGAGTGGGCTGCGCCGTCTCTCGCGCACTGTCTCGCAGCGAAGATTTCGCGGACCTTGACGCATCGCCCGGCTTGACGGGCCGGATGCACACTTCAGCAGGCACTTCGTGCAGGACGCACCCGAATCACGGATTTCAGTGGCTCATTATGGTTTTTTCGCCGGGCAAAAAGTTAAGCGGCCCAATAGGTGAACCGATAAATCCCATCGTGCAACAGTCCGTTTGAGTGAATTCTCCGAATGAAAGCTCGGTGTTCTTATTTGGGAAGAAGCAATATGAAAAGCACACAGATCAGAGTCGTGGTGGTGGTCGCAGCCGTACTGTGCGTTGGGTTCAGCGGTTGCGGAAACAAGTTCTTTGATCCGACCCAGGTGGGGCGATTCCGCCCGGTTCCGGCGGTCAACATCATTCTTGACTCGCTGGGCGTGGCGGAGGAGACACCGGTTGCGTGGGAAAGCGCAGAGGAGCCTCGCCCGAGTGACGTTGCCGCGATGGAGCGGGACTATGTGTTCCGCGCGGGCGACATCGTGCGCGTGTCCATCTTCGAGTTGTACACGCCCGGCGTGGCCGTGGTGAACGACTATGTCGTGACGGAGACCGGCAAGCTCTCCATTCCCGACGTCGGCGTCGTTCAGGCTGGGGGCCTCACCGAGACGCAAATGGAGGAAGAGATTCGACAGATCCTGTCCCCCAGCATTCTGAAGGATCCGTCCGTCGTTGTGACGCTGATGCAATCGCAGCAGCGTACGTTCTCGATCCTGGGCGACGGAGTTCCGGGCCCGGGCCGGTATGTCATTCCGCGGTACGACTTCCGTCTGACCGATGCACTGGCGACAGCGGGCGGGCCGGCGCAATTCAACGTCAGCTACATTTATGTTGCGCGCAAGAAGCAGAGCGGATACGGCGGCGCAAGGATGCCGGCTGGGGACGAGATGCCGGGCATCAGGATTGCGGAGCCGAAACGGATGGAACTCGATGTGGTTGAACCGGCAGCGCCGGTCGCGCCGGCGCCGAGTCCGGTGGACGAGCCTGGCATTGTGCAGCCGACGTTGCCCGACCTGTTGGCCCCGGGCGCACCCGGCGGAGAGATCGAGCTTCCGGAGATCACCATTCCGGAGGAGACGGAGCCGGCGCTGCCCAGTATGAACCGGCCTGACCGACAGCTCGAAAGCGAGCGGGAGATGCTGGACCTTTTGACGCCTCGGGCACAGGGACGCTGGCCGGCGAGCCCGGTTGTGCTGGCTACGGCCGAGATGATCGGCGAAGACGAGCTCGGCGGGCTTTTTGTTCCGGATGCGCTACAGGATGAAGCGGCTGTCGGGCGAGGGCGTCAGAACGGTTCGACCGATCTGACGGAGCGTTGGCCGGACGTCAGTCGTACGGTTCGCGTCCAGAGGGGCAGCGGCGCCGCGGCGACTCAGCCGCAGGACGAGCGATTGCCCCAGATCGGCATCGAGGACCTTCTTGAGCCGGAGAGTAAACCTCAGGGTTTTGGTGATGGGGCGGGCGAAGGGAGCGGCCCGGTGCGGTGGGTATATAAAGATGGTAAGTGGATTCCGATGCGGGATGGGTCCGCGGCGGCGCCCGTTGTCGAACCGCAGCCGACGGCGACACCTGCTCCCGCTCCGGCGGCCGAACGTACGGGCGGTGAGATTGACCTGGATGCGTTGATCAAGGGGCTTCAGGATAGCGCCCCGGCGGCGGGGCCCGAGGTTACCAGCGGGCCGGCCGCCATTGAGCCGGTGCTGCCGGAGATTGGCGTGGACCAGGCTATGGGAGATACCGGAGGCCAGATCGAGTGGGTGTTCAAGGACGGCAAGTGGGTGCCCGTCCAGGTTGGAGCAGGGGCCCCCAGGCCGCAGATTATGGTTCAGCCCCAGGGGTCCGTCGCACCGCTGGAGGATACCGTGGTTGTGGCCGAGGACGAGTGGAGCCAGGCGGTGCAATACCGGCTGATACGCATCCCCGCGGACCGGTTGATGGCCGGCGACCCGCGTTACAATGTCGTCATTCAGCCTGGCGATTCGATTCATGTGCCGGTGGATATCATTGGCGAATGCCTGGTGATGGGCAATGTGAACCGTCAGGGCTACATCAACATCACCGGCCGTCCGATGACCCTGAAGATGGCTGTGGCCGCGGCAGGGGGGCTTGGACCGCTCGCCTGGCCGAAACGTTGTGAAGTGATCCGCCGCATCGGCGAGAAGAAAGAGGAAATCGTCATGGTCGATCTGGACAAGATCGCCAAGGGCGAGCAGCCGGACTTCTTCATCAAGCCGAACGACCTGATCAACGTGGGCACGGATCCGAGTTCGAGATGGCGTTTTGTGCTTCGCAACTCGTTCCGGGCGACCTATGGCTTCGGCTTCCTGTATGATCGCAATTTCGCGGACCGCGACTTTGGAAACGACCCGCTGCCGTTCTAAGGCGGGCGGGGCGAACATCCCCGGGCGTGAGTCCGTATCAAAAGCTTGTATTTGACCCCAGTGGCGTCCGATAGTGCGTATGTCCGAGACCGCTATGCTAACAGCCGACACCGAACGACCGGGCGAGCCCGGCGGAGCCCCGCTGTGGCGGGATCTGCCGACGCATGTCTGGGTCAAGGTGCTGGTTCTGTCGGCGCTGTGGTGGCTGCTGTTTCGCACTGATCTGGGTCCGCTGGTCGATACTTGGGTCAACGACAACAGTTGGTCCCACGGATTTCTGATTCCGCTGTTCAGTCTGTATTTGCTGAATCAGCACAAGAGAGAGATTCTGACATTGCGGACCAGACCGAACTACCTCGGTCTGGTCTTCTTATTGGCTTGTATCCTCGTCTATGTGGTGAACGTGATCAGCCCATCGGGGTATGCGTACTTCCGGTGGCTTTCGACAGTCGGCGCGATCGGGTCGATGGTTCTGCTGCTCGGCGGCTGGCGGCTGGTTCGCCTCACGTGGCTGCCGGTGGCCTTCCTGCTGTTTGCGATTCCGATTCCCCAACGGTACTACTTTGCGATGACCTCGCCCATGCGGCAGTGGGCGGCCTTCGTGGCGGGTCACATATTGAACGTCATACCGGGCATTGAGACATCGCTGCGAGGCGTTGTCATTGCCGTCTATCAGGATGGGAAGTTCATTCCGCCGGAACTGAACGTGGCCGAGGCGTGCAGCGGGATGCGGCTGCTGATGGCGTTCGTCGCGCTGGGTGTGGCGATGGCATACCTGCACTATCGGCCTCTCTGGCAGCGGCTGGTGCTTCTGGCCAGTACGGTTCCGATTGCGATCATCGGCAACGTCGTGCGCGTGACCGCCACGGGTTTTATCCACACGTTTATTCACCCCAAGTACACACAGGGTGTGTATCACGACATGCTGGGCATTGCGATGCTGCCCCTGGCCTTCGCCATGTACGGCGGGCTCGCATGGTTCATGTCGGGTCTTTTTGTGGAAGATACGGAGATTGTTCCGGACATCATCGTACGGAAGCGTGACGTGTAATGGGCGGAAAGAAATGCGATCTGCGGGCGTTCTCACAGCCGGCCTTTGTACTGTGCGTTCTGCTGTTGGCGGCGGCCGCGGGTACGAAGGGCCTGTGGGGGCCCATAGCGAAGAAGGAGCCGTTGCCGCTTCGCAAGTCGTTGTCGCATCTCGATGACAATGGTGTCGGCCCGTACGAAGTCGCCAGCAAGAAAGAAATCGGCAACGAAGAAATACTGAAAGAACTCGGCACCGAGGACTACATTCAGTGGGTGTTTGAAGACCCGCGTGAATCGCCGCTCAGTCCCGTTCGCCGGATGATGCTCTTTATCACATATTATGCGTTGCCCGACCGGGTGCCGCACGTTCCCGAAGAATGCTATACGGGCGGCGGCTACCAGCGGTTGGGAACCGATTCCGTGGTGTTCGATGTGAACGCCCCGGACATGAAGACGGAAGTGGCCGGCAAGTACCTGCTGTTCGGCAGTTCGGCGGCGGGCAAATGGTTGACGGACGATTCCTTCCCGGTCCTCTACTTCTTCAAGGTCAATGGAGAATATGCGGACGACCGCGACAGCGCACGGATCGCGCTGAATAGGAACCTGTTTGGTCGGGCTTCTTACTTCTCCAAGGTGGAGATCGTCTTCAATCGGACCTCGCCGGCCCCGGACAAGGCCATGGCGACCCGGGCGGCAAGCCGTTTGCTGTCCGTGGTTCTTCCCGTGCTCGAAAAGGAGCACTGGCCGATATGGGAAGGGCGAGCGACTCGGGCGTCGAAACAGCCCGCGGAGTAGGGATGCGTTGAGCCGCCCGGTTGTGCGGGACGGTCCGCGACGGATGCGTGCGTATGGCGGTGCGACACTTAAGGAAGACAGCATCGCTGAAATGAAGGAAAGCATGGGGTTCTATGGCAAGAAAGAGACTCAATAAGAAGGTTGCGGTCATCGGATCGCTGTTTCTGGTCGTGCTCGGCGTCATTGTGGTGCTGGTCCTGTGGAGTTGGATGGGGCCGCGTCTGTTTGTTGACGTCGAGAAGGCGCTTGCGGAGGCGAACGCGGCGATGCAGTCCGAAGACTACCCGGCGGCCGAGAAGGCCTACGGCAGGGCCCTGGGGGGCACAAAAGAGAACAGTGATAAGGTCAAGATCCTGTTCTCCATGTCTGACATGTTCATCAAGACCAACCAGTGG
Organism: Phycisphaerales bacterium UBA2266; assembly: GCA_002347125.1. Classification (GTDB taxonomy): domain Bacteria; phylum Planctomycetota; class Phycisphaerae; order Sedimentisphaerales; family Anaerobacaceae; genus UBA2266. The sequence continues at coordinate 22,004 of DDXG01000069.1, forward strand.
CCGAAGGTCCTGGGGGCGTGGCGCCAGATCGCGACCATGGATCCGAGAAACATTAAGGCCCGATTTGGTGAACTGTCCCACTATTATGTGGCCGCCGACGCCGGGATGCGCAGCCTCTGGTCGGAAGTCCGCGATCAGGCCGAGAAGCTGATTGAGATCGTGGAGGCCGCCGCGCTGATGGACGCCGCCACGGCTGATTACAAGCAGTTTGAATTGCCCGGGCACGAGGTGAAGGTCAAGAAGCTCGGTGTGCACCTCCTGCTGATCGCCGGCCGCGCGAATTACGAACTGGCTCAGCAGGGTTCGGTTGTCGACCGGGACAGTACACTGCGAGAAGCGATCGAGTATCTGGAGCGGGCCAGATCCGTGACCGCGGACAATGTGCAAGTCTATTGGTACCTGGCCGAGTCGGCCCGGCAGCAGGGCGAGTTGGAGGCGTCGCGCGGAAATGTGCCCGCGCGCGAGCGCGCTGAGGCGGAGGCGCTCAAGATATTGCAGGAGGGCGTGCAGGCCGCGCCGCAGGATCCTGAGGCGTTGATCAACTTGCTGACCGTGAAGATGATGGTTGCGAAGAAGGCAGGCCGCGAGGCGGTTATCGCGCTGGAAAGCGAGTACGCGGCCCTGCTGAAGACCTTCGGCGCCAGCGGGCAGGCCCACGCCGCCGCCGCCGCATTCTATTCGGATCCGCGTCTCGGCCCCAAGAGTGTGGACCGTGCGGTATCGCATGCGGAAGAGGCGGTGAAGCTGGAACCGGCGAGTATCACATATACGATGAACGTATCCAACATCTACTATCGTCGCTACTGTCTCCAGGGCGATGCGGCGGATTTGAGACGCTGTATTGAGGCGGCCGAGAGGGCGTTGCAGTTGCCCGAAGCGCAATTGCAGGAAGGCCCGCTGCGATGGCCGAGCCGTCAGTACCGTATCGCGATTTCTGAGATTCTGGCTCGCTGCCACCTGGGCGAGTTGCTGGATCGCGGCGACAGGCTGTCGGCGGCCGAGAAGAAGACGCTTCTGACCAAGGCCGAAACGGCTGTGCGCGAAATTGAGCAGATTATCCTCACGGCGCAGGAGCCCCGCGTGATGAAATGGCAGGGGCTGATCGCGCTGGCCGAGGGGGACCAGGATACGGCCGTCCGAAAGATGTATGCCGCTTACGAACAGTGGAAGATGGCGGATATGCGGGACAGCCTGTTGTCGTATACGCTGGCGCAGATATTCAAGGACTCGCCGGAAACGGGCGCCGTGCAGGAGTTCCTGACAGTGGCGCTGAACTCCGGCATTACGTGGACGAAAGTGGACGCGACGCTTGACTACGCCGAAGTCCTGCTCAAGCTGCGGGCGTGGAACTACGCTCTGGCGGCGCTCAACGAGTTCGACAACTTCTTCGGAAGTTCGTCGCGGAGCCGGCTGCTGCGCGCTCGGGCCTACATCGGCGCGTTTCAGTTCGATGAAGCGGCCAAGGAGCTTGACGCGTTGCCGGCGGACGACGCCGGGACAATCAAGCTCCAACTGGAATTGGTCCAGGCGAAGATTCACCAGGTCCGCACGTCGATTGCTCAGCAGCAGTTGCTCGGAAGGGGGCAGTCGGCGGATATGCTCGGCCTCACGGAGTTGCCGGACGACACGGTGGGGCCGTTGGGCGAGATGAATGACGAATTGAAAGCGCTGCGCCTGCAGGAAGCCGCGATTGTCACAAAACTGCTGAAATCCGATCCCGGCCGTCTGGACGACGCCTCGCTGCGCAATGCGTGTCGGACCCACATGGCCCAGAACAATATGGCCGCGGCTTCGGCTCTGGTGTCGGCGTATCTTCAGCATGCTCCCGACAATGTGACCGCCCTGACCTACAAACTGATGCTTGCCGAGCCGCAGCCGGCCCAGATCACGGCAAGCCGGCAGAAAGAGCTTCATGAGCAGGCGGTGAAGAGTCTGCCGGATCCGGTGACTCGTTCGCTGGAACTCGGCCTGTTCTATTACAGCGAGAACAATCTGGACGGCGCGGCCGACGCCTTCAAGGCGGCATTGCGGCTGGATTCGCCGGGCGCCGCGCCGAAGCGCGGTTCCGATGAGTACATTGCCCAACAGACGGCCGGCGGTTATTTGTTCGAGATGGTGATCAAGGATGAGGACTGGGCGCTGGCGGGCCGAATCGCGGAGGTGGCGAAGTCGCGCAACCTCGACGAGTGCAACGGCCTGTTTTACGCCGCCCGTCTGGCGGCGGCCAAGGGAGAACACCAGGACGCCCTGACCAAGGCCAATGAGTGCCTCGTATTGCGCCCGGTGCATTCCATGGGATACATGCTCCGTAGCACCATTCAGGCCGCCGTCGGCGCCGATCACGCAGCCGTCGAGGACATAACGCGAGCCCGGGATCTGAATCCGACGAACGGCGCGATTGCCAGAACGCTGGCCAGCACGCTGTACGAGCGGGACCGCAAGCTGGGCGACAGCGCCACGCAGGAACAGCGGGTGGAGACTCGACAGGCTCTGGAACGCGCCATTCAACTGAATCCCCGCAACTGGAGGCTCTTGAGCTTTTACGCCGAATACATCGGCGATACCGAGCCGGACAAGGCGATCTCGATACGGCAGAGCCTTCTGAAGGCCCAGCCCACGCTCGAGAATGCCGTGTTGTTGGGCAATCTCGCCACACGACAGGCCCTGACGAAGGCCAATGCGGCCGAGAAGGAAACGCTGTTTAAGATTGCCGAGGACGCCTACGAACAGGGGCTGAAGATCAATCCGGTCGACCGCACGCTGTTGTATCGCTACGGCGAGCACTGGCGTTCGAGGGGCCGGCCCGATCTCGCGGAGAGCGTGATTCGCAAAGCCAAGGATGACATGATTCTGGCGATTCACTTCTACGAGTTGGGCCAGTATGAGGACGCCGAGCGGCTGCTGAAGATTCTGGAAGCAGCGTCGCCCGACGATAAGGCCGTGATCGACATGCTCCTTAAGGTGGCGGAGCGGACAAACAACACGAAGCAGGTGGAGTCCTATTCGCAGCGGCTGATCGACATGGAGGGCGGCCAGGACGCGACCTTCAAGCAGTTGGAGTCGTACCTGCGAAGCGGGCTGATCACACAGGCGGAGGAGAAACTGGCCGCCTTCAAAGAGAAGTACCCCAGCGACAAAAAGGTACTGCTGCTGGAGTCCTGGTTGTCCATGCGCAAGGGCGACCTCCTGGCGGCGCTGGAGTTGGTGAACCGGCACCTGGAGGACAATCAGAACAACGCGGCGGCCTGGCGGCTGCGGGGGGAGGTCAATCTCCTGCTGTCGAATCATGACCAGGCGATCCTGGATCTTCGGCAGAGTAACTCGCTGGTGGACTCGCCGGACACGCGCGTGTCGCTGGCCAAGGCCTATTTGCGGGGCGGCCGGGATCAGGACGCCATCACCGAACTCAAGAATACGGTCGACAAGCCGGGCGCGCCGGTCGAGGCCAGGGCGCTGCTGGAGCGGACGTATTCCCGCCTGGGGCGCACCGGTGAGCAGTGGCAATTCTATCAGGACACGCTGGCCAAGTTCCCGAACAGCATCATCTGGCTGACCCGAGCCGGCACGTTTGCGATCGGCAGGGGGGCCTTGGCGCAGGCCGAGGAGTTGTTCCGCCGCGCCTATAATCTCAAAAAGCAGACGTACACGGACTCCGGAACCGACTTGAAGCAGGCCACCGGCGATATGCTTTTTGCCCGTGCTCTCGATGGATACCTCCAGACACTGGTGCTGAGAGCCGGGACGCCGGACGCCACCGACGGGACGTGGCGCCCGGAGAAGCTCGACGAGGTCTTCGCGGAGGCGGGGAAGTACCTGGGAACGCCCTTGGCGCCCGTGGCGTACTTCCGCATGGCCGAGGGGCGCTATAAACTCGGCGATATGACGCGGGCGACCGAGTTCTGCCAGAAGGCCGTCGAGCAAGCGGGCGACAATGAGACACTGGCGTCCGAGATTCTCCTGCGGATGTTCCTGCTGCTCGGCGATGAGGAAGTAACCCGGTATTGCGAGCAGTTGCTCAAGACGAACCCGAATTCCGTCGCGGCGCTGTTCACGCTGTTCAACCTGGCGAAGATCAACGCGGAATACGACCGGGCCATCGGGTATATTGACAGGTGCATTGCCCTGTCGAGCGACGACGAGCGTCAACTGGTCCAGTTCACGATGAAGAAGGCGGAGGCCTTAACATTGGCCTACGAGCTGATGTCCGATAAAAAATATCTCCAGCAGGCCGTGACCGATTACCAAAGTCTGGTCGATAAAATGCCGACGAACAACATGGTTTTGAACAATTTGGCGTATATGCTGGCCGAAAGCGACCAACGGCTTTCGGACGCTTTGAAATATGCTGAAAGGGCGCTACAGGCGATGCCGAATGATCCGGGTTATTTGGACACGTACGCCTATGTGCTGTTCAAAAACGGCGATTATGCCAAGGCGGGTCAGTACATGACGCGAGCACTGCAGCAATACGAACAGGATGGGGGAGAGGCCCCGGCGGATGTGTATCTGCATCTCGGTCTGATCCAGGAGAAGCTTGGCGATAAGACCCAGGCCCTGACGGCGTATGAACAGGCGAAGAAGGCAGGGGCCGGCCGGGTCTCAGAGGGCACGGCCAGGCGCATTGCGGAGGGTATTTCCCGAGTCTCAAAGTGAACACACAGAGTCGCCCTGTAGGGCGCGTTATCGGACATAAACACGAATCTGTTCAATTTTGGTAAGTGGAGACTGCAATGGCTGAACAAAGACCTGTTGTCATGCCGCGAAGAGCGGGGCCGGATGTTGCGCGGCCGGCCTCGACGACCATGACACCCAAAGAAGTGGTCGGCGTGCTCCTTCGGCACTGGCTGAAGATATTTCTGCTGACGATCGTGGGCCTGGCCCTTGGCGGGGCTTCATGGTATGCGCTGCAGACGTACTGGCCGAAGTACACGGCCGAGACGTATATCGAGGTCCTGCCCCCCGGCCAGACGGACCCCATGACCGTTGCATCCCCGATGATGCAGAAGGACATTCTCTACGGATACCGTTTGTCCATGGCCAATCTGATCAAGCAGCAGACAATGCTGCAGAATCTGATCGCACGCCCGTATGTGCAGGGGTCCACCTGGTATACCAAGGAGATGGGCGAGGACCTGCGAAAATCGCTGCGCGACCTCGAGAAGAACCTCGGTGTATTCGCCATGCGCGAAGCGGACTATGTCCGTGTCAGCATGACGTGCTCCAAGAGTGACGAGGCGGCGAAGATCGTTGACGAGATCGTGAATCTGTTCGTTGCGCAGCAAACGACGAGCAAACGGCGCGAGGTGCAGGACAGACTTCTGCAGCTCGAGAGGCGGCAGGGCAGCCTCCAGCGCGATGTGGACACCGCCGACAAGGCGCTCGAGGAGGTACGGACGGCATGGGGTCTGACCGACCTGGAGCAGCCGACGAGCCGGTATGAGCGGCACTACATCGTAGCCCGGCTCGAAGACCTCGAACTCGAGCAGAACAGCCTGAAACTGGCCCTTCGGCAGATTCAGGCGAACATTGTGAACCTGGAGCGTCTGGCGACGGGGCCGATCACGGTCCAGATCGAGCACGCGATCGAGAGCGATCCGGTGGTGATCCTGCTGGCCCAGAACCTCGCCTTCCAGGAGGCACAGTTGCAGGGGCGGCTTTCCCGCTTTGGGGAAAACCATCGCGAGGTGCGCCAGTTGAAGGATGCGTTGGACCGGATCAAGGAAGAGAAACTCGCCCGCGAGCTGGAGATTGCCGAGGAACTGCGGCGGTCCAACCTGGCGAATGCACGGGATAACCTTGTCGTGCTGCAGGAGCGCTATGTGCAGCTCGAAGAGCTTCGCGCGGAGGCGCAGTCGCAGAAGAAGGACCTCGACCTGGCCCGCGCTCAATACGACCAGCGTAAGAAGGTCCGTGAGGAGCGGTTTGATACGCTGACCGAAGTGAAAACGCAGATTGAAAAGCTGAAGATCATCGCCGACGATCCGGAAACACCCAAGGTACGCAAGACCGCGGCTGAGACGCCGGTTCCGCTGTACCAGGTCTTCACCCGCCAGTGGTGGGTGCATTTCCCGGCCGGAACGGTGTTGGGTTTCCTGTTTGGCTTGAGCCTGGCGTTCCTGCTTGAGGTGATGGACGACACGGTTCGCAAGCCGCGCGATGTCGCACGCTATCTGCAGGTTCCGCTGCTGGGCGTGATTCCCGATGCCTCGGCGGACCCGCAGCTTCGCGGCGTGGAGCCGGCACGCGTGGTGCAACAGGCGCCAGGGTCGCTGCTCGGTGAGGCCTATCGCCGCTGCAGGGCGAACCTGGAGCTCAGCGGGGAAGCATCGCCCAAGACGGTGCTGGTCGCCGCCGGCAACGCCGGTGACGGCGCCAGTAGCGTCGCGGCGAACCTCGCGTCGACGTATATATCGGAAAACAAGAAGGTGCTGCTCATCGACGCGGATTTCCGGCGTCCCAGCCTGCAGAATCTGTTCCCCGGCCATGGCGGCAGCGCGGGCCTCAGTGGCGTGCTCATGGGCAAATGCGGCCTGAAGCAGGCCGTGCGGGCGAGCGGCCAGATGGGTCTGGACATAATCGACGCCGGCCCCATGCCCTCGGATCCGGGGGAATTGCTGGGCAGCGCCAAGATGCGCGATATGCTCAAGGAACTGGCGAAGACCTATGATGAGATCGTCATTGACGGTCCTCCGGTGCTCCTGGTGAGCGATTCGAAGATGTTGGCGCGGGCCGTGGACGCCACGGTCGTGGTCGTCAACGCCGATACGCGGCGCGGCACGGCGCAACGCGTCGTCAACGAGATGCAGGCCGTTGGTGCGGGTATCGCCGGCTGCATCCTCTTCGGCGCCGAGCCCATGAAGGGCGGGTACTTCAAGGAGCAGTACAGGTCCTACAGGAAGTACGCAAAGGTGCAGCTTGCCGCCGCCGGCCCTGCCGGTGGTGTGCGGCACGTCGACGTTGATGAACCGGAGGGATCCGAAGAGTAGTCGTGTTTGTGTCTTGTGTTCGGCCATATCCATTGGTAGACTCAGGGCCCCATTCTGCAACGGTGCGGAATGGGGTCCTGTCTTTTCTTTGGCCATTGTCTTCTGGGGAGTTGCAGCATGGAGAAGTTCTTGGTTACCGGTGGGGCCGGCTTCATCGGCTCGAACATCTGTCGGCGCCTTGTGGACGAGGGATGCTTTGTCCGGGTCGTGGACAATTTGCTGACCGGGCGGATGTCGAACCTGGCGGGTATCGAGGGCCGCATCGAGTTCATACAGGCCGATATGGGCGACCCGGCGGTGGCGGCCGCCGCCATGCGGGATGTCGAGGTTGTCCTGCACCAAGGCGCGCTGCCGTCGGTGCCGCGAAGCGTTGAAGACCCCCAGTTGACGCACCGGCACTGTGTGGACGCGACGTTCACGCTGCTGATGGCCGCCCGCGACGCGGGAATCCGGCGGTTTGTCTACGCGGCCAGTTCATCGGCCTACGGGGATACGCCGACGCTGCCCAAGGTCGAGACGATGCCGGTCAAGCCGCTTTCGCCCTATGCCGTGGCCAAGCTGGTCGGCGAACACTACTGCTGCGTGTTCGCGGGGGTGTTCGGATTGGAGACCATTTCGCTGCGGTACTTCAACGTGTTCGGGCCCTATCAGGACCCGACGAGCCAGTATGCGGCCGCCATCCCGGCCTTTGTGATGTCGATCCTGCGGGATCAGCCCCCGACGGTCTATGGGGACGGCCGGCAGAGCAGGGACTTCACATACATCGACAATGTCGTGCAGGCGAATCTGCTGGCGGCCCGGGCGAAGCGGACCGCGGGCGAGGTGGTCAATATCGCGTGCGGCGAATCGGTGACTGTCAACGAGATCATCGCCATGATCAATGCCTTCACGGGCAGGCGGGTCAAACCTCGCCACGAGCCATCGCGGCCGGGCGACGTGAAACACTCCCTGGCCGACATCTCGCGAGCCCGGCAGGTCATCGGCTTCGAGCCGCAGGTGTCGTTCCAGGAGGGCCTGGAGCGCGCGATTGTCTGGTACAGGGACAACCTGCTGTAGAGTCATGACAAGCCGCGTCTCGGGAGAATCTCTCAGCGGAGACGATTGCGGACTCGCTCGGCCTTCTTTATGAGATCGTCGCGGTCGGGACGCTGCATCGGCTCCAGGGTGAAGGTCCACTCGTAGGAATCGACGATTCGCTCGGAACTGAGGACCCCGGCGAAGAAATCCCAGGGGAACTTGTCGTGCTCTGGCCTCTTGAGCTTGCGGTGCGTAGCGAGGGTCTGGTAGCCGTCCATGCTGATGCGGACGTAGTAGTTGCCGTACCAGTTGAACCCGACGGTCACGGGGCTGGGGCCGATGGGCTCATCGTTGAGTTCCACGAGGGCCCCCTCGGGCTCAGTCTTGATGGTCAGCCGCCGCTCGACACAGCCACCGAGCATCTGGCCCAGGCAGGCGGCGAGCACAACGAGCGTAAGGCTGCTGATTCGCATTCGTGTCATTCCTTTGACGGGCCGCCGGCTGACGCGGCCGGGGGAATCCAAGGGTGATTATACGGGCAGTTTGGCGGCCGAGAAGGCGAAAATCGTCTCACATGGCGTTTTTTCGCATTATCCGGGGCCACATATACATAGCACTGCTATGTATGTGTGGTACGCAGGCATCTCAGTCAGCCGAGACGCATCGGTCGGCGGCCCAGAGCCGCAGGGCGCAGACCCGCTCGGCCATCGTGACCGACAGCGGGGGCGAATCCCCGATGGCGGCAAGGATGCGGTCGGTGTCGACGTCGGAGTTGTCGGCGTAGGCGGCGTGCAGGGCCGATATGACGGCCTGCTCAATTTCGGCCCCGCTGTAGCCGTCAGCCGCCTCGGCGAGGCGGTCGAGGTCGAACTTGTCGGCCTGGCGTCCGCGCTTCTTCAGATGGATGGCGAATATGGTCCTGCGGATGGTCTTGTTGGGCAGATCGACGAAGAATATCTCGTCGAATCGCCCCTTTCGCAGCAGTTCCGGGGGCAAGGCCTCAATATCGTTGGCGGTGGCGACGACGAAGACCGGGGCCTCGCGCTCCTGGAGCCAGGTCAGCAGCGTGCCGAACATCCGCTGGCTAAGACCCCCGTCGGCGCTTCGCGCGGCCGCGGAGGCAAAGGCCTTCTCAATCTCGTCGATCCACAGGATGACCGGCGACATCATCTCCGTCTGGCGCAGGGCCTCGCGAAGATTCTTCTCGGACTCGCCGATGAAGCTGGCGTAGAGGCAACCGGGGTCGAGCTTGAGCAACGGCTGATGCCAGGCCGTGGCGATGGCCTTGGCACAGAGGCTCTTGCCGGCGCCCTGGACGCCCAGCATGAGGACGCCCCGCGGCGGGACCAGGCCGAAATCCCGCGCCTCCGGCGTGAAGGCGCCCCGCCTCTGGTTGAGCCAGCGTTTGAGCCGCCTCATGCCGCCGATCTCGCCCATATCCAGGGGTGTCTGGATGTACTCGAGCAGGCCGCCCCGCTGGATCATGCGGCGCTTGCCGGCGATGATGACGTTGATGTCGTCGTCGTTGAATTGCTGGTCCTCGCAGACGGCGTCGACGATGATCCGCTCGGCCTGGCGGCGGGTCAGGCCGCGGAGATTACGAACGATGGTGTCCATGCCGCGCTTGGTGATGCCGACTTGGATGGGTTTGTCGCGGTTCAGGCGGGCGAGGGTCTTGCGGATGATCCGGGTCAGTTCCTCCTCGTCGGGGTACGAGACCTCGAACGGCGTGGCGTAGGAGCGGAGGACCTCCGGCATGTCGTCAACGGCGTCGATCATGATGAAGGTCTTGCCGGTTTGCTCGTGGTCGCCGATGATGTCGCGGAGCAGCCGCAGGGCCTTGGGGTCGCGTTTGAGGTGAGCAGCCAGGTCGAGGGCGACGCAGATCGAGCTATCCTGCAGGCCGTAGAACCTAGCCAGGCCGCCGGTGGGCGTATCGGTATTCGGCAGGTACGGGCTGCCGCTGATGAGGCCCTCGCAGACGCCGCCGGCGACCGACCAGGTCCATAGCTCGCGGCTCAGATCCAGCGCTACGCAGCGGACCACTTCAAGCGCATATCGCTCCTCGTGGGTCACGATGGAGATGAAGCCGTGCCCGGCCTTCATCAGGTCCTTGAGTCGTTCGGTGTCGTCTTTTGTGCTTCGCATATAGCCGGTATTGCGTACTGCGTGCTGCGTATTGCGGCCGGGTCCAAACAGCCCTTCCCTCCGGGAAAGGCTGCCACCCATCTCGTTCGTACTGCGTCGTGGCCGCCGCTGACGGCATGCTGCGTACTGACGCCTGAATCTGATGCGTGCAGCCTATTTCTTTGGTCCCACGAACTCGATTATATTGCCGTCGGGGTCCCTTACAAGGGTCAGCCATGTGCCGCCGCCGAGGTGGTATGGGGCCTTGACCGGTTCGACGCCGGCGGCCTTGGCGCGGGCGACGGATGCGGTCATGTCGGCCACGTGGAGGGTCAGGTAGCGGTAGCCCAGGGTCGAGTGCAGGTACTGGGTGTCGATCTTCTTGGGGGCGGCGTCGGGGAATTCCATGAGCTTGAGCCGCGTGGCCGAGGGTTCATCGGCCAGGACGAAGACGCGAATCGTCAGCGGCTTGGAGGCGGTCAGGCCGGATTCGCCCCCCACATCGGCCCCAGCGGAGAAACCCTCAATCTCGGTGAAGCCCAGGGCCTCGGTGTAGAACTTGGCCGACCTCTCGAGATTGCCGACGATGACGCCGAGGTCAATGGTCGAGCGGGTGAAGCCGACATTGACGAGTTCCGCGGCCACAAGGGCCCCAATTCCAACAGCCGACACGGCCGCGACGATAAGGATGAGTCTTCGCATGGTGTACCTCCTATGTGAGTGGATGTTCTATTCTGGGCTATCGCTGTATCGCACAGTAGGGCAGCGCCTTCTGAAGCTCGACGATAGCATCGGGTGTGACCTGTGTATTCTGCAGGAACAGCTTTATCAGATTTGACAGTTGCCTCAATGCGGCAACATCCGACACATGTGTATCGCAAAGCCGGAGACGCATCAGGTTCGTCAGGCCCTTCAAGGGTTTGATATCGGCGACCTGTGTGCCATCTAGCACAAGTGACGTCAGGTTCGTCAGGCCCTTCAAGGGTTCGATATCGGCGACCTGTGTGCCATCTAGCCAGAGTGTCGTCAGGTTCGTCAGGCCCTTCAAGGGTTCGATATCGGCGACCTGTGTCCTGTCCAGCGAGAGTTGCGTCAGGTTCGTCAGGCCCTTCAAGGGTTCGATATCGGCGACCTGTGTGCCATCTAGCCAGAGTTTCGTCAGGTTCGTCAGGCCCTTCAAGGGTTCGATATCGGCGACCTGTGTGCCGGTAAGCGAAAGTTCCGTCAGGTTCGTCAGGCCCTTCAAGGGTTCGATATCGGCGACCTGTGTGTCATCTAGCCAGAGTGACGTCAGGTTCGTCAGGCCCTTCAAGGG
>DDXG01000123.1 GCA_002347125.1 Phycisphaerales bacterium UBA2266
GCCCTATGGCGCGCCCCATGACCCGGACGCCCCAGGACGGCCGATCTCCCGGCCGCCCGTAAACCTTTGCAGATACGGCACTTATGCGATACGCCTGGCAGGATTCGAACCTGCGACCCCCGGTTTAGGAAACCGGTGCTCTATCCGACTGAGCTACAGGCGCTCCGACAGCCGCGACTATATCGGCCACGAACGCATGTGTCAACTATCGTGCGCGCCGAACCGTTTCGACCCATGAGAAATCCAACCTCTGCCGCCGGGTGAAATCGATGAATCAACTTACCGTGTGTCGGCGCCGATGGCATTCCAGTTGGGCGGATCCACCCCCTGCAGGTGCTTCACGAAGAAATCCCGACGCTTACGCTGCCCGTATTCGCCGCCGGAGGTGTGGCCCTGGCCCGGCAGGACCACCAGTTCAAACTCCTTCTTCGCCTTGATCAGGGCATCCACAAGCCGATACGTCGATTCCGGCGGCACGTTATTGTCCAGTTCTCCCACCATCAGCAGCAGGCGTCCCGTAAGCCGGTGGGCCTGTGTGATGTTCGATTGTTCCTCGTAGTGCGGCCCGACCGGATAACCCATCCATTGCTCATTCCACGAAGCCTTGTCCATCCGGTTGTCGTGGCACCCGCACGACGCCACCGCCGCCTTGTAGAAATCCCCGAAGGCCAGTACGCCTCGCGCCGCGGACTGCCCACCGGCGCTGGTGCCGTAGATGCCTACACGGGTCAGGTCCATATACGAGTGCTTCTCCGCGGCCGAACGAATCCACGCGATCCGGTCGGGAAAACCCGAGTCCCCGAGGTTCTTCCAGCAGACATCGTGAAACGCCTTGGACCGGTTGTTCGTCCCCATTCCATCGATCTGCACCACGATGAAGCCCAGCTCCGCCAGGGACTGGGCCCCGTGGTAATCGCTCCACGACTTGGGCACGAATGAACCGTGCGGCCCCGCGTAAATATCCTCAATAACGGGGTACTTCTTCGATTCATCCAGGTTCATCGGCCGGTGGATGATCCCGAAGATATCCGTCTGGCCGTCGCGTCCCTTCGCAACAAACGGTTCCGGAGCGCGCCACCCGATGGCGTACAGCGCCGAGGCATCCGCCTTTCCCAGACGACAGATCAACTTGCCGTCGGCCGCCCGCCGCAATTCGTGAACCGGCGGCATATCGACCCGTGAATACGTGTCAATAAGGTACCGACGGTCCGGGGAGAACTGCACCCTGTGGTTCCCGTGGCCCGGCGTCATACAGACCATGCCCGTCCCGTCGAAGTTCACGCGGTAGTATTGAATCAGATACGGATCGCGGTCCTTCCTGCGGCCGGAGGCCATAAACTCGATGGTGCGCGCGGCCTCGTCGATCTGTCCGTAACCTCGAACGACCCAGCGTCCTTTGGTTATCCGGTTCTTGAGTCCACCGGCCTGGCCGTCATAGAGATAGAGGTGCCGGTAGCCGTGCCGTTCCGACGGCCAGATAATCTCCCGGCTCTTGTCCAGATACCGGGGATCAACCCCGCCATCCCACCATTGATTGATGAATGTATCCGACCTCTCGTCGATCAGTGTGTGGACATCCCCCGCCCGGACATCGACGCGAAACACACGAACCCGCTGGTGGCCCCGGTCCGTTTTGGAAAACGTGAAGCTACCCCCGTCCGGCGCCCAGCGCAACCGCGGCGGCCCTTCGAAATCAACCGGCTCAACGTCGATCCGGGTCTGCTCCTTCGTCCGGACATCGAAGAGACGCATCTCAAAGGTGTCCAGCTTATCCCCGGGCAGATCGTAGGGGTACGACCGCATCACCGCCCGGCCGCCTTCCTTCGGCGAGGACTCAATCACGTAGACGAGCTTGTGGTCTCCGTCCTGTGTGCGATGGGCCACGACCGCATTGGAATCCGGCGACCAGACCGGCCGCGAATAGGAGTGGTTCGGCTCGCCGTCGTGGCTTAGACGGAACTCTCGGCTGTCCTGTGTGGCTCGTATGTACAGATTGTGCTCCCGGATGAGTGCTTCCCAACACCCATCCGGCGAGAGGAACCTGCCGGTGTCGGGGCGCCGGCTGTCGGTCCTCGGCCTGCGACCCTGGGCGTCGCCACGCAGCTGCGGTCTTGTCGCCTCACCTGTCTTCTCGCACCGGTACGTCCGCAGATCGCACCGGTACCGCCCGTTATCCACCTCGAATTCGACACTGTTGCAGTCATCGACCAGGTCGATCCAATCGAACGGCAGCTTCTCGCCCGAGTGCTGTCCCCCCGCGATCTCGCGGAGCGCCCCGGCGAGCTTTGCGTGGTCGAAGGCGGGCCGCACAACGGCGGCCTCGGCGTCGACCACCATGAACCGCTTGCCGCCGTCCGCCAGTTCCTTGCGATACCAGAACTTCCCGCCCCCGGCGAACCACGTGGGCCGAATCTCCTTGTTCAAGACCAACCCCCGGCAACGCTCCTGCAACGCATCGGCCCGTTGGTAGTCCTCGATGGTCCCGGCTGCGAATGACACGCCCGACCAAAACGCCAGCACAGCTACCGCCAATATCCTGCTCCGTGGCATAAGCATCTCCATATACTTCAAGATCGGCCCGACCCGTCAACATGAACAGAGCCGCTCGACCTCATCCATCTCCTTGGGTATGGGTCTGCCAAGAACGCGACAGCCATCATCGGTCACCAGAACATCGTCCTCAATCCGCACGCCGCCGAAATCACGATAGGTTTCAACAACATCATAACGGACATACTGCGCAAACCTGCTCTCCGCGTGGTAACGGTCGATCAACGCCGGTATGAAATACAACCCCGGCTCAACCGTGATCACAAAACCTGGTTCAAGGGCCTTTGCCAGCCGTAGCGACTTGAACCCGAAAGCCGGGTTCCGCGGAATAGCCCGGGTGTATCCCACATAGTCTTCGCCCAGCGACTCCATGTCATGCACATCCAACCCCATCATGTGCCCCAGCCCGCACTGGAAGAACAGCGTATGGGCCCCTTCTCCGGCCGCCGCCTCCACATCCCCTTTCACCAGTCCAAGTTCTTTCAGCCCCACGAGCAATTCACGCGCCGCCAGCAGATGCACCTGACGAAACTCGACGCCCGGCCGGACTGCCTCTATGGCCTTGCGCTGCGCATCGAGGACGATTCGGTAGATATCACGCTGTCTCGAATCGAACCGCCCCCCTATCGGGATCGTCCGCGTAATATCCCCCGCGTAGTGCATTGGCGACTCGGCTCCAGAGTCGTTGACGGCGATGTCGCCGGCCTTCATCAGATTCCCGTGAAACGGATTGTGCAGCGTCTCGCCATGAACCGAGAAGATCGTCTCAAACGCCGGCCGCACCCCGCGCGAAATCGCAATCCCCTCCATCAGCCCGGCGACCTCCCGTTCATACATCCCCGGCCGGGCCGTCCGCATGGCCGCGACCTGCATCTCATAACACGTCTCAATCGCCAACTCGATCTGCTCGACCTCTTCGGCTGTCTTAATCGACCGCTGCGCCACCACGGCCCGGATCAGCGATTCCGACGCCCCACGGACAATCGCCTCCGTTGACACCCCCATCGCCGAGGCCATCCTCAGCACGTTCTCTGCCCGATACGGCGGCAGCCAGTGGACCACCCGCCCACCCCGGCGTGCCGCAGTGAGCACATCGCACAGCTTGGCCATCGCCGCCGACCGGTCCACACCGCACTGCTCGCACCGCTGGTGCAGCGCCGGCTGCGGGCCCGTCCATACAATATCATCAGGCGTCGCATCGTCCCCGAACACGCATTCGGTCGCCTCATCCACATCGATCACGGCCGCCAATGCCGGCGCGTCCGACCCAAAATAATACAGAAATGAACTGTCCTGTCGGAACGGATACGCGTTGAGCGTGTAATTCATCGGGCTAAGCCCGTTGCCCGGCAGGAGAATCACTCCCGAACAGACCGATTCCCTTAGCCGTCTGCGTCTTTGAATGTAGGTGCTCTTGTCGAACATGATGTCTCACATATCAGACAGGCTTGTCGGCCGTCGTGTACTGTCGCCTCGTGCAGAGACTGACCACGACCAGGCACGCCACCGACAGCGTAATCGCCGGCAGCACGGCATCCAGCTTGGCCAGTTCCGTCGGCAGCCGGCCCTTGATCGCCTCCTCCCAGAGCAGCGTCGTCATGGTGCCGGCCAGAATCGACGAGATTGCCCCCGCCGTCGTCGCCCGCTTCCAGAACAACGCCGCCACCAGGCACGGTGTGATGGCCGAACCGTACACAGTGTAGGCGTACATCGCCTTCTGGAAGACCGTCGTCGAGGCCGAAAACGCCAGAGAGATCATCCACGCGATAATCCCGAACAACAATACCATCAGGCGGCTCATCCAGACGATCCGTCGCTGCGACGCCTTGCGGTTGACATACGTCAGGTAGACGTCCTCGATGAACGTCGTCGCCGGAACCAACAGAAACGAGTCCGCTGTGGATATGATAATGCCCACCACCGTGACCATGAACACCAGGCCCAGGGCCAATGGCATGAAGTGCCTGGCCGCGTAGATCAGGACGTACCGTCCGTTCTCGGGGTCGGGTATCAGGCTGGAGGCGAACCACGCCTCCGTGATGATCAGCTCCTCGATCAGAATGGCCACGAAGATCATGGCAATGACCGCCGACCTGGCGCCCCTGGCGTTGCGGCCGGCGAATATCCGCTGATACTGGTTCGCATCGCCCATCACCAGCAGGAACACCGGCAGCAGGTAGTTGATGTACTCGGCCGGGCTGAACACCCCTAACAACTTCATGTGCCCTGGCCGGTCGCCCATCGCCGCAAACGCCGACTGCATCCCTTCCAGCCCCCCTGCCTTCACCAGAAGCACCGGAAACGCAATCAACAGTGTGACTGTAATGACAATCCCCGTCACAATGTCGGCATACGCCAGGCTCATCAATCCCGCCAGCATCGTATAGCCGATAATGAACGCCGCGGCCATCATCGTCGCCCGCCCGGCCGTCAGCCTTGGCTCGTGCAGATACACCATCCCCTGCTCCGGCATGTCCGCCAACCGATACACCGCATCGGCCCCGGCCACGTCGTGCCCTGTCACAATCAGCCTGGTGTACGTGTCGCGCTTGATGATTCTCGTGTTCCTGAGCTGTTCAAGCTGCGCACGGTCTTCATCGGTCGCGTTGGGGTCATCGGCGATCTGCTGCTCCAGCGCCTCGATAGTCTGGCCGAGCGAATGTTTCAATTCGAGGATCGCGGTCGACGGCACGACCTCCACATACAGCCTCATGGCGGCCGGCAGCCATTGTCCCGACGCTCCATCCTTCACATCGAGCGTAACCTGAGCCGACCCTGTCCAGTCCTGGGCGGGCTGATACTGAAGGTATCCCCTGTTCACCTGATGGCCCGTCAGCGTATCCCCGACACGCAGGGGCACTTTGTCCTTCTTGCCCGCGATGACCTCCAGGACCATACCCCCGGCGTTGAACTGGTAGCTCACAATCACCATGTACGCCATGACCAGAGCAATCACCGCCAGCAGCCGGGTCTTCGGACCGTACCGCCGACCGATGATCTCCGGCACCGACAGGGCCTCGATGTTCCGCGCCCGCGTCGCAATGAACGACAGCAGGATCATCCCGGCAAGAGTCCCCAGCGGCAGGAACAACCCCGCCATCCCGACCTCGTACGTCTTGCCCGCGTTGGCCACGATGGACCCGGTTCCAATCCACACCGCCAGCATCGTACAGACCATGACCCACGGCGACAGGGTCCGCCCGGCGACGGTAAAATCCTCCTGGGTCCTGACCTGCCGCGACTTATAGACGCCGATGCAACTGAGAACCGCCAGGTACACGAATATGGCCGAAAGATAGATCATCAGCGCCTCACTGGATGAACTGCTCCACGAAATACCTGGCCGTCAGGGGTTCACCCGTCGCCCGCTCGATCATCTCATTCCACTCGTAACGAGCCGCCGGTCCCAGCACCCTCTCCCGCAAATACCGGCCGACCCGCCTATCCCCAACGTAGCTGACGTCCTTGTCGCTATCGAGCTTCAGTATCTCGGCCACGATGTAATGATGCCACTGCGACGCCAGCAACTCGCCCAGCATGTAATTGTGGTAGTAGCAGGGCGCCACAACGAAGTGCAGCTTCGAGGCCCATCCGCCATCCGGCGGCCCCGGCGGACGCCGCAGATACTGGTGCTTCTCCACAAGGTCCCACCACAAGGTATTGAGGTCCTGGTCCGGATCCGCGTACATCGCCTTCTCGAACTCGTACATGACCAGCGCCCACCGGACAAAGAGCACCTGCTGGAACCGCAGATACCTGACCGTCACCTCCTCGATCTCGGCCCGCTGGGCACCCGTCAGCCCCAACATCCGCTGCATCCAGGCGGGATTGCGGCTCAGGCGTCCGAAGAACATCGCCACCGCCTCCGTTGTGAAGCTGTGCGCCGGCTCCCGCAACAGCCACGGCAGGCTTCGGTCGTGGTACTTGCTGTAGACCGCGTGGCCCAACTCGTGCAGAATCGTCTCGGCCCAACGCTCGGTATTCTGCAGATTGCACAGAATCCGCACGTCCCCCCGTCGATCCACATCGTGCCCATAAGCATGGGGGTACTTGCCCGGCCGGTCGTACAGATCGCTTCGCGCCAGAATATCATCGACCGGCAGACCGATACCGGCGTAGTACTCCTGCGCCAGGACCTTCACATCGTGGTCGGCGTAGCAGGCGTCCAGGTCGCACTCATAGACCAGCGGTGTCCGCTGGAAGAACGGGTCATGGTAGTGCCACGGCATGAGGTCGCCCGGCTCGATCCCGTAGCCTTTCGCCAGCACTGCATCCAGTTCGCCCTTCATCTTCGCAAAGGGCTCATTTGTCAACTCACGCAGTTCCGCGAAGATGGCGTCCAGTTGCTCGGTGCTCTGCTCGCCGGTGACAACCGTCATCGTATGGAAGTTGTCGAAGCCCACCTGACGGGCCGCGGCGTTGCGAAGCCGCACCATCGCAATCAGGTCACCGACGATGGCCTGACCGACCTGCTTGCTTGCCCTGTACATCAGCTCTCGCCTGTGAACATCCGTCTCCGTGGTCATGCTCGCGTAGACATCGCTCATCGTCACCGTCCGACCGTCGACGGTCCCTCGGAAGCTTCCGTACTCCTCCTGAATCTCGCCGTCGAGGGCCACGATATCCCGCAGCAGCCCCGGCTCAATCTGATTCTGCAGGTAAGCGTAGTACAGCCTGTCGACCTGACGCTTCAGCAGCGGATCGCTCGCCACGGCGGCCCTGCGCACGGTCTTCAGATATGCGAAATCCCCCGCATCGCTGTAGATGCGCCGGATTCGCAGTTGCGTGTCGTTATACTGCTTGTACTTCGCCGGATCGCCGGTGGTCGTGGCCTCCCAATACAACAGGCCCGCCTTGCCCGTCAGCGGCGCCACCTGCGCGACATGTTTGTCGATAAATTCCCGCACCCCCGCTTCATCCAACTGGCGGCCATAGCCCGTCAAAGACCCCGCCATAACTACCGTCCATACCGCAAGTGTACGCTTCGTTGTCATCGCGTCCCCTATCCAGAAACCATACGGTCAGCCGAGCCCCGCCCGCGCAGAGCCCCGACGCCAAGGGCCACGGTACTATAGCACGAAGCCCTCCCCAGGTCAAAGAACACAGACCAACCCCCTCACTTCCCCCACGCCGCCCTGCCGCGTCTTGCGTCTATGGTCCGAGGTCTACGGTCTCCTAGAATCCCTGCTGCTCGGTGCGGGCGATAATCTCATCCTGTAAGTCGGCCCCAAGGTCTACGAAGTAGTCACTGTACCCGGCGACACGGACGATCAGGTCCCGATTCATCTGCGGCTGCCTCTGTGCCAGGCGCAGCGTCTCGGCGTCGATGACGTTGAATTGGATATGATGCCCGTCCATCTTGAAATACGACCTGATAAGATGGGCAAGCTTGTCGAGCCCCTCGCCGTCAAGCACCTGCGGATTGAACTTCATGTTCAGCAGTGTCCCACCCGTGCGGACGTGGTCGATCCGGGCCGCGGACTTCACCACGGCCGTGGGCCCGTTCACGTCCGCCCCATGACTCGGGCTGATTCCATCGGACACCGGTTCCCCGGCCTGCCGCCCGTTCGGCAGCGCCCCGACCACCGAACCGAAGTAGACATGCACGGTCGTCGGCAGCAGATTCACGCGATATTTGCCACCCTTCGTATTCGGCCGCCCATTGAGAAGCTCATAATACGCATCAAAAACCTGCTCGGCTATGTGGTCGGCGTAGTCGTCGTCATTGCCGTACTTCGGCGTATCGAACCGCAGTGTCTTGAGCAGCCCGTCGGCCCCCTTGAAGTCTGCCGCCAAAGCCGCCAGCAACTGCTCCATGCCGATCGTCTTGTGGTCGAACACGTGGTACTTCACGGCCGCCAGGGCATCGGTCAACGTGCCAATACCCACCCCCTGGATATATGTCGTGTTGTACCGGGCCCCACCATTGTGATAATCGAGGCCCTTGGCCACGCAATCGTCCATCATGATCGACATAAACGGCGCGGGCATCTGGTTCGCGTAGAGCCGCTCAATCACATTGTTGCCGGCGATCTTCACATCGATGAAATATTCAAGCTGGCGGCGATACGCCTGCATCACCTGCTCGAAATCGGTGAATTGCCGCGCATCGCCCGTCGCAGGTCCAACCTGCACGCCGCCGGCCGGGTCAACACCGTTATTGAGCGCCAACTCAAGTATCTTGGGCCAGTTCATATACCCGGTCAGCGTACAGCTCTCCTTGCCGAAAGAGCTGATCTCCACGCACCCGCTGGGCCCGCCGCTGCGAGCGTCTCGCAGCGTCTTACCCGCCAGTAGCATCTCCTGGATGATGACGTCCGTATTGAACACCGAAGGCTGGCCAAAGCCGGTCCGAATCACCTCGCACGCCCGCCGAAGGAAACGGTCCGGGTTCTTCTTGCTGACCTGCACGCATCCGCTCGGCTGCGTCAGACGCATCTGCTCTATCACATCCAGGATCAGATATGAGACCTCATTGACCGCATCGGAACCGTCCTCCGGGCTGACGCCGCCCACGTTAATCAGCGAGAAATCCGTATATGTGCCGCTCTGTTCCTCCGTCACGCCCACCTTCGGCGGAGCCGGCTGGTTGTTGAACTTGATCCAGAAGCACTGCAGCAGCTCCTCGGCCCGTTCCCGCGTGAGCATCCCATCCTCAAGACCCCTGCAGTAGAATGGATACAGATGTTGATCCAGCCGTCCGGGATTGAACGAATCCCACGTGTTGAGTTCCGTAATAATCGACAGATGAACGAACCAGTATGCCTGTAGCGCTTCATGAAAATCCCGGGGCGCATGCGCCGGTACGTGCGTGCAGACCTGGGCCATCCGCTCCAGTTCCGCCCGACGAATCGCATCGGTCTCCATCGCCGCCAGTTCCCTTGCCTTGTCGGCATGGCGCCTCGCGAAGGTGATCACCGCGTCGGCGCAGATGTCCATCGCCCGATACTCCTGCTCTTTGTCCCATGCCCGCGGGTCATTCAAGCGATCCAGGGCGGCCCTTGCCTCGGCGATCTCCCGCTTGATGTCCAGCAGGCCCTTGCGGTAGATCTTATCGTCCAGGATGGCGTGACCGAAGGACCGCTGCTCCATGAACTCCGTGAAGACCCCTGCGTCAAACGCCCGGCGCCACGCCTCACTCATCGCTCCGAAGACCTTCTCGCGGATCGTCTTGCCCTTCCAGAACGGTATGATCTTCTCCGCATACACACGCCCGACCTCCTCCGGCACCACGAATGACGTCTTCTCCCGAACGTGCAGCACTCGCAGGTCCTCCAGATCGTGGCAGCACAACTCCGGATATGTCGGCGTCGCCTTGGGCGCGGGCCCGCGCTCCCCGACGATCAGTTCGCCGTCATTGATGCAGATAGTCTTGCGCTCCATCAGGTACTTGAACGCCAGAGCCCGACACACAACCGGCGATTCACGCAGCGGAATATCGCTCTGATAGAATTCCGTCATCAGCTCGGCCCGCTCCGCGCTGACGTAAGGCCGCGTATCCACGCTTTGTGCCCGCAATGCCGCCACTCGTTCACTGATCATAGTTACCCGCCTGTTCTGACCTCCAGACCGTAGGATCGAATCGTTTGGGCGACCGTATCCAAACGCTCCGCCGTACAGACATCAGCCGTAAATGGATCGCCACCCCACGCCAGCCGCTTTGACTTGTCGCGACCGGCCCGGTGATAAGGCAGAATATCCACCCCGTCAACTCCCGGCAGCGACACCGCAAACTCCGCGGTCGCCCGGATATTGGCCTCGTCGTCATTGAAACCCGGCACAATCGGGACTCGAATCGCCACGTGGCAACCCATTGCCACGATCCGCCTGATGTTATCAAGAATCAGCCCGTTATCAACACCTGTCAGGGCCTCATGCCTGCGGCCGTCCATGTGCTTAACGTCGCACAAGAACATGTCCGCACCCCGGGCCACCTGTTCCACCGTCTCCCGCGGCCCCCAACAGCTTGAATCCACCGCCGTGTGAACCCTCAACCGCCGGCATTCCCCCAACAGGGCCAACAGGAACCCGGCCTGCATCAGAGGCTCGCCTCCGGAGAACGTTACTCCTCCGCCCGACTCATCGTAGAAGATGATGTCCTTCTTCACTCGCTCCATCACCCACCCAACCGACACTTCCTGCCCGATGATCTCGCGCGCCCCACCCGGACACGGATTGACACACTCTCCGCAGACCACACACACTGCCGGGTCCGTGGCGGGCAGGTCCGTGTCCATGCTGACGGCCCCTTGAGGACAGACCTCCACGCACCGCCCGCACCGCACACACCGCGAGCTGCGCAGCCCGGGCTCCGGGTCCTTCCGCCAGCTCTCCGGATTGTGGCACCACCGACACCGCAGCGGGCAACCCTTGAAGAACACCGTTGTACGAATCCCTGGCCCGTCGTGAATGGAGTACCTCCTGATGTCGAAGACGACCCCCTTTACGCCAGTCTCGCTGCCCATCGAGACTTCCGCTTGTCTTTGACACGCGGTCATATGCCCCATATTATCCAAACTGCCTACTTTTACGACCATATTCGCTCTTGGCCCACGAGCGAGTGCTCAGCATCCGAGCCGAATCCAGATACGGGCTGCGCCAGACAGACCTGACATCCGACAAGGCACTGCACATAGGCCCCGCTAAGTTAGCACAAATTAGTCTTAGATGCAACAGGAATCGCCCTGCTCCTCGCGAGAGCCCATTGTACGAGACAGACCGCGACCACGGCCATTGGCCCCTCAAGGATTGCGTTGCCTCCCGCCGGCTCTAGAAACTCAGTATTAGCAGCAGCGCGATAATGATAAGAAACACGGCCGAAGCTCCCCCAAGAATCAGAATAGCCATACGGTACTTGGCAATGGTTTCCTCGTCCGCGTAGGTCGGTCGCTCGATCTCCACTTCCTCCCCCGTGCTCAACTCGTGCAGCATTGACACATCAAACCGCTTATGGGCCTGAAGCGGCGGCTGGCCGTTCTTGAGCGCCTCCAGGTCCACCAGCAATTCCTCGACATTGCTGTACCGGTCCTCTCGCCGCTTGGCCAGCATGATCTCAATCACTTCGGAAATCCCGGCTGACAGCGAGGTATTGATGTGGTCCGGCGGCGTCAGCGGCTCCTTCAGATGCTTCTTCATCACTTCCGCCGAGTCATCGGCCATGAACGGCACCCGGCCGGTTACCATGTGGTAGAAGGTGGCCCCCAGCCCGTAGATATCCGCCCGCCCGTCGATGTCGATCTTGCCCCGAATCTGCTCCGGGGCAATGTAATACGGCGTGCCATAAGCCTTTCCCGCCTCCGTCTCGGCCAGCTTGACGTCCGTCATCTCCCGTGCCAGACCCATATCCGCCAGCTTTACGGCCCCGGTCTTGCTGAGCATGATATTCTTGGGTTTGACGTCGCGGTGGATCAGGCCATGGTGATGCGCGTGGGCCAGGGCATGGGCAACCTGGATAATGATATCCAGCGCCTGCCGCTCATCCATCGGCTGCCCGCCGGCCAGGTCATCCGCCAGCGTCCTTCCCTCCACGTACTCCATCACGAAATAGTGGTATCCGGCCGCCTCCCCCACGTCGATCGCCTGGACGATGTTCGGGTGGTTCAGCTTGCCCGCCGCTTGGCCCTCTTTGTAGAACCGCTCCACGTACTCCGGGTTCTCACTGAATCGCTTTGGGAGCACCTTGATCGCCACCTGGCGGTTGAGACTGAGCTGGCGGGCCTTGTAGACAATGGCCATCGCACCGGACCCGAGCTTGCCGAGGATCTTGTAGCCGGGAATCTGGTGGACCGCCGCCTTGTTGTCCTTCAGGCTCGCCTTCAGACGCAGCGCCTGGCTCTGCGTGATATAGCCCAGGCTCACCAGCAGCGTTTCCAGCATCACAGGGCTGATTCTTCGGCGTGATTTGAGTTCCTCCAGCGCCCGGCGCAGCTCGGCGTCGGTGCAAAGCCCCTGCTCGACGGCCATTTTGCCGAATACGCTGTCATAGTTCGTTTCAGCCATGAAACCTCAAATCAGGAAGGGCCTGCGGATGCTTCAGTCCATTCCCAGACGCTTGGTTTTACATCCGATAGAGCGACCCAAGCCGCTCATTATCGGGTTATGAGACCTACTGTCAAAAGAAAAAACGGTCCTTCGAAGCGCGACAGACCCATCCACGCAGAAATCGACGCTTTGCACACGCAGGTTTAGCCCTTTTTGCCCTGTAACCACACCGCCAGCGCTCTCACCGGCCCTTTTGGGGTTGACTTGGGCCGCTCGGCCGCTACACTGTGGCTTCTTCAAATACTACGACCCGAGAAAAGGCATGTTTTTTGGGGAAACACAAACGTGGCATACAACCTGGTAGTATTGGTCAAGCAGGTGCCGGACACCAAACGCATCACCGGTGAGGCGATGAACGACGACGGCACAGTCAATCGTTCCGCCCTGCCGGCCATCTTCAACCCCGAAGACCTCAACGCTTTGGAAATGGCCCTCCAGATCAAGGATGCTCATGGCGGAACGGTAACCGTCCTGACGATGGGCCTGCCCGCCGCGGCCGCGGTGCTCCGCGACGCCCTCTACCGTGGGGCTGATGACGCCATCCTCATCACCGACCGCCGATGCGCCGCCAGCGATACCCTGGCCACCAGCTACATCCTCAGTTGCGCCGTCAAGAAGCTCGACTATGACATCGTGCTTTGCGGTCGCCAGGCCATTGACGGCGACACCGCCCAGGTCGGACCGCAGCTTGCCGAAAAGCTGGGGATTACCCAGATTACCTATGTCGAGGCGCTTGTCGGCCTTCAGGATCGCGTCATTGAGGCCCGCCGCAATATCGGCAATGGCCGGCAACAGGTCCGGGCCCGATTGCCCGTCCTGCTGACCGTGGTCGGCGAAGCCAACGAACCGCGAGTCGCGGCCGCCAAGCGCCTGATGAAGTACAAGAAGGCCCTGACGCCCATCGAGATCGATACCCTCGCCAAGGCCGCCGGCGACGACCCGACCACGGCGGCAAAGACCGCGAAATCCACGGCCGACCAGCTCCAGGCCAGGGGCCTGCTTATCAAGCAGTGGGACCTCGACGTCCTCGAAGCCGACCTTAACTGGTGCGGTCAGAGCGGCTCTCCGACAAAGGTCCATCGGATTCAGAGCGTCGTGCTCACCGCCAGGCAAACCAAGGATATCGAGCCCAGCCAGGCGGGCATCGACAACCTGATCCATGAACTGATCTCCGACAAGGTCATCGCCTGAACCATCCGCCGGCAACCGAATGGAAACTAATCAACGGAATTGCGTGCGAATAACCAACCATGATTGATGTGAACAGAAAAGGGCAAGTCTGGGTCTTCGCCGAACAGCACCGCGGGCGTCTCGACGACACCCCGCTGGAACTCATGAGCAAGGCCCGCCACCTGGCCGATACGCTCGGCGTACAATTGGCCGCACTTTTGCTTGGCGACCGCGTCTCAAACCTCACAGACAAGCTGATACATTACGGCGCCGACGTCGTTTACCTCGCCGAACATCCCCTCCTGGGGGCCTACCAGACCAATGGCTATGCCCAGGTTATCTGCGGTTTGATTCACAAGCACAAACCACAGGTCGTGCTTTATGGCGCCACGGTGGTCGGACGCGACCTCGCCCCCCGGATCGCCAGCGCCGTCAAGGCCGGCCTGACCGCCGACTGCACCGACCTGCAAATCGGCGATCACAAGCTCGCCAAGACCGGCGAGGTCCTGCAGAATCTGCTGTTTCAGATTCGCCCGGCCTTCGGCGGCAATATCATGGCGGACATCCTCAGCCCCAACTCCAGGCCCCAGATGGCCACCGTGCGACCCAATGTCATGAAGATAGACGAGCCCCGCCCCGGCCGCACGGCCATCGTGGTGCGCGAGGAGATAAAGATAGACAAGGGCCTGCGCCGGGTCAAGGTGCTGGAGCGTAAGCTGGCGCATGACAAGGCCGGCGCGAAGATAGAGGAGGCCCGCGTGATAGTTTCGGGCGGGCGCGGCCTCAAGACGCGGGAGAAGTTCAAGCTGCTCGAAGACCTCTCCGCGCTGCTCGGCGGCGTGGTCGGCGCTTCGCGCGCCGCCGTGGACATGGGCTTCAAGGAGAAGACCCACCAGGTCGGCCAGAGCGGCACCACCGTCTCGCCCAAGCTTTACCTGGCCTGCGGCATCTCGGGCGCGGTCCAGCACATAGTCGGCATGAAGGCCTCGGATATCATCGTCGCGGTCAACAAGGACCCC
>DDXG01000346.1 GCA_002347125.1 Phycisphaerales bacterium UBA2266
CCGGGACCGACCTCGTCGTCGAGCACGTCGAGCGTTACGTCTGCCCCACGAT
This sequence comes from Phycisphaerales bacterium UBA2266, assembly GCA_002347125.1. Lineage (GTDB taxonomy): Bacteria > Planctomycetota > Phycisphaerae > Sedimentisphaerales > Anaerobacaceae > UBA2266. The sequence continues at coordinate 53 of DDXG01000346.1, forward strand.
CACCTCGACCGTCCTGACGGGCAGGCCCGCGTTTGTCTTCAAGGACGACAAACGCCCCCGCGTGGTCATCCTCTCGGCCGAGAGCGAGTACAAGGCCGTCGAGACCATGCCCGTCCTGGCCCGCCGGTTGCAGACGGAGTGTGGCTTCAGTTGCGAGGTGCTCCAGGGCAGCACCGGCGAAGGCGATGGCGACCTCAACTACGTCAGCGGCATGGAGGCCCTTGCCCGGGCGGACGTGGCCATCATATTTGCCCGCCGCCGGGCATTGCCGGTCGATCAGATGGAATGCCTGCGGCAGTATCTGCGGCGGGGCGGCGGCCTGATTGGCCTGCGAACCGCCAGCCATGCCTTCGATACGCGGGGCAAGGTCCCGCAAGGCCATGCCGACTGGCTGAAATTCGACCCCGAAGTCCTCGGCGGCAATTATCACGGCCACTACGGCGCCGGCCCCGCGACCACGGCCACCTGCGCCCAAGCGGCGGCGGGGCACCCGATTCTTGAGGGCGTGGAATTGCCGTTTGAAAGCGTCGCTTCGCTGTATAGGACCGGTCCGCTGGAGCACAGCGCGCAGGCCTTGCTCAGCGGAAAGATCGACGGCCAGGACCCCGAACCGCTCGCTTGGACCCACATGTATGGAGACAGCCGCATCTTCTACACATCACTGGGCCACGTGGAGGATTTCAGGAATCCGGCCTTCCACACGATGCTCGTCAACGCGATCCACTGGGTGATGGCCAAGGAGCCGCCCAGGACCCCATAACACCCCCTCAAAGCGGTCGCCTTCAGCGCAGCGGTCAAAAACGCGAGAGAATGGTCAACCGTTCGACTACGGAGGGCGTCTGAGAGTCAGGAGTAACCGGTTTTTAATGGAAAGCACGGATAAGAGCCTGTTGGACGCCCATATCCGGGGCGACGCCGGCGCGTTTGAGCAGATCGTCCGCCGCTACGGAGATGCTGTGCTTGGATACCTGACCAGAATGACCAGTGACCGAGAACTTGCCGAGGACCTGTTTCAGGAGACCTTCAAGAAGGTCCACGAGAAGGCCCGCTCCTTCGCCGGCGGCAGCTTCAAGAGCTGGCTGTTTACCATCGCAAATCGTTTGGTCATAGATAGTTACAGACGTCGCAGCCGCATGGCGACGGTGTCGTTGAATCAGGGGAACTGCCCGGATGGCGAGCACTGTGCGGATGTCGGCGCGACGCTGGAGGCCCCGTCCGATGAGCCGTTGGGCGACGCTATCCGGGCTGAACAGGCAGTCCAGGTCCGCCGGGCCGTCGAGGCACTGCCGGCCAAGCAGCGTGCAACCCTGATTCTGGCCTACTACCAGCAACTCAGCTACGCCGAGGTCGCCGAGGTGATGCAGTGCTCGGTGGGCACGGTCAAACGGCAGATGTACCGGGCACTTCACAGCCTGCAAGCGAGGCTGCCCGATCGAGTCGAGGTGTCGTAATGGCGCAACACCTTACAGAAAAAGAACTTATCGAATTCCAGTTCAAGCTGGCCGAAGACGCCGACTACCGGCGGATGCAGGCGCACCTCCAGCAGTGCGAGCCGTGTTCCGCGGCTCTGCGGGGCCTGGCGGAGCGGTTTTCAGTACTGGAATTGCTGCGCGGGCAGGCCACGGCATCGGATGAGTTGATTGGCCGAACGCTTGACGGTCTGAAAACCCCCGATGCCTCTCAAATCGCCCATTTTAACTGGCGGCGATGGGTCCTGGCCGCCGCGGCCGTGGTCATGGTCGGGGCGGGTCTGCTGATAATGAACTATACGGGTGATGGCCCGGCACGGCATGGCGAATATGCGAAGAAGCTGGATTCGCCTGCCGAGCCGCTGGGAGTCGGCGATGAGAGGTCTGGCGAGGAGGGCATGTCCGCTCTCTCGCGGCGGGTCGCTCGGGAGCCGCTGGCGGACAAGGGTACAGCCGATGCCCCGGCCGCTCCGGAACTCGTGGTCGCGGTCAAACCCCGGGAATCGCTCATAGAGGACGTGGCTACCCTGACGAGCGGTCTGCCGGAGGCGGACGCGGCTCGTGCGGTTGGGCGGCGCGGGGCGGCTCTCGATGTGAACCAGATGCTGGTGGCGAAGGACTTCGACGCGGAAGCCGGCCGCATGGCCCCGTTGCGCTACGGGCCCGCGGAGACTGAGACCCTTGATGGTGAGGCGGCGCATGACGCCAGGACCCGAATGGGTGTGACAGGTTTGGGCCAGACTTACGGGTTCCGTGCGGACGGCATGGCTGAGGAGTCCGGGCCGTGGGCCTTTGTTGGGGGCGGCATGGGTGGTATGGGAGGCATGGGAGGATTCGGGGCGGCGCCGACGGATTTGGCCCTGGGTGGGGACCTGTTCGGCAGGCCGCCCTTCGCGCCGGCCAGTGCCATTGAACTGGTGGTGCTGCCCAGGCGCGACAGCGTGCAGTTGACCATCTACAATTCAGCGGACCTGACACTCGTGCGGGAGCGGCGGAACCTGACGCTCAAACGCGGCTGGAACTGGCTCCAGTTCATGTGGGCCAATACACTGATCGACCCGACCAGCCTCCACCTGGAGCCGCTGGAGCGCGCGGGTGAGATCGAGGTGCAGCAGTTGGTCTATCCGGCGAGGCTCAGCCAGATCGGTCGGTGGCTCATCCGCTCGCAGTATGAGGGGCAGGCGCCGTTTGAGATTACCTATTTTACCAGCGGGCTGAACTGGCGGGCGTTCTACATGGGCACGCTCAGCACCGATGAGACAAAGATGGCCCTTGAGGGCTATGTCCGGGTGGACAACGCCAGCGGCGAGGACTACGAGCAGGCCCAGACACGTCTGATCGTGGGCCAGGTGCACCTGCTGGATGAGATCGCGGCACTGGCGAGGCGGCAGCGGCCCTACGGCCCGGACCCGGTGGTCGCCGACGCCGAGGGAGATCATGCCTGGGGAGAGTGGGGGCGGACGAACTTGTACGGAGATCACGGGGTATCGCTGAATGGGGTTCTGGCTGCGGGCGACGTGTTCTTCGGGACCGGCAAACCCAAGGAGATTCGCAAGGAGGGGCTCAGCGAGTACTTCCTGTACACGATTGAGGGGACCGAGACGATTGCGAACCAGTGGGGCAAGCGCCTGGGCAGTTTCTCGGCCGAGGACGTGAACGTAACGAGCCTGTACAAATATGATGAGGAGCGGTGGGGGCACGAGACGATCCGGTTCGTGTCGTTCGCCAACGACGAGGAGCATAACCTGGGCCAGACGCCCCTACCGAACGGCGATGTCCGCATCTACGCCGTAGCCGACGCAGCCGGGGGCCTGTCTTACGTGGGCGGCACACAGGTCAAGTACATCCCCGTGAATGAGAAGGTGGAGTTGAATCTGGGCCCGGACCGGCTGGTGAAGGTCGAGCCCAAGCTGATGGCCTTCGATACGCGGAATCACACGTTTGACTATCAGCGCAACATCAACGGCTGGGACGAGGTCCGCACCTGGCGCATCGAGTTGACGAACACGCGCGAACTGCCCGTCGATATCGAGATCACGCGCGGATTCGAGACGAGCTACTGGGATTTGACGCTGGTCGATCCGGCATCGATGGTTGCCGATGCGGTCGGTTATGAAAAGCACGACGTAACCCACGGCCGTTTCAAGACAACGGTCCAGCCGCGAAGTCTCAAGTCATTTGGCTACACGGTTCGGACCTATCACGGCGAACGAGAAAGAAGTTGGCGGCCATAGTTTTTGGGCCACGGATTTCACAGATTACGCAGATTAGAACGGCATAGGCGAAGCATGGAATTCAAAGTGCAAAACGAATCTTGTCATGCTGAACGCAGTGAAGCATCCGGGCACAGGATTGGAGTCAACGCCCGACCGCGGGCCAGATGCTTCGCTTCGCTCAGCATGACAAGGGGTTTGCGGGCCAGATGCTTGCCCTTCGCTCAGCATGACACAGGGGGCTCGGCTCTTATAGGAGGGTCCGACTCTGATAAGAGGTTTTCAACCATGGAACGGGTACTCCCAATACTGACAATCCTGGCGGCGGCGGGCGCGTGCCTGGGCAAGGTGGACCTGGTGACGCTGCCGAGCCGCGATACGGTGCAATTGACCATCTACAACTCGGCGGACCTGACGTTGGCGATGGAGAGCCGGGCATTGACGCTCAAGGAGGGTGTCAACCGGCTCCAGTTCTCCTGGGAGAACACGCTGATCGACCCGACGAGTCTGGAAATGCGGCCCAAGTCGGAGGCCGGCGGGATCGACGTGGCGGAGTTGCAGTATCCGCCGCGGGTGCGGAATCTGGGGATATGGAACGTCCACAGTGGCGTCAGCGGCCAGGCCCCGATGGAGATTTCCTACCTGACAAGCGGTCTGTCGTGGCGGGCGTTCTATATGGGCACCCTGACGCCGGATGAAAAGACCATGCGGCTGCAAGGCTACGTCGTAGTAACCAACAACAGCGGCGAAGACTACGAAAACGCTCAGGTCCGTTTGATCGTCGGCCAAGTCCACCTGCTGGACGAGATCGCGGCCCTCGCCCGGAGACAGTACCCCTATGACCGACCCGGGATAGTCGCAAGAGGGGAACCGGGGATTGTCGGTGGTGCACGAGGTCGCGTGATGATGGAGAGGTTGGGGGAGGCGCAGGATCAGTATAGACCGCCGTGGTCGGAGGTCAAGGAGGTTGTGAAGGAGGGTCTGAGCGAGTACTTCCTTTATACGATTCAAGGGACCGAAACGATTCCGACCGGTTGGTCGAAGCGCCTCGTGAGTTTCGAGGCGGATGAGGTCCCCGTGGTGAATCTGTACAAGTGCGAGGATGGCTATCTCTCCCCCTGGGCCAGGCAGGACCGTGGCAGTGCTGTCATGCGGTTCCTGAGCTTCAAGAATGACGCCGGGCACAGGCTGGGCGAGACCCCGATACCCGGCGGGTCATTGAAGGTGTATCGAAAGGTCGATGCCCAGGGCCGTCTGTCCTATACGGGTCAATCCGAATTCAAGTATATCCCGGTGAACGAGGACGTGGAGTTGAATCTGGGGCCGGTCTCGGATGTCGTCGTCGAGCCGAAGGAGATGGAGTATCGGACGGACAACTTCACATACGACTACCAGCGAAACGTGTCGGGCTGGGATGAGATTCGCACCTGCGAAATGACAGTCAAGAACACGCGCGATATTCCTGTGAAGATCGAGATACGGCGGAATATCCCGACGCAGTACTGGGACCTTCAGCCAGGCGGCGACTACGATGCTTACGAGAAGGTGGACCTCAGTACGGTCAAGTTCACGCTGACCCTGAACGGCCGCTCCGAACGCAAAGTCTCGGCCGTGATTCGGACGTATCACGGCGAAAGGGAAAGGGCATGGAAATGATGAAAACGCATTTGAATGAGAATCCGGCAAGCGGTATTGCTGCCCTGTGGGCCGCCCTTCATTCGAGGCCCGGATGCTTTCCCGGCGCGCCGGGACTCAGCATGACAGTCATGGCTACCGGCGTCATTCTGAGCGTGGTTGTGGTGGCGGGGTGTGATAAGGCTTCCAGTGAAGAGGTTCTGGAGGGCAAGTCCGTGGAAGCGGTGGTTGCAGCGAACAGTCGATTTGCGGTGACGATGTACAAGCGGCTGGTCGGCCACGAGCAGACGGTCAACGGCCAGGGCAACCTGTTCTTCTCGCCGTACAGCATCTCGACGGCACTGGCGATGACCTGGGCCGGGGCCAACGGGCAGACCGAGCAGGATATGGGCCGGACACTCGGGTTTGACGGTGTGGAAGGCGACGTACACGCGCTGCTTGGGGCTATGCAGAAGCGGCTCAACGACCGCGGCCGCGAGGGCGGCTATCAACTGAGCGTGGCCAACGCCCTGTGGGGCCAGCAGGGCGAGCCGTTCCTGGCGGATTACCTGCAACTGGTGGAGCGGTCCTACCGGGCCGGGCTCAACCAGGTGGATTTCATAAAGCAAACCGAGCAGGCCCGCCTGACGATCAACCGCTGGGTCGAGGACAAGACCCAAGACAAGATCAAGGACCTGATCGCCCGCGGCGCCCTGGACAGTATGACGCGACTGGTCCTGACCAACGCGATCTACTTCAAGGGTGACTGGGCCAGCCAGTTCGACAAGAAGGCCACGCGGGAGGAGCCGTTCCACGTCGGTCCCGACAAGACCGTCCGGGTCCCGATGATGTTCCAGAAGCAGACCCTCGCCTATCGCAAGTTCGATGAGGTCGAGGTGCTCCGGCTGCCCTACAAAGGCGACGACCTGAGCATGGTGATTCTGCTGCCGACGAACCCCGATGGACTGGCGGAGTTGGAGGAGGAACTGACCACCGAGACGCTGGCCCAGTTGATGGAGGGTCTCCACGACGTGGAGTTGGAGGTCTACCTGCCGAAGTTCAAGATGGAGTGGGGCGCCGGCAGTCTCCAGGATGACCTGGCCGCCATGGGCATGGCCGTCGCATTCAGCGGCGACGCGGACTTCTCGGGAATGACCGGCAAACGCAATCTGTTCATATCGGACGTCGTCCATAAGGCGTTCGTGGAAGTCAACGAAGAAGGAACCGAAGCCGCCGCTGCGACGGGCGTCATCATGAAGCTGACGGCCGTCATGGAGACTCCGGTCTTTCGCGCGGATCGGCCGTTCGTGTTTCTGATAAAGGACAACAAGGTGGGCAGCATACTGTTCATGGGGCGGGTCGTGAATCCGCAGGCGCAGGCGAAGTAGCAAGTTTGGAGTCTGAGTGATGTTTCAGAGGTTCTTGAACCACGGATTGACACGGA
>DDXG01000363.1 GCA_002347125.1 Phycisphaerales bacterium UBA2266
AGAATCGCCATCACCTCCGACGAGACCGACATCTGAAAGCCGGAACTCATCTCCAGCCCGTCCATCTTGCCGCCCAGGCCGATTCGGATGTTGCGTAGCGCCTGGGCACAAAAGTCCATCGCCCAGCCCATCGCAACCCGCCCCGGGTCGATGTCCAGCCGTTTGAGAGACCGCTGGCTCAGGTGGGCATCGTCGTAGTTGGCCTCGTGCTGCATCCTCGCCGTCAGGGCCACCATCGCCAGATTGTGCGCATTCGTAATGCAGTCGATATCACCCGTCAGCCGGATAGACAGCGGCCCCAGGGGTATGACCTGCGAGAGACCGCCGCCCGCGGCCGAACCCTTGACATTGAACGTCGGGCCACTGCTGGGTTGGCGAATTGCCCCGGTGGCCCGCTTGCCCAGCCGGCCGAGACCCTGCACCAAGCCGATCGTCGTGGTCGTCTTGCCCTCGCCCAGGGGCGTCGGTGTCATCCCCGCCACGTCAATGTACTTCGCCGCCGGACCATCACCCAGCCGCGCCAGCGCCCGCTGGAAATCCAGCTTCGCCAGGTTGTGGCCCTGTGGGACGACCTCATCGCTCTGCAAACCCAGCTCCGCCGCCAGCGCCGCCACCGGCTTCATCGTCGCCTCCGCGGCCTCGGCGATCTGCCAACCCTTCATCTTCGTCGGATCGAGTGTCATAAACCCTTCAGCAACAACGTCTTGTCTGCCATTCCCGTCTGACCGTCGCGGACAGGCCCTTCATAGCCATGCCGAACACAAAGACCTTTATTATAGCAGATTTCGGCTCGATGACCTATCTTCTTCGAGCCATTTCCCTCCCGTGACCGCATCGTCTCCCGGAAAGTCGTGCCAGAATACAGACGCTGGGTATTCTCGGACGTTACGACGCGGCCCTACGGCCCCGCTTGTGGATTCGATGCCTGCAACGACACTCAACCCGGGCTCGCTGCCCGCCGCCCCACCCATCGTTGATAGGCCCGTTCGATGCGTTCTTCGGGCGTCCGGCCGTCCCAGACCATCACCCCATAGCGAAGACTGAGCGGCCGCTCCGCCTGAACCGTCAGCGGCTCAACATGCAGATTCAGTGTCGCCGACATATACGCGAAAGGGTCGTCTATCACAAACCACATCGCCGGATGGCGCGGGTTGTTGGGATCATCGAACATCGCCACCGTAACCTCCCTGCCATCGGCGGCCGCCATATACGCGCACCAGCGACTCTTGACCAGCCTCTCGCTGCCCCGAAACACGGTCCCCTCAGTGCCATCGGCATTGAAGAAACGCCCATCCTTGTCCATCGACCGCACAAACCGCAGCCCCAGCCCGTGGTAGTGCGCACCACTGAGCACGGCCGAGGCCTTGCCTTCGGGCAGGGACAATGTCGTCTTCCACTCCAAGGCCGTCGCGCCGCCCCGCACGGAGCGGTATAGGCGGATCTCCCGCCGTTCCTGCAAGAGCGCCCGGCCGCTCCCGGGATCGACCCAATCCAGGACCTCACCAAATTCCGCCCGCGCGCCGCGGTCATCGGCCCGGCCACGGACGTCCTGCATCGCCACGTGTTTTTGCCGGCCGGGTGCGGTCGCCTCCTCCCAAAAATTGACCCCGTCAACCGTCACGGCGTACATCAGCGCATGATGATGAAGGTGGTCGGGCGGCGCATCCAGCAGAATCGCCGCGCCTCCCGGCGACCACAACTGCTCCACGTAGGGCTTATATGGCGCGCCGCCATATTTGTACAACATCGCCGACGACTCATTGATGACAACATTCACCCGCCCGCCTTCATCCACGACCCGGATCGTATCGGCCCCGGCAAGACCGGCCAAACCCAACAACACCACAACCGCCGCTGTGAGCCAGAATGTTCTACGCCTCATAGATGATCTCCTTGGATACCCATGCCCGCCGGCCAAATCAGTTTGCATACGGTACGGTCCCGGACGCATCCACCTTCACGCCCCACTTCTCGATGTACGCCGGGCCGGCCCAAAACGCGTCTTTCGTCCCCTCCAGTTTCTCCGACAGGATAGCCTCCAACCGCACCTGCAAGTCCCGATACGCCTCCTTGCCACACAGATTCTCCAATTGATGCGGATCACGCTGGTTGTCATAGAGCAGCCACGGCCCATTCAGGTCACGGACATAGGTATAGCGGCGGGTCCGAATCCCCCGGTACTCGCGCCCACCGACCTTTCGCGTCCACTGCCCGAACGGCGACGGACAACTGATCAGCGCCGCCTCATTGTCCGGCTTTGCCGCTCCGGTCAGGACCTTTGAGAAATCCTCTCCCTCAACCGTCGCCGGCACGTCCATCCCGCACAGACCCAGCAACGTCGGCATGATGTCCGGCGTGTTGATCGGCATGTCCAGCGTCCGTCCCTTCTTCCCAAGCCGCCCCGGCCACCGCAGCAGGAAGGGCACCAGAATCGACTCATCCCACGGCTGCTGCTTCTTCCATGCACTCTGGCTGCCCAGCATATCCCCGTGGTCCGACGTGAACACGACGATGGTCTCGTCGGCCAGGCCGGTCTCATCGAGCGTCTCGAGCAACTGCCCCACGCAATCGTCCAGGGCCGCGGTATGGGCGTAGTACCCGGCGATGGCCTCCCGGGCCCTGGTCTCCAGTTCCTTCGGTACGTTCGGCCGCAGCACGATATCCTCGGGCCTGAACATGTCTCGGTACTTCTGAGGGGCCGTCTCGTATGGCGCGTGCGGCGGGCCCCATGACAGAATCAGCATGAAAGGCCGCTCTTTGACGTCCTCGCGGAGATACCGGCGGGCCTCCCGCGTCTGGGCAATCGCGTCGTAACCCTCCCACTTAAGTCGGATCGGTTCATCGGCCCAGTAGAACGAGTTGTTATAGTTGTGCGTGCAGCCGAGCGCCTTCCAGAACTTGAATCCCTGCCGTCGCTCCCGCGGAATGAAGGCGCTGCGATGGTCCCCATCCAGATGCCACTTGCCGATGAAGCCGGTCTCGTAACCAGCCGCGTTGAACGCCTGCGCCAGCGAAACCGCCTCCGCATTGAGCCGAATGTCGTTGAGAAACACCCCGTGCGTCAGCGGGTAGCGCCCGGTCATCAGGCTCGCCCGATACGGGCAGCACACCGGACAACCCGAGACCGCCGTGGTGAGGTTCACGCTCTCGGCCGCAAGCCGATCCAGATGCGGCGTCCTGACCACGGCATTACCCATGTAGCCGACGTCCTGCGCCCGCCACTGATCGGCGAGGATAAACAACACGTTCGGGCGCCTGGCCCGCCGGGCGCCGGCTTGTGCCAATCGGCCGGACAGAAGCACACCGGCCGCCCCTCCAACGAACTGCCGCCTTGTCAGACGTGTGGTCGCCATAGCCGTGCCTCCATATACACATAGCCCGCGTCCGAACCGGCCCCCGGTCCGAACGCCACTGTATTAGGATAGCAGATTCCTCCCCGGTCTGCATGTGAGAAGCGCCCGGCGCCCGGCTCAACGCATGGGCCCACCCGTCAGACTTACGTTCGCCAGCCGAAACGGTAATTCGTGCTGCTTCACATCGTCCAGGACGTCAAAGACAATCCGCCCGTTCGCGGGGAACTGCCCCTGGGTCTTGAAGGCCATCGACAGGACCCGACCCTGGGAATACGATGCGCCCGCGGGACTGACCTTGATCGGTGATCCGTCCGGCCCGTAGTATCGCACCTCCTTCACCGAGCCTCGCAGCAAATCCACGCTCAGGTCCATGTGCGCATAACCGGGGTCCCAATTCGGCGTTCGTATCGACCGGATGGAGATGCCCGTAGACTGGCTGCGTGCTCCCTCCTTGAAATCCATCGCTCCATGGTCGATCGTCTTGAGGCCGGCCGATTTCAGATACCTTACGCAACCGCTCAGTTCCTTCAGTCCGCGCGATGTGCCGTCCGGCGACGCCAGGCGGACTTCAAAGGCTGCCGCCTTGCCGTCCCTTGACAGTCTCACCTGTGGAATGGCCATACCGGCCGCCCCCAGGAGGTCATGGCCGGTGTCGGTGACGGCTTTGTTCAGTTGCCCGTCCACGACCTCAATGTTCGGATCGGGCAGTTCGACCACCAGCGACAAGGCGTAGCCGCTATCCTGGCCGAAAGGACGGATTCCACGATCGGAGTCGCTGTAGGTGATAAGCTGTACGCCGGCAATACGCACGTGGGAGTCCCCGCTCATTTCCGGGACGGCCGTCTCCGGCGCAGGGACGGACGCTGCCGGCGGGGATACGGACGGCGCCGTATCGGCGCCGAACAGTGCGACATACATGGCCGGCGCCGCCTGCCTGGCCGCGGCCACCTCCGCCGCATAGTCGAACTGCGGCGCGCCCTGCTCCTTGAGCACGACCCGCACGGGCCCCCGCTGCCCGAATACCAGCTCGTTGAAAGTCAACTCGTCAGGCCCCTCCTGCAACGGCTGTCTGCCTGCGCGAATCTGGCTGCTGAGCCACTGCTCATCGGCCAGCATCTTCTCCATTGCCGCAATCACATCGGTCCCCCGCAAGGTCAACTGCACGCCGCGCGGCCCGATCGCCTTGAAATTCGATATCTGACCGACCTGGCCCGGCAGGTGAAAGGTCCGCTCGATCATGAGATTCCCGAAGATCTGCACCATCGTCGGCTTGCGGGAATCGAACTGCAGGCGTTCAAGCCGTATCCGCTCCTGAAGCTCCTCGTCGGTCAGTTCCACGGCCT
>DDXG01000155.1 GCA_002347125.1 Phycisphaerales bacterium UBA2266
ATTCAGCAGTTCGATATCCCCGCGTCTGAGCAGGCGGTTACGAAGATCGTCAACGTCCGGGTGGGCGACCCGTCGGAGATTGTACAGATGCTCCGGATGCTGCTGGGCGAGACGCAGGGTCTCAGCGCCGCGCGAAGCTCGAGCAGCCAGCAGCGTCCCAGAACGACGTCGGGCGGCGGTAGCAGCAATGTGGGTTCGTCGGTTGTCGTGGGGACGACGCGAGGACCGGTGGTGCTGATTCCGGAATTGCGCCGCAGGTGGATCATCGTGCGTGCCGCCGCCGACGACATGGCGAAGATCGAGGAATGGATCGAGCGGCTCGACATGGAAGAGGCGGTGGCGTCGGAGTACGAGGTGGTCAAGCTCAAGTACGCCGATCCTCGTGAGATCGAAGACAGCGTTGGTGACGGCTTCCGGGATGTTCCGGGGATGGAGTTCCTGCCGAATATCCTGATCGAACCGTTGTACAACACACGCTCGGTGATCATATTTGGTCGGCCCGACCTGCGACAGATCGTCAAGAACATGATCCAGGAAATCGACGTGCCGCCGGGCGAGTACCTGACGGAACACATCCGCCTGAAGTACTCCGATCCGGATCGGATCAAGGAGAAGCTGGACGAGTTGTATAGCGAGCTGACGGGGGCCAGTCGGACGGGCATGGGCGGCTACAANNGCCTCGCCGGAGAACATGCGCGAGATCAAGATGCGCATCGAAGAGTGGGACAAACCGTTGGATATGGAGGCGGTCAAGCCGCGCATCGTCGAACTGCAGAACTCCGACCCGACGCAGATGGCTCAACTCTTGAATACCCTGTTCAGCGAGACCAGCGGAACCGGCGCCCGCAGCACCACCCAGCGAAATGCGTTCCTGCCGGCATTCTTCGGCGGCACGACGCTGGACCGCGAGAAGATTATCGGGCCGTTGTACGGCCAGTTGACCTTCAACGAAGTGCCGGGAACCAAGAAGATCATCGTCATCAGCAAGATTCCCGAGGCCTACGACGTCGTCGAGCAGCTCGTGCTCGAGCTGGACCGCGAGGAGATGGGCGAGATACCCAAGCTGATTACGCTCAAGTACGCCGACCCGGAGGACCTGGCCGAGCGGTTGAACGCGATGTTCACGGAGGCCGGCACGACGGCGACGTATCGCATGACCGCCAGCGGCCTCAGCGCCTATTCCATGGAGGACACGAGCTCCTCGACGAGCATCAGCTCGACCACGAGCGCGAATCAGTATCGGCCGCCGTGGTCCAACACCGGGGCCCGCAGCACCCTCGACACGCAGAGGCCGATCAGCAATGTGATCGGGCGGGTCCGGTTCGTGCCTGAGCCGCGGACGAAGTCGATCATGGTGCTGTCACCACCCCAGTTTCTTGTGAAGATACAGGAATTGGTCGATTTGCTGGATGTCCCGGGCAAGCAGGTCGTCGTCAAGGCCCTCATCCTGCAGGTCAACCACGAGAAGATGACATCGCTGGGAACGCAGTTCGCCTCGAACCCCGAGGCCTTCGGCGTGCTCGGCGTCAACGCGATTCAGGCCGTCAATACCCTGCAGCAGTTGAGCACAAACGGATCCCTACGCTTCCCGTCCGCTACCGCAGCACCGACACTCACCGCGGGCACGGGTCCTGGCAGCGACTTTGCCTTCAACGTCGCCGGCAGCGTCTATGTGTTGATCGACTTCCTCGTCAAGCACATGAACGCAAAGGTCCTCAACGAACAGACCCTCTGGACGAAGGACAACGAAGAGGCCATGTTCTTCAAGGGCGAGAAGATCGCGTTCGTGACCGATACATCGGTGTCCGGGACGACGGGCCTTGCGACCACAAGTTTCGAGTTTGAACGCGTCGGTATGACCTTGCAGGTGCGTCCGAGCATTACGCCGGAGAACAATGTCGACATGATCGTGCGGGTCCAGATCTCCGACTTGACCGCCGACCAGGTCAACGCACAGCCGGTGCGAACCGAGATGGACACGACGACGAACATGATTGTCGAGGATGGCGCAACGCTGCTGCTCGGCGGCATCCTCATCCAGAAGGACAGCCATATACGGCGGAAGGTGGCCGGTCTCGGCGACCTGCCCGGTGTCGGCGAGTTGTTCCGGCACAACGCCATCCAGGAGTCGAATGAGGAACTGATGGTGTTCATCACGCCGTTTGTCGTCGATGATCCGAACGGAACCCAGGCGGCCACGAAAGCCCAGATCGAAGAGGCGAGACAGAAGCATGAAGACTACCGGCAGAGTCTCGATGAGACCGTGCAGCAACTGCGGCAGGAGATTATGAAGATGAAGAAGTAGGACCGATTGGGGCCAAACCGTATCACGGTAGCTGTTATCGGGCAGCCGGCACAACCGTCGGCTGCCCTTTCTATTGGCTCGTTACGGCCGTTCGCTTCGCAAGGGCACGGCGCCTAACTGCAAGCGTAAAACTGCAAACACAAAGCCACAGTCCAAAACGCAACGCCGGTTCGGTTCCCTTGTGTCCACACCCGTCATGGTATGCGCAAGGTTTGGGGTTCTGAGCCTTGGCCTTGCGTTTGACGTCTGCGTTTTGGGTTCGGCACGGGCGCAGCGTCAGGCCAGCGTCTCGATCAGCGACTTGCGAAGAGGATCGTCGCAGGCATCCAGCAACTCCTCGAGCAGCCGATCGCAATACGGCTCCGAGTCGATGCCCAAGGGCTGTTGCCACTTCTCAAAGAGGCAGTTCAGACGCTGTGCGTGCAACTGTGCCCATTCCCTTTTTTGCCGTTCATCAGCGTTCATCCATGATACCCCCTAATAGTACGTACAACATACCTCAAAGGCCGGCCCTCGTCAAGGAAAAGACCTATAGAAATACGCAGACTTCCTCGAAATCGGCGTTTTCGAGCCATCTGCGGGGTTTTCAAGCCGCAATAATTGGCTCAGGAGGGCGATTCGGGGGTATCGGTAGGTCCGGCGGACGGGTCAGCGGCAAGCTGTGCAAGGCGGTTGCGGACGGGTCGCCAACCGGCTAGAATGGGCGTATTGAGCACAGCGAGTCGTCCCTGTTGTTGGGGTGGTCGGATGATGCACGGCTCAGATAGGCAAGAAAGGGGTATGGGCATGGGTTGCGGCTATCTACCGGACGGCAAAGAGCGAACCGGAAGGGGTATTCGATTGGCTCTCCGGACGCTGCTGTCGGCAGCGGCCTTGCTGGGCGCCGGTTGCGCCAATCTTCGTGTGACGGACCCTTCGCGGACGGCGACGGAGCAGTTTCTCCTGTCGGAGGCGGCCAAGAAGGCCGTTGCCCCGATGTCGTTTGACCTGCTGCACGCCCGCCGTGCATACGTCGATTCGACCTACTTCGCGTCGGTCGACAAGGACTTCGTGCTCGGCGAGTTGCGGTCGAAGCTGCTGCTGTCGGGAGTGCAGTTGGTTGACAAGCGGGAAGAGGCCGAGGTCGTGATCGAGGTTCGCAGCGCCGGGCTCGGCATCGACCGTTATGAGAGCCTTTTCGGTATTCCATCGTTGGGCGGGCCGGCCGGGGCCGCCGGCGCGCCTGTGGGGACGATTGTCACGCCCGAAGTGGCCCTGACCAAGAAGGTTCGGCAGATTGGATTCGCCAGCGTGGCGTATGTCGCCTACTGGGTGGACACCGGGCAGGTCCTCGCCAGTTCCAGCCCCCTGGTCGGCCGGGCGTATCGCGAAGACTGGTGGCTGTTGGGCTTCGGACCGAATACGCTGGGCACGATTCCGCCGGTGGATCACAAACGCGACCACCGCCACGATAGTGGGATGTGAGGCCGCATGGACGCCGCTGGTGGTCATCGACATACGAGCAGAGGTCTCATCCGGCGATTGACGCGAGTGGCGGCGGCGTTGCTTGCCGTGGCGCTGACCTGCGTGGTCGTGGTGGAGGCAGTCCTCCGCACGGATATACCGAAGGCGCGCATGTTGTCGGCGGCGTCGCGGTATCTCGGGGCCGAGGTGGCCGCGGAGGTCTTTCGGACCACGTGGCGCGGCGAGACCGTTCTCGAACAGGTGACGGCGACCCTGCCGATCGACGAGCGGCCCTCGGCGACCATTGAGCGGGTTACCGTCTCGCATAGATCCCTGCCGGTGTTCCTGGTGACGGGCGAATTGCATATCCGGTCGTTGACATTTGACGGCATGGTGGTGGAGCTTCGGCGGGGACCGGGCCCACGGTGGAATCTGGTGGATTTTGTGTCGGGGTTCATTGCCCTGCGCGCCGCCAGGCCGGGGCCCGGCGGCGCGCCGCCCGATATCCGCGTTCATGACGGGATGGTGCTGATTGCGGGTGAGGACGGCCGCGGGCGAATGCTGGGGCCGGTGAACATCCGTGGGACCGCGAGGGGATTGTTCACCTGGCATTTTGAATCGCAGGGTCCGGAGGATGTGCGGATAAGGGGTAAGGTGGGCTGCGCGGGCAAGTGGCCCCACGAAGTGCGTGTGGATGCGAAGGGGCTCGACGATGTGTGCGCGGCGGCGGTTCCGTCGCTTGCGTTGCCCGTCGAGGTACGGGGCCGGTGGCGGGGCGACTTCGAAAACGGGTCGCTGCGAGGACGCTTGGCGCTGGATGACGCCAGGAGCGGTCCGTACCGCGTGAGCGGCAACATGGCTCTGGCGGTGGCGGCGGGGAAAGCGACCATCGAGCCAGAGGTGCTCAAGGTCCTGCGGGAGGCCCCGGACGAGGGGGCTGTTACGGTCTCCGGCGGTCATGCGGTGGCGGATATGGACGGCTTCCGGGTCCGCGAGGTGTCGCTCGCCGCGAGGCGCTGGGCGGGCTACGTCAGTGGTTCGGGGGTCTGGGCCGACGCCAACAGCGTGTGGGATGGGGCCTGGACGTATACCGATGAGGACAGCAACAGCCTTCTTCACGGGACAGCCGGGTGTAGGCTGCATGTCCCGAAGGAGGGCTTCAAGGCGGTGTCCGCCGTCACAAGCGTGGAGGGCAGTTCCAGATGGGGCGATCTGAAAGCGCAGGTAAGCCTGCGCGGCCGGGGCCTCGCCTGGCAACAGTCGCAATGGGAGGGCTGCGTGGAGACCCTGATATGGTCCCGGAATGGTCGGGCGCTGCGTCTGGGCGGCATCAAGGCCGAACTGGAGGCGGTCGGGTCAACAGTATGGCTGAGGGATATCGACATCGCCGGCGCCAAGCCGGCCGGGGGGCAGGGGCATTGGTCGCGCGCGGAGGCGAATTGGGCCGCGACGATTGATGTGGCAGGGCTCGATGCGGGCCTGGGCCGGGATGTTGATGTTCGGATAACGGCTGCCGGCGACCACGGGGCCGTTCGCGTGTCGCGACTCGACGTCAAGCAGGGCCAATTCAGCTTCCATGCGTCCGGGCAGATGGTCCTGCCGGCGATGGAGTTGAACGGGGTTCGGATTGCCTGTACGTGGCCGATGATCGTCAACGATGGGAACCAGCCGACCGGCGGCGTCGCAAACGCGGACCTGGCGGTCGCGGGAACGATTCGGCCGATGGCCTTGAATATGAATGGGTCGTTGTCCGGGCGGACACTGAAGGTCTACGGCAAGCCCGTGCCGGATGTGAACGTTCCGGTGCGGGCGACGGCGGAGGGCGGGCGGTTTCGGATCGACACCGAGACGTTCGACTGGCTGGATGGACGTTGCGGGGTGTCCGTCCAGGGCGGGTTGCCCATTGATTCGGTGGAGGGCCGCGTTCGCGCCGAAGAGGTGTCGCTGGCTGCATTGTCCGGGCTGTGGCCTGGGACGGCGGACTTGGCTGGGACCGCATCGGTTGACATGGCCCTGGCCTTCGACCGGGCAGGCACGGCCGGGTGGGGCGGCAGCGGCCAATGGCGTATCGCGGGATTGAAGCGGGGCTGGTTCGAGGCGGAGACGGGCGGCGGCCGCATCTCGGTTCACGACGGGCGGATCCGGCTCAACGAGAGCGCTGTGCGGCTCAAACAGGGACAGATTGCAGGGGACATTGAGCTGTGGAGTGACAACGGGCTTCGGGCCGAAGGGGCGGTGCGTGTGGAAGGTTGGCCTGTGGTCATGGGCGACCCAAACGTGCGGGCAATAGCCGATGGCGATGTGAGCTTTGCGGTTAATCTGCGCAGACGACAGGGGACGCTAAGGGCGGGGCTCTCCGCGGCTGTGATGCTTGATGATCGGCAACTGGCCCTGGTGCGATTCACAGCGGCCGGTGATCACAACGCTGTGGATTTGCAGGATGTTTCCGTCGAGATGTTCGGCGGACAGGTTCGCGGGCATGGGCGTATCCTGCCGGCACAATGGCGCCGCAGCGGGTTTCAGGCCGAATGGGACGACGTGGATCTGTCCTGCCTGGAGCCATGGTGGCCTCGACTGGCCGGCCTGGAGGGCATATCCCGCGGAGTTGGGCGAATTGAACCGGCCGATGAGCCGCGTGCTCTCGAGCCGTTGCGGGTAGTGGCCGAGGGCGCCGTGAGGCAGGGCCGGTTCCGCGGCGGCGAAATTGGCGACTGGAGCCTCGTGGCCTATGCGGGGCCGGATCGGGTCGTCCTGGATCGCTGCGACTGGGTGGCCCTGGGCGGCCGGGTTCGGTTGCGCGGAGCCGTGCGCCCTCGCGGGAATCTGGCGTCGAGCCATGTCATTATCGATGCCAACGGCATGGACCTCGACCAGTTGGTGCATTGTGTAACGCCGCGGGCGCAGCACGTTGCGGGCAAGGTCAGCGCGAATGCCTCGCTGATGGGCGACGGGCGTCTACGGACCTTCGGGGGCAATGTCAATGTCCAGTTGAGTGAAACGGACCTGATCGCCAACACGGTGATCTCAACGCTGTACCATGCCCTGCGGGAGAAACCGTCAGACTCGTCGCCGAGTGGGTACGGCCGGGCGGCCATGCACGTGGATGGCCGCCGTGTGACCATCGATAGCTTCTATTACCGTAACCAGAGCATCGAGGTCCGGGGCTCCGGGCGGATAGCGGACCTGAGTCTGGGCGCGGCCAGTCCGGTCGACGGCTATGCATTCGGCGTAGACCATCCGCTGAAGTTGCCCGATTTGTTCGGTGTCAAGGAACTCGACCGCCTGATGGCGGTCATCCAGAAGAATGCCGCCACGGCCGAGATCACGGGCACGCTGGGTGAGCCGCAGATCAAGCTCGTTCCGTTGGCCGCCGTTGGAAACGAGGTGCGGAGCTTCCTCACAAGCCAGTTCGGGGGCCCGTGAAAGGCCGCCACCCTGTACCATGACCTCGCCGCGGACTGCTATCCGAAGACGAGCTTTTCGTCGGTGTGGCGGATGCCGTTGCCGTCGTGGACGGTGGCGACTTCCGTGACGATGGCGCCTTCGGGGCCGCCGAACTGCCAGTGCCGCTCCTCGGGTTGCTTGATACAGGTGAACTGGCCGGGGGCGAGGATGGTCTCGTGCATGACCGTGGCGGTCCCATTGAGGTGGCATTGGGGGATGACGGCCTTGATGTTCGGCGTGGGCTCTCCGGCCCCGTAGACATAGGACAGGCCGTGGCGGGTGACCCAGCCTTCGAGCTTGGCGGGGTTCTCGGCGGTGGCGACGTGGTAGTGCTCCGGGAGCATCTGGTTCGGCAGCAGGTAGATGTCGAGCATCATGTAGCGGTGCTCGGTGTTGTTGACGAAGAACAGGGCCCCGACGCCGACCTCGGCGAAGCGGCCGGCCCCGTAGTCGCTGACCCACAGCTCGTCGCGCATCTGCGGATAGACGGGGTAGCCGTGGTAGTTCATCAGGGCGATGCAGGCTTCTTTGGCGGCCTCGGGCTTGAACTTGCCGTCGGCATCGTAGAAAAAGGCGTTGTCATATTGAATCCTGGGTTTGTGGCCGCGGGCCCGGTGGGAGCATCCGGCCAGGGCCAGGCTGGCTGAAGCAGCCGTACCCGCCAGTACATTTCTTCGCGTGAGGGCTTTGTTAGTGTTCATGTTTGTGTCCTTCCAAAGTGGGCGTTGTAGCCGTCAGTCTACAGCCGGCGCCGCAGGATGGGCAAGGGAAATCACCGCCCGAGCTCCGAGGGACCGTATACCGCGCAGTGCCGGGGAATGCCCTGTTGTGAGCTATGGCCGGGATTGGTACACTCAGGGGTATCCTCGGGCCCGCTGGACCGCGTGTCTTGTCATGTTGGACGAAGTGAAGCATCTCACGCTTGCGGGTATGACAGGGGATGGGCCGCGTTATCAAGAAGGTGGACTTTAGCCATTTTCGCCGCCCCAAACCCGTGGGAATGCGCTGAAAGGCATCATTTCATGCAACTCGACCTCTGTGGGGCAAGTTGCCTGAAATTCAAAACCGCCTTTTCCGTATGATCAGGGGCATTCTTGGCCCTGCAAAAATGGCTAAACGCCACAAGAAGGAGAATGGTCATGGGCAGTACGGGTGATTCAGGTCTGTTGGTTCCATCGGGACGGATTGGCAAGCTGGAGGTGGGGCGGTTGATTATTGGCGGCAACCAGTTCAGCGGCTGGTCGCACAGCCGCGACTTGGGCTATCTGCGGGAGCTTTTCAAGGCGTACAGCACGCCGGAGCGGATTATGGATACGTTCGAGCTATGCGAGGAATGCGGCATCAACACGTTTCTCTCGGGCGGGGCGGGCGAAATATCGAGGTACTGGCGCGAGCGGGGCGGCAAGATGCAGTGGATTGCCCAAGTGCATCCCAAGTCGGACGACATCCGGACGAATATCAAGCAGGCGATTGACGCCGGGGCGGCGGCCGCGTATGTCCAGGGCGGCGTCGGCGATAGCTTCACCAAGGGCGGGCGGGTGGACCTGCTGGGCGAGGCGGTCGGGTTCATCAAGTCTCAGGGCGTGGTGGCGGGCATCGGCGGCCATTCCATCGAGGTGCAGATGGCGGTCGAGAAAGCGGGGATCGAGCCGGATTTCTACATGAAGACGCTGCACCACGACCGCTACTGGTCGGCCACGCCCAAGGGCCAGCGCGTAGAGTTCAACGTCGATAGCGGCAGCGCCGTGGACTACGACAATATCTGGGAGATCGACGCCGACCGGACCATCGCCTTCATGGAGAAGGTCGAGCGGCCGTGGATTGCATTCAAGGTGCTGGCGGCCGGGGCGATCCACCCGCGCGAGGGCCTGCGGTTCGCGTTTGAGAACGGGGCCGATTTCGCCTGCGTGGGCATGTTCGACTTCCAGGTCCGCGAGAACGCCATCCTAACCCGCGATATCCTCAAAGCCCCGCTCAACCGCCGCCGGGCGTGGATGGCATGATTCGCGCCACATATGGATGAAGCCGCGGCCCCCTGTCATGCTGAGCGGAGCGAAGCATCTGGCGCGGGCATTAGACCAAAGGCCCATTAGTTAGCCGGGATCCCCATGGTGCAACACCACTTGCTTGGTCGTGTGCGTGGTGAATGCGGCTGTGGGGTCGTCCGAGTCGCCTGTCATTCCGTTGCGGCGAAGGCGGAGTGGAACTGGACGACGCCTTGAGGCATGTCGGGGCCGAAGGGCAGGGCCAGGAGGTTCTCCGGTGGGACGCCTTCGTGCGATAATTCCCGCGGGCTGCGGAAGCCGAATCGTTCGTAGAAGTGCGGGTCGCCGACGAGGATAACGCCTTCGGCTCGGCGGGCCTTGAGCAGGGCCAGGCCCTTTTGCACGAGAGCTGTGCCGATACCTCGCCTCTGGCGGGCGGGCAGCACGGAGACCGGGCCCAGGCCATACCAGCTGCGGCTGCCGTCGCTGAGGGTAACGGGCGAGAAGGCGATATGTCCGACGACCTCGCCGCCGACTTCGGCCACCAGTGAAACAGCCAGCACGCCGGCCGCCCGCAGTGCGTGGATGATGAAATGCTCGGTCTGGTTGCTGATAGGGTGATTCGCAAAGGCCGCTTTGGTGACGGCCGATATGGCCTCAGCATCCAGCTCGATCTCATGGCGAATGATCATACTCAACTCCAGGCTACCCCGCGTCCATCAGAACCGTCCGGTACATTCTTTCGCATGGGTGGGAGCGTACCGGCGCAGGCAGGGCCGGTCAAGGTGAAAATCGCCCACACCCTATGAGCTGCTTTCACGGGCAGGATGCCCGTGCCACGCGGGGCGAGACGGCCTGGACATGAGGGCGGCTAAAGGATCGCCGCAGGCGGGAAATGGCGGAGACCACTGTTTTTGGCTGGCCAAGGGCGTTTCTTTGGGCTAAAAGTGAAAAAACGCCCTGCGTGGGCGTTGTTATAAGTGGACTTGCTGTGCTCCTGGAGTGGCCTATGTGGTGGATACCGGTAGCGATTCTAGCCGTGCCGCTGATCATCCTGGTGCTCATCTACAACGGGTTGATCGCGAAGAAGAACCAGGTGGCGAACGTCTTTGGGACCATCGACGTGATGCTCAAGAAGCGGTTCGACCTGGTTCCGCAGCTTGTGGCGACTGTCAAGGGCTACATGAAGCACGAACGCGAGGTGCTGGAGGAGATCACGCAGATGCGGGCCAGGGCCATGCAGGGCATCACGGATGAGGAACAGGTGGCGATGGATGGCCGCATGACCGAGGCCCTCAACAAGGTGATGCTGGCGGTGGAGAACTATCCGGACCTCAAGGCCAGCGGCAACTTCCTCCACCTGCAACGCACCATGACGGAGCTGGAAGAGCAGATCTCGGCGGCCCGGCGGGCGTATAACGCGGCCGTCATGGACTACAACAACGCCGTGGAGATGTTCCCAACGAATATCGTCGCGGGCATGATGAGCTACAAGACCAAGCGGTATTTTGAGATACCGGCGGAGCAGAGAGAGGCCGTGAAGGTGGAGGTGTGATTTGGGGCTTGCTGTTGTAGGTTGATTAGCCACAGATTTAACAGATTGCAGAAACTATGAAGACACTGGATGATTTCAGGGCTTTTTACGAAGGCGAGCTGATGGAGGACTTGCGGGCCTTGGAGACGAAGCGCGCGGGCATTTGTCGTAATCTCCTGGTCCTGTTCACCGTGATGGCCCTGATTGTGCTGGTGATTGGAGTCGCGCTGGGGATGGCCGGGGGACCGGCGGCCGTCTTCGTCCCCGCGGTCCTCGCTGTCGTGATCGGAGCGGTGGCCGCGGCCTTGATGACCAAGGGCTACAAGCGGGACTTCAAGCTGCGGATTATCGAGCGGATCGTCCGGTTCGTGGAGCCCCAGTTGAACTACAGCCCTACGGGATACATCGACCGCGAGACGTTTATGATGTCCAAGATCTTCACCACCCGGCCGAACCGCTACAAGGGCGACGACCTCGTGTGGGGCACGGTGGGACAGACGGACATGAAGTTCTGCGAACTCGATGCCGTGCACGAGAGCGGCTCGGGCAAGGACAAGCATCGGGTGACGATCTTCAAGGGTCTGTTCTTCGTGGCCGATTTCCACAAGGATTTCCGGACGAAAACGGTGGTCCTGCCGGACACGGCCGAGAAGCTGTTCGGTCGGCTGGGGCAGAAACTCCAGGCCATGAACATCTTTCGCGGCAAGCTCATCAAGCTGGAGGACCCCGAATTCGAGCGGCATTTCGCTGTCTACGGAGACGATCAGGTCGAGTCTCGGTATATCCTCAGCCCCAGTCTGATGGAGCGGATCGTGCAGTTCAAGGTCAAGACCGACCGCAAGATCTGTCTGTCATTTGTGGCCTCAAGCGTGTTCGTGGCCGTATCGTACACGCGCAACCTGTTTGAGCCGCGGTTGTTCAGAACGCTGCTCGATTTCGCGCCGATGCAGCAGTATTTCGAGGATATACAGCTTGCCGTGGGCATCGTTGACGACCTGAACCTTAATACCCGGATCTGGAGCAAGGAATAGACTGGAATGGATGCCTACTGCGTCAGTCCCGAGGAGTTGCCGGCGCTGGATATTGAGCGGCTGGGGCCGGCGACGGTGGATTCCCCGCTTACGGCCCGGAGACGGCGCTTCACCGAGGATGACGAACGGGTCAGCGTCTACACGCACTCGCACACGCTCAGGGCGCTGCATAGCGGCGGGGAGATACCGACATTCGAAGTGGCCGGGCCCAGGCGCAAGTTGTTCTTCCAGCCCCGCACGCTGCGGTGCGGCATTGTCACCTGTGGCGGGCTCTGCCCGGGCCTGAACGACGTGATCCGGACGGTCACATTGGCGCTCATCTGGCAGTACGCGGTCGAGAAGGTGTACGGATTCCGGTACGGCTACGCGGGTCTGACGGCCAACCCACCGGCGCCGCCGATGGAATTGACGCCGGAGGTCGTGGACGACATCCATCTGCAGGGCGGTGATATCCTGGGCTCATCCCGCGGGCCGCAGGACGAGAACGAAATGGTCGATACCCTGGAGCGGATGGGTATTTCCCTGCTTTTTGTCGTCGGCGGCGATGGGACGATGCGCGGGGCACGGGCCCTGGCGGGCGCGGTCAAACGTCGCGGGGCCGCCGTCGCGGTGATAGGGATACCCAAGACGATTGACAACGATATTTCCGGCATCGAGCAGTCGTTCGGATTTTCCACGGCCGTGGAGGCCTGCCGCGCCGCCATTCACAGCGCCCATCAGGAGGCGCGCGGGGCATGGAACGGGGTCGGGCTGGTCAAGCTGATGGGGCGGGAATCCGGCTTCATCGCCGCCCAGGCGACCCTGGCCAACAGCGACGTGAATTTCTGCTTCGTTCCAGAGGCCCCGCCGGTGTTGGATGGACCGGGCGGTTTCCTGGAGGCCCTGGAGCGGCGTCTGGACGTCAAACATCATGCCGTGGTGGTGGTCGCCGAGGGCGTAGGCGAGACACTGGCGGGCCAGAAAGGCGATGTCCGGCTGGACATCTCCGGCAATGCGGTTCGCGAGGACATCGGGCCGCTGCTGCATCGGTGGATGGTGGAGCATTTCAAGGCCGTGGGCAAGCCTATTTCAGTGAAATACATCGACCCGAGCTACATGATTCGGTCGTTGCCGGCCGATTCAAACGACTCGGCGTTCTGCCTGATGCTCGGCCAGAACGCCGTACACGCCGGCATGAGCGGTCGCACGGACATGGTCATCGGCTATTGGAACCAGTACTACGTGCATATCCCAATTGACTTGGCGACGCTCAAACGCAAGAAGCTCGACCCGCGCGGGGATGTCTGGCAGACGGTCCTGGAGACGACGGGTCAACTGCGCTGGTCTTGAGCGGCAGAACCTTTTCCTACTGCTGGCGTAGGGATAGAGTCTGTGGGGATGAGGATTGCGGGGGGGGTCGGATCGCCCCTATAATGGGCCGCAACGCTGCGAAAAAGGAGTCTTGAGACAGATTTGCAGGTAAGGTGGTGGCATGAGACAACTTAAGGAAAATGTACTGGAAGTCGGGGCCATTGATTGGGATCGGCGGATGTTCGATGAGTTGATTCCTCTGCCGCATGGAACCAGCTACAACGCCTACCTGGTCAAGGGCAGCGAGAAGACGGCGCTGCTCGATACCGCGGACCCGACGAAGCTCGATGTATTGTTGGACAACCTGGTCAAGGCCGGGGTCCGAACGATCGACTACATCGTCTCGCACCACGGCGAGCAGGACCATTCGGGAAGTATAGAGCAGGTCCAAATGCTGTATCCGGACTCGAAGGTGGTCACCAACGCCAAGTGCAAGGAGATGCTCGTCGAACATCTGCGTCTCGCCGATGAGGCGTTCATGGTCGTAGAGGATGGGCAAACGCTGTCGCTGGGGGACAAGACACTTCAGTTCATTCTGACGCCCTGGGTGCACTGGCCCGAGACGATGTGTACGTACCTGGCCGAAGACAAGATCCTGTTCTCGTGCGACTTCTTTGGGGCGCATCGGGCCGCCAGCGCCCTGTTTGTGGATGATGAGGCGACGGTGTACGAGGCCGCCAAGCGGTATTTCGCCGAGATCATGATGCCGTTCCGCGGGCCGATCA
>DDXG01000292.1 GCA_002347125.1 Phycisphaerales bacterium UBA2266
CACAACGGGCAGTACCAGACGTGGAACTTCCCGCCGTTGGGCAAGGGCGTCGTGGATATTCCCGGCGTGCTGCGCATTCTCAGGGAACATGGCTACAGCGGGCCGCTGGTCATGGAGATTGAGGGCGTTGAGGGAATCGACAGGACACAGGAACAGATCGAAAAGGACATCAAGGACTCGGCGGCTTATGTGCGATCGCTCGGCCGGTTCGAATGATCGCACCGGTCAACCGTGACACAAACGCCGGTCGCCCAAGGCGCAGGTTTCAACAGGGCATATCACAAGCCCGTTCAGAAGACAGAACGCAAAGGGGTGCTCAGAATGACGGATGCAGCGAAAGGACAGGAGTTTCAGCGGTTGACTGTGTGGGTCGGTCTTGCCCTGATTGGGTGTGTTTGTGGGCCGATCCGGGCCGACGATCCGGCGAGGTTGACGGCGCGCACGTACAACTCAGGATTTGATCTGGCCCACGACACCTACAACGGGATGGGCACGGGCAGCGACGGGCGGATCTACTATGTCCTGTCTTCGGAATCATATCAGACCGGGGCACAGATGTACTGTTACGACCCGGCGGCCGACTCGATTCGGCACGTGGGCGACCTGACAGAGGCCTGCGGCGAGAAGGGGCTGCGGACCATCGCCCAGGGCAAGTCGCACGTGAACTTCGTCGAGCATGAGGGCAGGCTCTATTTCGCCACGCACGTCGGCTACTACTCCATCATCGACGGGATGGAGAAGATCGGCATCCCCCCGGCCGGCTACAAGCCCTATCCGGGCGGGCATTTCCTCGCTCATGACATGGCCAGCGGCACATTTGAGGAACTGGCGGTGGCGCCCCGCGGCGAGGGCATTCTCACGATGGGAATGGATACCCGCCGCGGGCGGCTCTACGGCCTGACCTGGCCGACCGGCCGTTTCATCCGGTATGATCTGGCTGGCCGCCGGCTGCGGGACCTCGGTCTGACCGCCAAGCTGGGCGAGGACGGCAAGGGACAGGACTACCGCACTATCTGCCGCAGCCTTGTGGTCGATCCCGGCGACGGTTCGGCCTATTTCACCACCGGCGACGGCGACATCCTTCGCTACCGCTACGACCGGGACGCCATCGAGAAGGTCGCGGACGAGGATATGAAGAAGGACTACTTCGGGCTCTACGACCCGACCTCTGCCGGCCACATGGGATACAACTGGCGACAGACTGTATGGCACGGCGACCAGAAGGCCGTCTATGGAGTACACGGCAACTCCGGGTATCTGTTCCGGTTCGATCCGGCGGTCCCGCGCGTCGAGGTGCTGGAGCGGCTGACCTCCCTGCCCTCCAAGCGAAGCGGCATGTTCGACCAGTTCAGCTATGGCTACCTAGGCTTTGCGCTGGGGCCGGACGGCCGCACGCTGTACTATCTGACGGGCGGGCCCGTCTATGTGGACGGCAAGCGGGTGCGCGGCAAGGCCAGCACCGCGATGGGCGAATCCAAGGGCATCGAGAATCTGCACCTGATCACCTATGACATCCCATCAGGCAAGTATACCGACCACGGGGCGATCTTCTTCGCCAACGGCGACCGACCTGCTTACGTCAACTCCATCGCCATCGGCAAGGATGGGACGGTCTATACGCTTTCCAGAATCACAGAGAACGGCCGCACGCGAACGGACCTCATCGCCATCGAAAAGAAGCCAAAAAGCTAAAACAGAAAACCCAAAACCAAAGCACGAAGCTCAAGACCGTCGCGCTTCACGCAGACTGGAGGACACTTCAATGACCTGGCGAATCATTCTTACTCGATTCGGACGGACCGTCGCACCCCGGAAAGGGGTAGGGTGGGCAAGTGCCGTCCTTGCCCACGCTGCTGCTTGCCTGTTGATGTTGATTCTCGCGGGCGGCTCGGCCTTTGCCTCAGAGTTGTCCGCTGCGGCGGATGCACAACGAGCTTGGAAGGCCGGTGTGGCCTGCGGCGTCATCACGCCCGAGCAGCCGATGTGGATGGCCGGATATGCCGCCCGGACCAAGCCTTCCGAGGGCAAGGTGCACGACCTCCATGCCAAGGCGCTTGCCATCGAGGATGGCGCAGGCACGCGGCTGGTAATCGTCACGGTCGATCTGTTGGGCATATCACGGGCCATGCGGGATGCCCTGGAGGCCGAAGTGGCACGGCGATACCAATTGCCGCCCGAAGCGCTGCTGGTCAGCGCCTCCCATACGCACTGCGGCCCGGCCCTGTGGGATCCTGCATACTCCGTCTACGGCGATACGTTCTATGGGCCGTCGCCCGAACAGGCCGAGCAGTCCGTCCGGTACACCCGGCAGCTACAGGACAAACTCATCCAACTCGTCGGCCGGGCACTGGAGGACCTGACCGTCGTGAATCTGTCGTACTCCCATGCCCGCGCGGGTTTTGCCATGAACCGGCGATGGAAGATGGAGAGGGGCTACCAGATCAGCCCGAACCCGGACGGTCCCGTCGATCACGCGGTGCCCGTTCTGCGAATTGACACTCCGGATGGGAAACTCAAGGCCGTATTGTTCGGCTACGCCTGTCATTGCACGACGCTGAGTTTCTACGAGTTCTGCGGGGATTACGCGGGGTTCGCCCAGGCGTATATTGAAGAGCTGCATCCGGGCACGACGGCCCTTTTCATGGCCGGCTGCGCCGGGGACCAGAACCCCTACCCCCGGGGCGGGCCGCGGACGCTGGATTACTGCAAGGAGCACGGCCGTGCCCTGGCCAACGCCGTCGAGGCGGCATTGATGCCGCGCGCCATGCCGGTTGCCGGACCCATTCGAGCCGCCATCGACACGGTGAACCTCGAGTTTGCCCGGCCGCCCGCACGTCCGCAGCTCGAAGCGCAGGCCAAATCCGACAACAAGTACGAACGCCGCCACGCCGAGACCCTGCTGGCGGAACTTGACCGTGACGGTTCAATCCGGACCACGTACCCCTACCTCATACAAGTGGTTGAATTCGGCGGCGACCTGACGCTTGTCGCCCTGGCCGGCGAGGTCGTGGTGGACTACTCCCTGCGGTTGAAGTCGGAGTTGCCGGGTCGGCCGGTCTGGGTGGCGGCCTGCTGCAACGATGTCTTCGGCTACATTCCCTCCGTGCGGGTCCTCAACGAGGGCGGCTACGAGGCCGGGGACATGATGGTCTATACGCCGCTGCCGGGCCCCTTCGCCGCATCGGTCGAGACACTCATCATAGACAGGGTCCACGCGATGCTCGACAAGCTGCGAGCACCAGCAACCAACTGAAGACTCAAAACGCAAAAGCCAAAACCCAAAGCTCAAAACCGCTGCGCATCTTGTGAATAACAGAGTTTTGGGGTTTCAGTTGTGGTTTTGGGTTTTCAGTTTTACGTTTTCAGTTACGCTACGGCTATTCACCCCGCCGGGCCTGTTCGATCAGCGACAGTGCCTCTGTCACCATAATCTCGCCGGCCCCCTTCGCCAGCCGCGTCGCCTCGCCCGGCTCATAGCCTTTCTCGTCGTATGCCTGAGCGTGGCAGACGTAACCGATGGCATCGTTCGCCAGCGAGACGATGAACAGGTGTTCCACGGCCGCCCGTTTCTTGATCTCCAGGCCGATTTCCACCAAGACCTCGCCGGGCAGCCCCAGCATGTAGATGTCACCCAGCCGCAGAATCTGCATTTCCGTGCTTATCGTCTCCGGCGGGTTTGGCTCAGCGGCGTCGCCCGATCCGGACGGCTTGGTCGGGAACTCGACATTCCTGCGTACCGCCGCCAGTGTCACGTCGTCGTTCGTGGCGACGAACGCCAGCCTGCGAATCGCCTCGCCGCCGACGGCCCTGCCCATCCGCCGATGCCCCTCCAGGCCGCGTTGATAGGGGACAATATCGCCGGCCGCCCCAAGGACGAACAGGCACACGCCGCCTTCGACCTGCTCGGCCAGTTCGGTGACGTCGCCGGGATAGTCCGCGGATATGGCCGTCGGCAGGTGCGGATACACGCAGACCGGGTGACAGGCAAAGTTGACCAGCGAGCCGACGGTGCGGTCATTGGCGTCGGCCACGCGCAGCACGCGCAACTCAGGATCGACCGGGCCCCACGTGAGGTCCGACTTCTCGCCTCCAAGTGCGAATGATACCGTTGTCAGACCGTCGTCGCCGGTTCGGACGGTGCGCGTGGCGGCGGCCCGCGGAGGCAGCGTGAACGTATTGACGGCCGTCCCCTGCGGATTCCTGGGCCGCCGATTGAAGACAATCTCAGGCAGCAGGCCGACCGCCGCCCCGATCTTCACCGGCCGCATATCCGCGCGGGCCGCCCCCACGCACTCCGCCATCCTGCCGACCAGCGTCTGCATGTAGGCCTGGTCCAGCGAGGAAGCGGGGACTTCCTGGTCCTTGCGGATCTTCGACCGCGTGAAGACCTCCGGGCCGGAATGCGTGTGAGTCGCGCAGACCAGGATGTTGCCCTGGGGTATTCCGGTTTGGTCCTCGACCATCCGGCGCACCGGCCGGCAGATCTCGTCCAGCGGCGTGTACAACAGGTCCGCCGAGACGATGGCGACCATCGTGTGCCCATCGTCAAGGACCATCGCCCGCACGTACAGGTCATCCAGAATGCTCTCGCTCGGTTTGCCATACGAACCGATCAACGGAATGCCGATCGGCGGTGTGATACTGACCTTGGCGCATCCGCCCCGCAGGCCGGCCCCCGCGCTGTGGCCGCCTGAAAGGCATATCAACAGGACGAATACAAACGCTGCGAATCCAGGGCCGACACGCTGTCTCATGGTCGTGCACTCCATAGATAGTATGGGGTCATGTGGCAGCCGGTATTCTACGCCGCCGGCGTCGGCAAGACCACCGTAATCACCCGCCGGAGCCCGTCGTGCGCCTCGACGGGCGAAAAACCCCTTGCCTGTCCCGGCGACAATGGACTACAAGAGGGCGATCGATGAACACTTCCGCCGGACTACGGCCCATTGTGAAAGGGTAAGACATGGCCCCCAGGAATCTGACCCGAAGACAAGTCCTGGCCACGGCCTCGGCCGGGGCGGTCGTTTCGATGTCGCGGACCATCCCCGCCTACGGCAATCTCGTCAAGAAGGCCGGCAAACCGGCCATCCTCGGCGGCCCGCCCGTCCGACAGAACAAGGGCTGGCCCGACTGGCCCCACTGGGATCAAGAGGTGGTTGACGCCGTCGTCAAGACGACCAAGAGCCGAATCTGGTGCCGAATCCAGTCCCCCTCGGGCACGGTCCCGACCTTCGAGAAGCGATTCGCCGAGATGATGGGCACGAAGCACTGCGTCGCCACCGGTTCGGGCACGCAGGCCCTGCACACCTGCGTCGAGGCCCTCGGCATCGGCCCCGGCGACGAGGTCATCACCTCGCCCTATACCGACCCCGGCACCATCGCCGCTATCCTCTCGGCCAGAGCCCTGCCCGTGCTGGCCGACCTGGACCGCCGGTCCTACCAGCTCGACCCCGCCGACGTCCAGCGGCGAATCACCGCGAACACCAGGGCCATCATGCCGGTCCACATGATGGGCCAGCCCTGCGACATGCAGAGCATCATGCGGATCGCCAAACAGCATCGCCTGCCCGTCATCGAGGACGCCTGCCAGGCCCATCTGGCCGAGTACCAGGGCAAGGTCATCGGGACCATCGGCGATTGCGGCTGCTACAGCTTCCAATCCAGCAAGACGATTGCCTGCGGGGAAGGCGGCGGGATCATCGGCAACGACGATGATCTGATGGACAAGTGCTACACCGTCCACAACCACGGCACCTCCCGGCGCGGCCTGACCGAGGTCATCGGGCCCAAGTACCGCATGAACGAGTTTGAGGCGGCCGTGCTTCTGGCGCAGCTTCCCGGCGTCCGGGAGCGGTTCGCCCGCCGCAACGCCAACGCCGCCTATCTGACGCAGCGTTTGAAGGACATCCCGGTCATCGTTCCACAGAAGCTGTACGAGGGAACCACGGCCGGTTCGTTCTACCTGTACGCCACGACCTACCACAAGGAGCACTTCAACGATGCCGACCGGGCCGTGTTCCTCAAGGCCCTCGCGGCCGAGGGCGTCAGCCTCAGTCCGTACATCGCGCGGGGCCTGCACCGCGAGCCCTGGGTGGACCATGTTCTGGAATCGCCGGTCTACAAGAAGATGTACGCCCCCGAGAGGCTGCGGCAATACCGCGAGCAACTGCCGTGCCCGATGTGCGATGCCGTCTGCGATGAGATGGCCATGCTCTGGGCCTCCGGTCCGTTGCTGGCCGCCAAGGACGACATGGACGACATCGCCGACGCCATCGAGAAGGTCTACGAGAACCGGGATTTGCTGCGTTCCCTCTGACGAAGCCGGACCGGCCGGACCTGTAAGGCGCCTGGACCCCGTGAACCCTGTTCTATCTCCTTTCTCCACAAGCACTTACACTCATGAGGCTCCTCAGAGCGATGCCTACGCCGTGTCAACGTCTGTGTCGCCTTGGGGACCGGCTCCGGTGGCGCCCGATAGGGCCCTTTCGGGCACTCCTTCCGCCAGCCTGAAAGAGGATTTCTGAAAATGTATTTGCAGGAGGCGGCTGCGGTCGATAGAATTAC
>DDXG01000030.1 GCA_002347125.1 Phycisphaerales bacterium UBA2266
CGGGCAACCGGCCTTGAATGAGAACGCGGCGGCATCGCCCAGCGAATCGACTGCCTTGACCGTCAGACTCCGCAGCTTCTCCGCATCTTCCTGGCTGATCTTGCCACCCGATATCTTGATCAGCAGGTCAATCATCTTGACGTAGGCCGTCCGAAGGCCGGGCTTGCCGATCCTCGTGATCATATTGAACATCGCGCCATCATCCAGATAACCGCTGAGCGATCCGATCTCGGCCTGAGGCGGCGCGACCATCAACTCATCCAGCAACGTGCCGTCGACGGCCCGGCTGGTGAACGTGAAGCGGCACATCTCGCTCGACGGCTCGGCCGCCAGCGAGACACGGTCGGTACCCTCCATAATCACGTTGATGATCGCCGAGTAGAAGTCGATGATCCCGTCAACATTGCCGACCATCGGTCCCTGGCCCTGTTGCTGCATCTGCTTGAGCTGCATCTTCATGCCTTCGAGGCCCATGAAGATCATCGGGCCGACGATCCGGGATGCCTGCCGGGCATTCCCGTAGGCCCAGATGGGCTTGCGGGCAAGCTCTCTCTCCTGCTCGTCCAGCGCGCCGGCCAGGCGGTTCTCCCGCTGGCTCAGGGCCTCCTTGACCTTCAAGAGCTTCGCCCGATCCGCGTTGTGCGAGATCAGCGCAAAACGCCGCACCGACGTGGCCAGCCCGCGCACGCCTCCGTCGATCTTGATCTCGCAGACCCCATCGTCGCCGGGCTCGCCCACATTCGCATTACCGCTGACGAAATCATCAAAACCCGTCACCGGCAGCAGCGCCCCGACAAACAGACCCGCGAACGGGTTCATGTTCTGGCCCTCGACGGGCAGATTCAACCCGAACAATGCGAAGGTGCCGGTCATGCGCACCGCCTGCAACTGCTCCTGGCCGAATGCCTCCGCCAGCTTCTTAACGATCGCCTCTTTCACGTTGTCGTCCTCGCCGATGAGCCCCTGCAGGTACGCCGACAGGGCATCGCCGGTCGCCTCCAGATTGTTCACCCGCACGCAAAACAGTGTATCGGCCGGCAACACCTGCAACGGACCGGACACCGCCTGACGTCTGGCCCCCCCGGCCCCCATTGCCGCCATACACACCGCCCCGACAGCAAGCACCGGAACCATGACTCTTAGCCACCTGGACCTGAACATAACCACTCCTTTCTGAAAAAAGTGCTTTGATTACCCTTGGACACCCATCATATAACGTAGATACGCCCGGCCCCATCAAGTATTACACCCATTTTCCAGCATTTGGCGTATTTTGCCGCTCGGCCGTGTCCGTACCGCCTTCCCTCCGTCTCCAAAAAGAATTAAAATTATTAATTGACAGATACAGTATTGTCTGTAGAATTGGCGTTAGAATTCACAATATAGATTTGCGCATTGCATTATGAAACACGCCGGTCTGCCATCACGTTGCCCCTTGTGCGGTGAACCCATCCTGGTCACATCGATCCGGTGCACAGGCTGCCTGAGCGAGATTTCCGGCACGTTCCTGCCGCAGGGGCTCGAACGGCTGCCTGTTGAATATCAGAAGTTCATCGCCGTCTTCCTGGCCTGCCGCGGAAATATCTCCCAAGTCGAAAAGCAGCTTGGCATCTCTTACCCGACGATCAACAAGATGCTCGACGGCATCAACCACCTGCTCAGGGGTATCCTCGACGGAAGGCCCCTCAGCCGCAAGGAAATCCTCGATTCCATTGAGCGGGGCGACATGAGCGCCAAGGACGCCGCCGACATGCTCCGCGCCCGCAAGAAAGGAGACTGAAGATATGACCCTAAGTTTCTTTCCAATCCTGCTGCTGGCGGTTGCTCTTATCATCGTTCTGGCCCGCATTCTGACCCGGTGGATGGGTGCGGATGCCCCGGCCAACGACCCCGAACGCAAACGTATCCTCGCTATGGTGGAATCCGGCAAGATAACCTCCCAGGAGGGGGCCGAACTGCTCGACGCCATGGGCAAGTCCTCCGCCCTGCGGGCCCAGGACGCCTTCAGCCGCCCCGACATCGTCCTGCTGGTCGGTGTCGGTCTTGTGGTCCTCGGGTTCTTCCTGCCCTGGGTCCGCGTCCGGTTTGACGCATTGGTGGGCATCTTCGGGCGGTCTACCGCATGTCAATACGGCTACCACGTCGGGGCTGTCGGCTGGGCCGTGCTGATTATGGCCATCGCCTCCGCCATCCCCATATTCATCACACCAAGCCGGTACCTCTACAAAATCTCCATGCTCCAGGTATTCCTTGCCATACTCGGGCTTATGATCGTCGCCAGTCTGCTTATCAGCGCCGGCGACAAGCTCCAGGTGGGCCTGGTCCTCTGTGCCCTCGGGTTCGCCGTCGAGATCGCCGCCGCCGCTGCGAAATTCAGGCAACTGGGCAAATAGGCCTGTTGCCGTCCAATCGCGCCCCTCACTGCTCCAGCGGCAGTATCTCAATCCTGCGGAACTCCGTGGGATGGCTCTCGGCCTGCAGGGAAATCCAGCCGGAGGTCAGGATTTGCCCGGAATCCAACTGGGGCTTCTCGTATTCCATCACCTGCTTGCCGTTGACAAAGTGCCGGATAATGTCGCCGCCGCGGACCTCGACCTCGGCCGTGACCCACTGATCGCCGTGGAAGGTCTCGCTGCTGGAGTTGATGCAGTGCGTCTTCTCCAGCTTACCGTCGATGACCACGTGCGTGCCGGGCGTGCAGAGATTGCAGGTTGGCCGCTTGTTCTTGCCGTCGCCGCCGAGCAACTGGACCTCGATGGAATTGGGGAAATCCTGGTCCTTGGTCATGGTCTTGGGGTCCTGGCAATGGAGCATGATCCCGTTGTTGCGGAACGCCCAGCCGGGGCCGCTGGCGACCTGCTCGCCCACGAAACGGTATTCCACCTTGATGCGGTAGTGGGAGAAGGAATGCTCATAGAAGATGTGGCCGAACCGCGAGTCGAATTGGTCATACTTGTCATAGCAGACCTTCAGGACGCCATCCTCGACGCGGAACGTATCCTTATAATTGACGCCCAGATCGCAGCCCTTGAACTTCGGCGTCCAACCCGTCAGGTCCTTGCCGTTGAAGAGCTTGACCCACTTGGGGCCGGCGTCGGTCTTCTGTGCCTCCTGGCAGCCGCAGGGCGCAACCACCCCCAGGATCGCCACAACACCCGCCAGACCCAGCCACCGTCTCAAAACCGGCCATTGGCCCATGATTCACTCCTTCGTTGCCAATATCGAGAACTCTTGACGGCCACGTATCCGTCGCCACGACAGGCCAGAGTACCCCCGCAGGACCCCGGCCGCAACCCGAAAAAGGCCCGTTTTTCCGGCCGCCAGGGACGGCCGGCCCCCAAGAGCCGCCCAAATTGCCCAATTAGCGCAAAGGTGCCGGATTTCCCGTTACTTGACGCCGAGCCCACGCCTATTAGCGGTAGAAGGCCAGGCGGCAATCTCGATTATGCGCCGCTTGGGCATGAGTTTGACCCGCGTATCACAGACAACGGCGTTTCTAAGATGATTCGGAGCCAGCGATGAGAACCGACTACAACAGAGACAATCAGGAGTTGCTCGTCGACTACGCCAAGGCCCTTCGGGATGGCTC
Source organism: Phycisphaerales bacterium UBA2266 (assembly GCA_002347125.1). Taxonomy (GTDB): domain Bacteria; phylum Planctomycetota; class Phycisphaerae; order Sedimentisphaerales; family Anaerobacaceae; genus UBA2266. The sequence continues at coordinate 3,590 of DDXG01000030.1, forward strand.
CATCCCCGAGTTCCTCAAATCCCTCAGCGGCCCGGAGGCCAGGAGACTGAGGTTCTCCCTGCCGTTCCAGGAGGGTGTCGGCGCCGCCCGGGCCGTCGTCGCGGCCGCCTTCGCCGACCAGATTCAGACCCCCAGCACCGACCTGTTCATCGCCCGCGTCAACGTCCGAATCGCCGCCCGGACCAAGCAGGCCGGCGCCCCCACGCCCCGCGCCACGGCCCCCAACCACGCCCGACAGACCCACCGCACCCCGCTGCCCAACTAACGCCCAACCGCCGCCATCGCCCCATCAAAATCCTCCGCCCGGTTGCGAGCCGCCACAATAGCCGTCTGCGCAACCGACACCGTGCGCCACCACGAGCCTGCCGGTGCGCGGGCTTTCCAGTTCCGGCGATAGCGCCCGCGGCACGCTACACTTGGCGCGGATGGTCCTGTTCGTCCTTCGTCGGCTCCTGTTCATTGCGCTCGCGGCGGCTCCAGAGCCGCGATGCGCTCTTGTATCTGTTCTGCGATATTCAGGACGACATCTTCATGTCCCACAAGGACCTTGCCCGCTTCACCGAGGAACTCGTCAAGGTCATGGGGTTGCCGCGCATACATCGCAATGCACTGTTGAGTTAGGGCCCGGCGCTGCACATACAGCTTGACAAGCACATCCCATTCCTCCCTCGCCTTAATCTGCTGTTCGTGCTTCACCATCAACTCGTCGAAGCCCAGTGTTCCCGGCGCGACACTGATCCTATCGAGCGCGGGCGGGCCCCCTGGATGTTCTTCGGGCGCATCGTTGTCAAGTGCCAGCTTCAGACCCTTCAGGCACAACACAAGGGCCTTCGGGCGTCCCTCGCGGAACCGGGCCTCACGGTATTTCCAGGATTGGCGCATCACAGCACCAGCCCACCATGTGTACATCTGGCACGCTGTAGCCGCATCAAGCTTTTGCTCCAATGCCTTGGCAGCATAGGTTATCGTCTTAGTGATTCGCGGGTCTTGGTCCGACGTGAATCCCCGTTCAGCATATATAGACGTGATCTTCGCGAATATCTGGCCACGCTGCGCCGGGGTATTGTGGTCTGGAATCAGCGAGAGGCATTGCTTCTCAAGATCGACCAGGGCAACTCCCTTGAGTCGCTCCGCAAAGCCAATCCGGGCAAGCTGCCGCTCGAGGTCCGATGGTTCTCTCGCCGCGCACACCCCCAAGGGTCTCGACACCAGAACAAGGGCAACCAACGCAACAAACTGAGTGCCCCAGCAACGGTTCTGTCTCATGGTCCTACCTCCTGTCCAATGCTATTCTTCCTCCTTCCGCGGGCCGCACGGATCGCTTGTAGCCAGCCCGAAAAGGACGTGAGCTTTCAAACCATGCCCACGGTAGGCGCATTAACATGCCCCTGCCATTAGCCATGTTCCCGGCCCCAAACCACAAGTCCAACCCCTCCAGAAACCTTAACGTCCCAAGGCACACGTCGCCGCCGACAGCGGCCCGAACCGCCGATATACGAAATACTCACTCGAAGTCTACCGCACTCTCGCTCACCAGTCAAGCAGCATCCCCCGCGTGCATGCAATCTGCGGCAGCGGTCGCCCAGGTCCGTCGCAACCGCCGCCATCCCCTCGCCCTGCCCGAACCTCATAGACAACTCCTCAATAGCCACCATAGCCCCCTCAAAATCCTCCGCCCGGTTGCGAGCCACCACAATCGCCGTCCGCACCTCCACCGACTGCCACCTTCATTCCGGCCAATCGCAGAAATCGGTGACTGTCCCTCAGCCCGCATAGCCCGCATGGGTCCACTGTGTTGTCAATCATAGTGGGAGGTGCCCAGTTCGTACTTCTTCACAAGATCGGGCGGGACCAGGTCCTTGCGGCCTATGCGCCATAGACCGAGAGCGCCGTTCATCTGCACAAGGTCGTTCGGGTCGCCCAGTGCTTTCTGGAGGTACGGAATCAGACGTTCGTTTCCGTCGGCTTGGTCGCGACCGGGATTCCTGGCCATCTCAGCAATCCAGGTGATGGCCGTTGCACGAATGAGCCCTTCAGGGTCGGACGCCGCCAATGCGTACAGACCCAGATACTCATCGTCATGAGCACGCGTTGTCTTCCGATGGAGACAGCCGATTGTGTAAAGCGCAACCTGACGAGCTTCGACAGAATCACCCCTCCTAAAACCCTCCAGTAGCTGCGGAATGCCAGCCTCACCCATTGCGTAGAGCTTCCACATGGCTACTCTAGATGCTGAATAGCGGACGCCATTGACATCGACCATATCACGGTCATTGTCCAGGTTTTCGATCAGGGTCCCAATTTCCACCTCCGTGTTTGGGTCGTCAAGGGCGGCGCTCGTTCGGGCGCGCAATGCTTGTACCAGGCGACTGGCGTCTTCGAGGATGTCCCGGTCGTAGTTGG